>NZ_MAPV01000054.1 GCF_001700505.1 Streptomyces mutomycini
GGGCCCGCCGTGCTCGGACTCGCCGGGCTCCTTCGCCCCCGGCCAGGCCTTGGCCACGCGGGCCGCCAGGACGAAGTCCTTGCGCAGCGGATGCCCCTCGAAGCTCTCCGGAAGCAGCAGCGGGACCAGGTGCGGATGGTCCTCGAAGGCGATGCCGAACATCTCGTACGTCTCGCGCTCGTGCCACGCCGCGCCCGCGTAGACGCCGACGGCGGTGGGCAGGGCGGCCGCGTCGTGCGGGACCGTCGTACGGACCAGCAGCCGCCGTACCGTGCCGGCGCCGAGGGCCACGACATGGGCGCACACGCGGAAGCCGGTGCCCGGTTCGTCGACGGCGCTCAGCCAGTCGAAGTAGGTGCAGCCCAGCTCGTCGCGGGCCGTCTCCAGGGCCGCGGTCCAGGATGCGGCGGGGACGTCGACCGTCAGCAGGTCGTAGGCGTACGCGGCGGTGGCGTCGGGGCCGAAGACGTCGGTGACGGTGTCGGGCAGCCCGTCGTAGATCTCCGAGGCGGTCACGTCCGCTCCTCCCCCGGCGACTCCGGTGCTGCGACGAGACCGCTGCGCAGGGCGGCGGCCGAGGGGCGCGGCGCGTCCTCGGTGGCGTACCGCTCTGCGAGCGATTCGCGGGCGATCTTCTCCTGGAGCTTGAGGATGCCCTGGAGCAGCGCCTCGGGCCGGGGCGGGCAGCCGGGCACATAGACGTCGACGGGGATGATCTGGTCGACGCCCTTGGTGACGGAGTACGAATCCCAGTACGGCCCGCCGCAGTTGGAGCAGGCGCCGAAGGAGATGACGTACTTCGGTTCCGGCATCTGCTCGTAGAGCCGCTTCACGGCCGGGGCCATCTTGTCCGTCACCGTGCCGGACACGACCATCAGGTCGGCCTGCCGGGGGCCGGGCGCGAACGGGATGACGCCGAGCCGGATGAAGTCGTGCCGTGCCATGGACGCGGCGATGAATTCGATGGCGCAGCAGGCGAGTCCGAAGTTGAAGACCCAGAGGCTGTAGCGGCGGCCCCAGTTGAGGACCACCTTCATCGGCTCGGGCGCGAGCCGGGACAGCACGCCGAGCCTCTTGGGCTCCGGCAGCAGCGTCGGATCGGGCAGCGAAACGGAGGGTTCGGGGTTCGGCCGGCTCGTCACGCCCATTCGAGGACGCCCTTCTTCCATGCGTAGAGCAGTCCCACGGCCAGGAAACCGAGGAAGATGAACATCTCCACCAGCGTCGTCGCCCCGTATCCCGGGGCCGCGAACACGGTCGCCCACGGGAACAGGAAGATGGAGTCGACGGCGAAGATCACGTACAGGAAGGCGTACACGTAGTAGCGGACCTGGGTGTGGGCCCAGCCCTCCCCCACGGGGTCCACGCCGCACTCGTACGTCAGGAGTTTCTCCGGCGTCGGGACCACGGGCCTCAGCAGCCGGCCGGCCCCGAAGGCGACGGCGACGAACAGCACACCCACCAGGGCGAGCAGTCCGACCACTGAGTAGCTCTGGAAGTAGTCCGACGCGAGCACGGTCGGTCCCGGCACGTCCGCCACGTCCGTCCCTCGCTCCCTCAACCTGTTCGACGGTCTGTACGCACGGGAGTCTAGGCCCTGTTAAAGGACGGTAAGCAGCCCCGTCGCACAACGGGTGGAGCGGGAGGTGCGCGGCGAGGTGGGGTTATCCCTACTCGGCCCCACCCACGAACCCCATGGCGTGGGAGGCCCCGGCCCGGCACGCTGGTCGTATGACCATGAGCCCCTCCCTGCCGGACAACGACCGGCCGCCGCCCGCGCGATTCGCCTTCGACCGGTGGACGTGGAAGGAGATCGCGTATCTCCTGGCCAATCTGCCGATGGCGATCGCCGGGTTCGTGTACACCGTGTTCCTGATCGGCGTGGGTGCCGGGCTTTCCGTCACCGTGATCGGGCTGCCGCTGCTCGTGCTGGGACTGCAGGGCGCGCGCGGTCTCGGCCGGGCCGAGCGCGGCCGGGCCCGGGGCATGCTCGGGGTGCGGATCGAGGAGCCGAGCCCGATGGCGCGGAGCCGCGGCGAAGAGGGGTTCTTCTCCTGGCTGT
Source organism: Streptomyces mutomycini (assembly GCF_001700505.1). Taxonomy (GTDB): domain Bacteria; phylum Actinomycetota; class Actinomycetes; order Streptomycetales; family Streptomycetaceae; genus Streptomyces; species Streptomyces mutomycini. Next base: position 2,063 of record NZ_MAPV01000054.1, read on the forward strand.
GGGCGGGGCTGAAGGACCCGGTGGGCTGGCGGGCGTTGCTGTACTCGTTCATCCGGCTGCCGTGGGGCGTGGCGACGTTCGCCGTGACGCTGGTGAGCCTGTTCGTCCTGTGGCCCGTACTCCCGTACCTCGCGCGCGGGCTGACGAACGCGGACCGGGCGATGGCGCGTGCGCTGCTGTCGCCGTCCGACGAGCTGGAGCGCAGGATCTCGGAGCTGGAGTCGGACCGGGGTGTGGTCGTGGACACCGCCGCAGCGGACCTGCGCCGCATCGAACGCGACCTCCACGACGGCGCACAGGCCCGCCTCGTCGCCCTCGCCATGGGCCTGGGGCTGGCGAAGGAGAAGCTCACCGACGACCCCGAAGCAGCGGCCCGCATGGTCGACGAGGCCCACGGCGAGGTCAAGGTCGCCCTCCAGGAACTACGCGACCTCGCCCGCGGCATCCACCCCGCCGTCCTCACCGACCGCGGCCTCGACGCCGCACTCTCCGCCATCGCCTCCCGCTGCACCGTCCCCGTGACCGTGACCGTGGACCTGGTGGACCGCCCGGCGCAGGCCATCGAGGGCATCGCCTACTTCACCGTCTCCGAACTCCTCCAGAACGTCAGCAAGCACAGCCGTGCCGGCGCGGCGTCGGTCGGTGTGTGGCGGTCCGGCGACCGGCTGATGCTCCAGGTCACGGACGACGGCAGGGGCGGTGCCCGGCTCGACGGCGGTACAGGCATGTCCGGGCTGGCGGAGCGGCTGGGGGCGGTCGACGGGCTGTTCGTCCTGGACTCCCCCGAGGGCGGCCCCACCACGGTCACCGCGGAGCTGCCGTGGCGCGACCGGGCGGGCACCGCGGCCAAGCCGGTCGGTGCGGCGTGAACCGTTCACCGGGCGGCGCCCTCGCATGGTGGGGAGAACCCCCTGCCGGATACGGAAACGGTCCCCATGGCGGCGGCGCCCCCGGCACAGCAGTCTTGAGACATCGGCCCTTGTACCGGCCCGCGGGAAGCCCCCGCTCGGAAGAAACGGACGGAAGCCACTGATGGCCACGGCATACGGACCGGACACGCGGGACCACCACGGCCCCGCCACCGGGGCGGAGGGCTACCCCCCGGCGAAGCACCTCCTGCCCGCGGCGCTGCGCGCGCCCTTCGAGGCGCGTGCTTGGCGCGAGCTGGCCTATGTGCTCCTGAGCCTGCCGATCAGCGTGGTGCTGTTCTGCTTCGCGGTGACCATGGTGTCGCTGGGCCTGGGCATGCTGATCACCTTCCTCGGCGTTCCGATACTCGCCGCCGGCCTGGTGATGTGCCGCGGTTTCGGTGCCGTCGAGCGGGGCCGGGCGCGCGGGCTGCTCCGGCTGGACGTGGCGGACCCCGCGCCGGTGCGCGGGCAGGGCGGCCTGATGTCCTGGGTCGGAGCGGTGCTGAAGAGCGGGGTGTCCTGGCGGCACCTTCTCTACGCGGTGCTGCACATGCCGTGGGCGACGTTCGCGTTCACCGTCGCGGTGACGTTCTGGGCGTACGGCTGGGCCGCGTTCACCTATCCGCTGTGGCGCTGGGTCTTCCCTGCGTACGCGGGTGTCGACGGCATCCAGCTGTACGGCGACAGGACGCACCAGGTCTACCTCGACTCCCCCTTCGAGATGGCGGTCACCAGCGCGTTCGGCCTGGCCCTCGTCCTGGTCACACCGTGGATCATCCGGGGCCTGGTGTCCGTGGACCGGGTGATGGTCCTGGGTCTGCTCGGCCCCTCCCGGCTGGCGACCAGGGTCTCGGAGCTGGAGTCGGACCGGGGTGTGGTCGTGGACACCGCCGCAGCGGACCTGCGCCGCATCGAACGCGACCTCCACGACGGCGCACAGGCCCGCCTCGTCGCCCTCGCCATGGATCTGGGGCTGGCGAAGGAGAAGCTCACCGACGACCCCGAAGCAGCGGCCCGCATGGTCGACGAGGCCCACGGCGAGGTCAAGGTCGCCCTCCAGGAACTACGCGACCTCGCCCGCGGCATCCACCCCGCCGTCCTCACCGACCGCGGCCTCGACGCCGCACTCTCCGCCATCGCCTCCCGCTGCACCGTCCCCGTGACCGTGACCGTGGACCTGGTGGACCGCCCGGCGCAGGCCATCGAGGGCATCGCCTACTTCACCGTCTCCGAACTCCTCCAGAACGTCAGCAAGCACGCCCGGGCCACCCGTGCCTCGGTCGACGTGTGGCGGGCGGCGGACCGGCTGATGCTCCAGGTCACGGACGACGGGCGCGGCGGAGCCGGGGTGGCGACGGGCAGCGGTCTGGCCGGGCTGACGGAGCGGCTGGACGCGGTGGACGGTGTCCTCGTCGTCGACTCCCCCGCCGGCGGCCCGACCACGGTCACGGCCGAACTGCCCTGGCGGGGCTGAGGCTCCGCCTCCGCGCACGGACCAAAACCTGTGCCCCGGCCGCCCTCACGGCGGCCGGGGCACAGCGGCGCGTCCGGCGGTCCCGGAACCGCCGGCGTTACGGCCCGTCCGGGCGCCGATGCTGGAATGCTGGGCACACAGGCGGCGCTCACAACGGCGTACGCAGGGGAACGACAGTGGGGGACGCAAGGTCGTGAAGGAAAGAGTGCGGGTCGTCATCGCCGAGGATTCGGTGCTGCTCCGGGAGGGACTCACCCGGCTGCTGACCGATCTCGGCCACGACGTCGTCGCGGGGGTCGGGGACGCCGAGGCGCTGATCAAGACGGTGGCCGACCTCGACGGGCAGGACGCACTGCCGGACGTGGTGGTGGCCGACGTGCGGATGCCACCGACGCACACCGACGAGGGCGTGCGGGCGGCGGTGCGGCTGCGCAAGGACTATCCGGACATCGGTGTGCTGGTGCTCTCGCAGTACGTCGAGGAGCAGTACGCCACCGAGCTGCTGGCCGGCAGCAGCCGCGGGGTGGGCTATCTCCTGAAGGACCGCGTGGCCGAGGTCAGGGAGTTCGTGGACGCCGTGGTGCGCGTGGCGCGGGGCGGGACCGCCCTGGACCCCGAGGTCGTGGCACAGCTGCTGGGCCGCAGCCGCAAGCAGGACGTGCTGGCGGGGCTCACGCCGCGTGAGCGCGAGGTCCTCGGCCTGATGGCGGAGGGGCGTACGAATTCGGCCGTCGCCCGGCAGTTGGTCGTCAGCGACGGAGCCGTGGAGAAGCACATCAGCAACATCTTCCTGAAACTCGGCCTGTCACCCAGTGACGGGGATCACCGGCGCGTTCTCGCCGTTCTCACATATCTGAACTCGTGACGAAGAGATGATCTACTCGCGACCAACTGGATGATCAACCAACGGTGAGCCGAAACCCCCGGTATGCGGCGAAAGGACGGAATCGGACGGGGGCCGTTCATCCAGTGACCGCGAGGGCCGGAACACATGGCAATGGATGGCGCACTCGTGTCCAAAAACGCGTCCACCATATGACCGGTCCAAGGAAGGCGACCCTTACAGAAGTAGGGTGGGGCCTGGACCGCCGGCGGGTCGGCCGGTCCCGAGCCGCCGCCCCGAGGGAGGTCCAGTTCAGTGACCAGCCAGGTCAGTAGCCCAGCCGGAAAGTCCGATGAGACTGTCGTCGGGGAGCAGCGAGCCCCGCGCATTGATCGTACGGGTGCCACCGATAAGGAAATCCGCCGTCTGGACCGGGTGATCATCCGTTTCGCGGGTGACTCGGGTGACGGCATGCAGTTGACGGGTGACCGGTTCACGTCCGAGACGGCGTCCTTCGGGAACGACCTGTCGACGCTGCCGAACTTCCCGGCCGAGATCCGGGCGCCCGCCGGGACGCTGCCGGGTGTGTCGTCGTTCCAGCTGCATTTCGCGGACCACGACATCCTGACACCCGGCGACGCGCCGAATGTGCTGGTCGCGATGAATCCCGCCGCGCTGAAGGCGAATATCGCAGACGTGCCGCGCGGGGCCGACATCATCGTGAACACGGATGAGTTCACGAAGCGCCCGATGGCGAAAGTCGGTTACGCCGAATCCCCTCTCGAGGACGGTTCGCTCGAGGCGTTCAACGTGCATCCGGTGCCGTTGACCACCTTGACGATCGAGGCCTTGAAGGAGTTCGGGCTTTCCCGTAAGGAGGCCGAGCGATCGAAGAACATGTTCGCGCTCGGGCTGTTGTCATGGATGTACAACCGGCCGACCGAGGGGACGGAGGAATTCCTCCGGTCGAAGTTCGCGAAGAAGCCGACCATCGCCGAGGCGAATGTGGCGGCGTTCCGCGCGGGCTGGAATTTCGGTGAGACGACCGAGGACTTCGCGGTCTCGTACGAGGTCGCACCGGCGTCGCAGGCCTTCCCCACGGGCACGTACCGCAATATCTCGGGGAACCTGGCATTGTCCTACGGGCTGATCGCGGCGGGCCGGCAGGCGGATCTGCCGGTCTATCTGGGCTCTTATCCGATCACTCCGGCATCCGACATCCTGCACGAACTCAGCAAGCACAAGAACTTCGGCGTACGGACGTTCCAGGCGGAGGACGAGATCGCCGGGATCGGGGCGGCGCTCGGCGCGTCGTTCGGCGGGTCCCTGGGTGTGACGACCACGTCGGGCCCGGGTGTGGCGCTGAAGTCGGAGACGATCGGTCTGGCGGTTTCGCTGGAGCTGCCGCTGCTGATCATCGACATCCAGCGCGGCGGCCCCTCCACCGGTCTGCCGACCAAGACGGAGCAGGCCGATCTACTTCAGGCCATGTACGGGCGCAACGGCGAGGCACCGGTACCGATCGTGGCACCGAGGACCCCGGCGGACTGTTTCGACGCGGCGCTGGAGGCCGCCCGGATCGCGCTGACCTACCGGACTCCGGTGTTCCTGCTCTCGGACGGTTATCTGGCGAACGGCTCCGAGCCGTGGCGGATCCCCGAGGTCGACGGTCTCCCCGACCTGCGGACGCAGTTCGCGACCGGGCCGAACCACGAACTCGCCGACGGAACCGAGGTGTTCTGGCCCTACAAGCGGGACCCGGAGACCCTGGCCCGCCCCTGGGCCGTGCCGGGCACCCCGGGCCTGGAGCACCGGATCGGCGGGATCGAGAAGCAGGACGGCTCGGGGAACATCTCCTACGATCCGGCCAACCACGACTTCATGGTCCGCACCCGTCAGGCCAAGATCGACGGCATCGAGGTCCCCGGCCTGGAGGTCGACGACCCGGCAGGCGCGACGACCCTGGTGCTGGGCTGGGGTTCGACGTACGGGCCGATCACGGCGGCGGTGCGCCGGCTCCGCGCGGCGGGCGAGACCATCGCGCAGGCCCATCTGCGCCACCTCAACCCGTTCCCGCGGAATCTCGGTGAGGTGCTGCGGGGTTACGACAAGGTCGTCGTCCCGGAGATGAACCTCGGGCAGCTCTCCCTGCTGCTGAGGGCCAAGTACCTCGTGGACGCGCAGAGTTACACCCAGGTCAACGGGATGCCCTTCAAGGCCGAGCAGCTCGCCACAGCCCTCAAGGAGGCCATTGATGCCTGACGCCAACGAACTCCTCCAGCTGGTCCCCAAGGCCGAGGGCAAGCAGTCCATGAAGGACTTCAAGTCCGACCAGGAGGTGCGCTGGTGCCCGGGCTGCGGCGACTACGCGGTCCTCGCGGCCGTGCAGGGCTTCATGCCCGAACTGGGGCTGGCCAGGGAGAACATCACGTTCGTCTCCGGCATCGGCTGCTCGTCCCGCTTCCCGTACTACATGAACACCTACGGGATGCACTCCATCCACGGCCGCGCCCCCTCCATCGCGACGGGCCTGGCCACCTCCCGCCGCGACCTGTCCGTCTGGGTCGTCACCGGCGACGGTGACGCGCTGTCCATCGGCGGGAACCACCTCATCCACGCCCTGCGCCGCAACGTGAACCTCAAGATCCTGCTGTTCAACAACCGGATCTACGGGCTCACCAAGGGGCAGTACAGCCCCACCTCCGAGGTCGGCAAGATCACCAAGTCGACGCCGATGGGGTCGCTCGACGCCCCCTTCAACCCGGTCTCCCTCGCCCTGGGCGCGGAGGCGACGTTCGTGGCGCGGACGGTCGACTCCGACCGGAAGCACCTCACGAGCGTGCTGCGCGCGGCCGCCGACCACCCGGGCACCGCACTGGTGGAGATCTACCAGAACTGCAACATCTTCAACGACGGCGCCTTCGAGGTCCTCAAGGACAGGGAGCGGGCCGAGGAGGCGGTCATCCGTCTCGAACACGGCAAGCAGATCCTCTTCGGGGCCGAGGGTTCCAAGGGTGTCGTCCGCGACGCCCTCACGGGTGACCTGAGCGTCGTCGCGGTCACCGAGGAGAACAAGTCGCGGATCCTCGTCCACGACGCACACAATCCCAGCCCCACGACCGCGTTCGCGCTGTCCAGGCTGGCAGACGCCGACACCCTGCACCACACGCCCATCGGCGTCCTGCGCAGCGTGGAGCGCCCCGTCTACGACGCGCTCATGTCCGACCAGCTCGACACCGCGATCGAGCAGCACGGCAAGGGCGATCTCAGCACCCTGCTGAGCGGCAACGACACGTGGACCGTGGTCGGCTGATCCGCCGTCACCCCTGTCCACCGGGGCCCGGAGCCGACCGGCTCCGGGCCCCGTCGTACGTCTCGCGGGCACGCTCCACGTCCTCCAGCCGCCGCTCCGTCCACCGGGCCAGGCCCCAGACCTGCTCGGCGGCCTCCCTCCCGAGCGGTGTGAGCGCGTAGTCCACCCTCGGCGGGATCACGGGCTCGGCGTCCCGGCGCACGAAGCCGTCCCGCTCCAGCGTCCGGAGGGTCTGCGTCAGCATCTTCTCGCTGACCCCGCCCACGGTGCGGCGCAGTTCGCTGAAGCGGTACGAACGCTCCAGCAGCGCGGCGAGCACCAGCACACCCCAGCGGCTGGTGACGTGTTCCAGGACCAGCCGGGACGGGCACATCGGCTGGTTGACGCTCGGGACTCCTACCGGGCTTACGTTCATACCAGTACCTTACTTCAAAGTGGGTACTTTCTTTTAGAAAGCGCCCGTCCTAAGGTGAGTGCCAAGAGTCCGCAACCGAGGATCGGCGCACCCGCCTGGCGCCCCGGCCCGGCACACAGGAGGAAACACATGAGCATCGTCGTCACCGGAGCAACCGGCGAACTCGGCCGCCTCGTCGTCGAGCGCCTGCTCGCCACGGTCCCGGCCCGGTCCGTCGCCGCCGTCGTCCGCGACAAGGAGAAGGCCGCCGCCCTCGCCGCCCGGGGTGTCGAGATCCGTATCGCCGACTACGACCGCCCCGAGACCCTCGCCGGAGCCTTCCGGTCCGGCGACCGGGTGCTGTTGATCTCCGGCAGCGAGGTCGGGAAGCGCGTCGCGCAGCACACCGCGGTGATCGATGCGGCGAAGGCCGCGGGCGTCGCGCAGCTCGCGTACACCGGCGTGCTCGGCGGCCCCGACGCCGACTTCCTGCTGGCAGCCGAGCACAAGGCGACCGAGCAGCTGATCCTCGACTCCGGAGTCCCGTACACCTTCCTGCGCAACGGCTGGTACACCGAGAACTACACGGCGAACCTCGGCCCCGTCCTGGAGCACGGCGCCGTCGTCGCGAACGCGGGCGACGGGCGGGTCGCCTCCGCCACCCGGGCCGACTACGCCGACGCGGCCGCCACCGTGCTGACGGGCGAGGGGCACCTCGGCGCGGCTTACGAGCTGAGCGGCGACGTCGCCTGGTCGCTGGCGGAGTACGCCGCCATGGTGGCCGCCGCGACCGGCAGGGAGATCACCTACACGGAGGTACCCGCCGCCGTGCACCAGGAGATCCTCGTCGGCGCCGGGGTGCCGGCACCGTTCGCCGAGATCCTCGTCGACGTGGACGAGGCGATCGGGCGCGGCCTGCTCGCCGGGACGAGCGGTGACCTGGCCCGTCTGATCGGGCGGCCGACGACCCCGGCTTCCGTGACGGTCTCCGCCGCGGTGGCCGCCGCCTGAGGGACGCCCCGCACTGTCACTACCGTTTCCGTGAGACGGCAATGACACGGAGGCCCTCCCGGCGCTACCGTCGTGCAGTCGGCCCGTCGCCGACCCAGGAGCGCCGGGAGGGCCCGTGAAGGGGAAGAACGAGCAGCGGGCAGGTCTGCTGTACGGCATCGGCGCGTACGGGATGTGGGGCCTCGTACCCCTCTTCTGGCCGCTGCTGGAACCGTCGGGAGCGGTGGAGATCCTCGCTCACCGGATGGTGTGGTCCCTGGGTGTCGTCGGCATCGCCCTGCTGTTCCTGCGCCGCTGGGCGTGGATCGGCGAGCTGCTGCGCCGGCCACGGCGCCTGGGACTGATCGCGACGGCCGCGACCGTGATCTCGGTCAACTGGGGTCTCTACATCTGGTCCGTCAACAACGGCCACGTCGTCGAGGCGTCACTCGGCTACTTCATCAATCCCCTGGTCACGATCGCCATGGGCGTCCTGCTGCTCGGTGAGCGGCTGAGGCCGGTGCAGTGGACGGCCGTGGCGACCGGCTTCGCCGCCGTGCTCGTGCTGGCCATCGGATACGGGCAGCCGCCGTGGGTCTCGCTGGCGCTGGCGTTCTCGTTCGCGGCGTACGGCCTGCTGAAGAAGAAGGTCAACATGGGCGGACTGGAGTCCCTGGCCGCCGAGACCGCCGTGCTGTTCCTGCCCGCGCTCGGCTTCCTGCTGTGGCTCGGGGTGAGCGGCGACGCGACGTTCTTCGCCGAGGGTGCGGGGCACGGGGCGCTTCTCGCCGCGACAGGGCTCGTCACCGCGGTCCCGCTCGTCTGTTTCGGCGCCGCGGCGATCCGGGTCCCGCTGTCCGTCCTGGGCCTGCTGCAGTATCTGGCACCGGTCTTCCAGTTCGCCCTCGGCATCCTGTACTTCCATGAGGCGATGCCCCCCGAGCGATGGGCCGGCTTCGCCCTGGTCTGGGTGGCGCTGATGCTGCTGACCTGGGACGCCCTGCGGACGGCACGACGCACCAGGGCCGAGGCCCTGCGTCTGGCCGTACGGGCCGCGGAGGCCGCGGCCCCCAACGCGACAGCCTCCGCTTGCGCACCGGACGTGGACGCCCCCGTGGTGAGGAAGTGACCCGGCCGTCCCCGGGTCAGCCGCCGCCGCGCGGCGGCGCCCGGACGCGCGCGGGACAGAGCGCGAGCCGGACCGCCGAGTAGGGGGGCAGACATGGTGGACGGCACCCGCAAAGGCTGATTGAGTGCCCGGATGGGGACGATCCTGAAGGACATGAGGCACGTGCGGTGGCATGAGCTGCGCCATGCCCAGGGCTCCGCTTCCCAGGTCCCCGGGATGCTGTCGCGGATCGCCTGGGGCGACAGCGAGTCGGCCGACGACGCACTGAGCGACCTGGGGCAGTGGATCGCCGCCATGGCCGTGTTCGACGCGACGGCCGCCACGGTGCCCTTCCTGTGGGAACTGGCCTCCATGGAGACCGTGAAGGACCGCGTGGGGGTGCTCGCACTGCTCGGGACGATCCTCGCCCACGGTCACGCCCACCACCCGGAGTGGACCAGGGACGCGCATCTGGCCGTCCTGGCCGGCCTGGCGACGGCCGAGCGGCTGGCCGGGGACGGCGACCCGGCGGTGCGCGCGGCGGCCGGAGAGCTGCTCGGAGCGTTCGGCGGCCATGCCTGCCCGGCCTGCCCGCCGCGCTGAGGTCCGGACACCTCTGCGCTGCGTGCGGAGAATAAGCGCCCCGGTTCCGGCGCGCCCATTGCCGCACCCGTCGGGGAACCACTAAGAACGGTGTCCATGACACTGCACTGGAAGCTCGTCATCGATGCCGGCGATCCGCATGCCCAGGCCGACTTCTGGGCCGAGGCCCTCGGCTACCTCGTCGAGGACAACAGCCCCCTGATCGAGGAGCTGCTCGAGGTGGGAGTGGTGACCGAGGACGCCACGGTCGAGCCGCACGGCCGCCGCGCCTGGCGTGATCTCGCCGCGGTGCGGCATCCGGACGACCCGTACGAGGAGAAGAGCGGGACCGGGCTCGGGCGCCGGCTGCTCTTCCAGCGCGTGCCGGAGCCCAAGACGGTGAAGAACCGCCTCCACGTGGACGTCCACTCGGCCCCCGGACAGCGCGAGGCCGAGGTGGAACGGCTGGTGGGGCTGGGCGCGGGTGTGCTGCGGAGTGTCGAGGAACCCGGCGGGTCGTGGCACGTGCTCCTGGACCCGGAGGGCAACGAATTCTGCGTGCAGTGACCGGAGCCGCCCGTCCTCGCAGCTCAGCGACGTACGGCCGGACGGCGATCTCTCTAGGCTGACCTCATGTTCACGCCACCCGCCGCATACACCCTCGTCGCCACGGATCTGGACGGCACGCTGCTGCGTTCCGACGACACCGTGAGCCCCCGCTCCCGCGCCGCTCTCGCCCGCGCCGCGTCGGCCGGCGCGCAGCACCTGATCGTCACGGGCCGCCCGGTGCCCGGCATACGCGCCCTGCTCGCGGACCTCGGTTACGACGGCCTCGCGGTCTGCGGGCAGGGGGCGCAGGTGTACGACGCCGGGTCGGCCCGGATGCTGAACTCGGTGACGCTGGACCGGGACCTGGCCGACACCGCGCTCGGCAAGATCGAGGCCGAGGTGGGGCAGGTGTTCGCGGCCGTCGACCAGGACGGCACCGACGGCAGGACGCTGATCGAGCCGGGTTACCGCATGCCGCACCCCTCACTCCCCGCACAGCGGGCCGGGCGCCGCTCGGACCTGTGGGCGGAGCCGGTCATCAAGGTCCTCATACGCCACCCCGAGCTGACGGACGACGAACTGGCCGCGGCCGCCCGCGGGGCGGTGGGCGATCTGGCGTCCGTCACGATGGCGGGCCCGGGAACGGTGGAGCTGGCGCCGTACGGCGTGGACAAGGGCACCGGGGTCTCCCTGGCCGCCGCCCTGCTGGAGCGGGACCTCTCCGGGGCCGTGGCGTTCGGAGACATGCCCAACGACCTGCCGATGTTCCGCCTCGCGGGCCACCGGGTGGCGATGGCCGGCGCGCACGCCGAGCTGCGGGCGGCGGCCGACGAGATCACCCTCTCGAACGAGGACGACGGCGTCGCGGTGGTCCTCGACCGGCTCTTCACCTGAGAACGCACGGACCTGGCGGCCGGAGAAGCCTCCGGCAGGCACGCACCTCAGCCCTGGGCGGGAGCGTCGTCCCGGGTTCCTGCCGGAGCGGCGTCGTCGCCCGTGACGAGGGACCGCAGGACATGGGACACGAGCGCGGCGACCGTCGCCTCGTCCTGGGCCGGCCTGCGCAGCACATGGCGGTAGTAGACCGGGCCGTAGAGCATCTCCACCGCGAGCGGCAGGTCTGCTCCCGCCGGGACCTGCCCCTGTTCCTGGGCGCGGCGCAGGCGCCCCACGGCGGCCTCGACACGGGGGCCGACCAGCTGCTCCAGGACCGCCCGCGCGAGGTCGTCGTCGTGGTGCATCTCCGACAGGATCCCGGCGTACGCCGGGCCGTAGGGCGGAGTGGAGACCACCCTCACCGCGGCGTTGATGTGCGTCCGCAGATCGGCCGCGATGTCACCGGTGTCGACGAACGGTGTGGCGCCGACGAACGCCTCGGCGAACGCCTCCAGCATCACCGCGCCCTTCGAGGGCCACCACCGGTAGATCGTCTTCTTGCTCACCCCGGCGCGCGCAGCGATGGCCTCGACGGTGACCCGGCCGTACCCCTTCTCCGTGCACAGCTCCAGGGCGGCGTCCAGCGTCGCCCGTCGTGACCTCTCGCTGCGACGCACGGAACTCGGCGATGTGATCATTCGGTGAGCATAGGGGGATTCCGCCCACCGCTTATTGACAGGTCGTCGCCAAAAGTCGAACAATAACCAGGCTGGAAACGGAACGTACCGTGTCGTGACGTTCCGTGGAGCACACCGTTCGTGCCGTTCGTGCCGCGACGAGCCGATCGGGGGACGGCTCGACCGGCCGACGGTACGAACGGCCTGTGCCGTCCCTCACTCAGACGCTGACGTCCTTCGTCGTGAAGCGCGCCCAGGCCGCGGAGCCGAACACCGCCGCGTACAGCGCCTGCAGACCCAGATTCCTGGTCAGCTCGTCCCAGTGGACCGGGTCGCGCAGCAGGTCCGTGAAGGACATCCAGTAGTGCGGGAAGAGATACGGGTGGATCCCTTCGAGCTGGGGCATCGTATCCAGGATCTGCGCGGTGATCAGCACCCCGACCGTGGCCGCCATGGCCGCGACCCCGCTGTCGGTGAGTGTCGAGATGAAGAGGCCCAGCGCCGCGAAACCGGTGAGGGACACCGCCACGGCGACCGCGATCAGCCCGGCCCGCAGCAGTCCTTCACCGAAGCCGATCCGGGTCCCGGAGATCGTCGTGACCTCCCCGACCGGGAAGAGCAGCGCCCCGGCCGCGAGTGCCGACGCCGCCACGACGAGGGTGGCGACCAGGCAGAACACCAGCACTGACGCGTACTTCACGAGCAGCAGCCGGGTGCGGCCCGCCGGCGCGACCAGCAGGTAGCGCAGGGTGCCGCCGCTCGCCTCGCCCGCGACGGAGTCCCCCGCGACGACGCCGACGGCCATCGGGAGGAAGACGGGGAGCGTCGCGGAGAGCGCCGCGAAGACCAGGAACAGCCCGTTGTTGGTGACCTGGGAGAGGAAGGCCGGGCCTCCCCCGCCGTCGGGCCCGCCCCGCGAGCCGTCGCCGGTCTCGATCCGGACGGCGATCCCGATGAGGACGGGCACGGCCGCCAGCACACCGAGCAGGGCGAGGGTGCGCCACCGGCGCAGGGTGGTGGCCAGTTCGGAGCGGAGGATTCCGAACGCCCACAGAGCGCGCGGCGCGGTGCGTGGCGCGGGGACCGCCGTGAGTTCAGCCTGCGACATCGAATCCCTCTCCGGTGAGTGCGACGAAGGCGTCCTCGAGCGAGGCCCGTTCGATGCCGAAGGCGCGTACGCGGACACCGCCGCGCACGAGGGCGGCGTTGAGGTCCGCCGGCTCCGTCCCGCCCGGCGGCGCGTCGGCGCTCACCCGGTCCCCTTCGGTCACGAGGCCCGTCGCCCCGTGCTCAGCCAGGATGCGGGCGGCGTCGCCCGGGTCGGGGGTGGTGACGGCGAGCCGGCCGCGGGCCCCCGCGGCGAGTTCTGCGACCGGCCCCTGGACGAGGAGCCTGCCGCGGGCCATCACCGCCGCGTGTGTGCATACCTGTTCGATCTCGTCGAGCAGGTGGGAGGAGAGGAAGACGGTGGTGCCCTCCGCCGCCAGGTCACGGACCAGTGAGCGGATCTCACGCATGCCCTGCGGATCGAGGCCGTTGGTCGGTTCGTCCAGCACGAGCAGTCCGCGCGGCTGGAGGAGGGCCGCGGCCAGCCCGAGGCGCTGCTTCATCCCGAGTGAGTACGTCCTGGCCTTCTTTCCGGCCGCGGCGGCGAGCCCGACCCGGTCCAGGGCGTTCTCCACGCGTGCGCGCCGGGTGCGCGGATCGGCCGCCGGGTCGGCGGAGTCGAACCGTACGAGATTGCCGCGGCCCGTCAGGAACGGGTACAGCGCGGGCCCTTCGATGAGCGCGCCGACCTGCGGAAGCACCGTGCGGGAGGCGGCCGGCATACGGCAACCCAGGACGTGCGCGGTGCCGGAGGTCGGGGCGATGAGCCCCATGAGCATCCGGATCGTGGTGGTCTTGCCCGAGCCGTTGGGCCCGAGGAAGCCGAAGACGCTTCCGGCGGGGACGGCGAGGTCGAGTCCGTCGACGGCCAACTGCCCGCCCCGGTAGCGTTTGGTGAGCCCACGGGTCTCGATCACACTGCCGGGCACCGGCCCCGTCTCCGCCTCGGTCTCCCCCGCCTCGGCCGCTGTGTCGGTCATGCGCACTCCCGGTCCTGTCCCGCCGTGTCCGGCGCCCGCGTCCGGCGCCCCGTGCCTGGCGCCCCGCCTCACGGACCGAGCCGCCCCGCCGTACGGAGCGTACGACGGGGCGGGGCCTACAGGGGTGCGTCCTACTCGGCGGCGTCGGCCGCCTTCACCAGCGTGTCCTCGGTGACCGCGCCGACGTAGACCTTGCCGTCGTCCGTCAGCAGCGCGTTGACCAGGCGCGTCTTGAAGACCGTGCCCGAGCCGAAGTCACCGCTGACCTTGTCGCCGAGCGCGTCCAGGAACTGCCGCGCCTGCGCGGGAACGTCGCCGGAGCCCTGGGTGGGCATCCCCGCCCCGCCCGGGACCTCGACCGCGGCGACGGCGTTCCAGCCCTCACCGATGACGTTGAGGCCCTTGAAGTCCTCCAGCGAGCCCAGGTCCTTGTGCGCCTTGTGCGCCTTGTCCGCCGTGCCCGCCTTCTCCGCCTCGGCCTTCAGCTCGTCGGCCTCGGTGACCTTCGCGCCCTCGGGCGGGGTGAAGGCGAAGGATGAGGCGTCGGGCTTCGCGAAGTCGACCGACGTGAAGCCGGCGTCGACCGCGGCCTTGCCGCCACTGCTCGGGGCCAGCGTGAACTTCAGCGGTACGCCGGTCGAGGCGTCGACCGCCACCGTGACGGAGCCGATCGTCGAACCGGACTGCTTCGGCTTGATCAGGAGCTTGTAGGCGTCGCGCCCCGCCACCTGCGACGTGCCGTCGACGGTGACGGACGTGGTGTCACCGGCGGCGGCGAGCACCTCCTCGGCGAGGTCCTTGGGAGTCGCGGGCACCCCCTTCGGCGCCTTGCGCTCACCGGCCTTGCCGCCACGCTCGTTCCCGTCGGACTCGGCGTGGTAGACCTCGTTGCTCTCGCTGTCGTAGCCCCAGATGTCGTCCCCGTTGTGGACGAGGCTGTACTCCGAGCCCTCTCCGAGGATCGACAGGCGCTGCTTGTCGGGACCGTCGGCCGCGATCCGGAGGGTGTGCGTCCCGGAGGCGAGCTCCATCAGCTTGGCATCGGGGGACGCGGTCGACTCCCCCTGCCCGCCGCCCGGTGCGAACGAGCCCGCCAGCCCGCCGAGCGACGGGATGCCGAGGTCGGTGCTGACCTTCACCGTGCCGGAGAGCTGCTCCTCGTCCGACGCGGCGATCTTCTCGATGAGTTCCTGCGCCGTGATGTCCGGCAGCTCCGGGTCGCCGGAGTCCGCGAGCGCCGGGACGAGCCCGATCGTCGCCGCCGCCACTCCCGCCACCGCGAACGGGACGATGTAGCGCGCCGCCTTCCGACGGCCCACGACAGTGCCCGTGGCCTCGCCGTTGGTCTCTGCGCTGTCGTTCGGTGCCATGTGTGCTCTACCTCCGTGGTCGGCGGCTGCCATCCCGTTGCACTCGTCCACTCCCCGCCGCCATTCTCACCCGATGTGGTCAGGAGTGGTTGTTCTCCATCTGACCAAATCGGGCGAGGTCAAGCGTCAGCCCCCGGGAGCAAGTGTGCGTACCTCTACGGGATGACCCCGGTGCCGAACGACCCTGCCGAGCCCTTAGGGGTTGGCCGGGCACCTGTGGGCCGACCGGGGGCCACGGCGGGCGGGCGCGGCCTGCGCGGCAGGGTCAGCCGGCGCGGTGGACCACGGCGTCGCACAGTTCTTCGAGCGCGGCCTTCGCGTAGCACTCGGGCAGTGGCGCCAGCACGGCGCGTGCCTCCTCGGCGTAGCGCACGGTGTCGCGCCGTGCCTGTTCGAGCGCCGGGTGGGCGCGCAGCCCGCGCAGCGCCTCCGCGAGCCTGGCGTCGTCACCGAGGTCGCCGTCCAGCAGCTCCACGAGCGCCGTGTCCTCCGGACGCCCCTCGGCCGCCGCCCGCGCGCGCAGGTGGAGGACCGGCAGGGTGGGGATGCCCTCACGCAGGTCGGTACCGGGCGTCTTGCCCGACTCGTGGGAGTCGGAGGCGATGTCCAGGACGTCGTCGGCGAGCTGGAAGGCGATGCCGAGACGCTCGCCGTACTGGGTCAGGATGTCGACGACCGACTCGTCGGCCCCCGCCATCAGGGCGCCGAACCGGCCGGACACGGCGACCAGCGAGCCGGTCTTGCCGCCGAGGACGTCCATGTAGTGGTCGACGGGGTCGCGGCCGTCGCGCGGGCCCGCGGTCTCCAGGATCTGACCGGTGACCAGGCGTTCGAAGGCCTCCGCCTGGATACGGACGGCCTCCGGCCCGAGGTCGGCCAGGATGTGCGACGCGCGGGCGAAGAGGAAGTCGCCCGTCAGGACGGCGACGGAGTTGCCCCAGCGGGTGTTGGCGCTGTCCACCCCCCGGCGCACGTCCGCCTCGTCCATCACGTCGTCGTGGTACAGCGTCGCCAGGTGCGTCAGTTCGACGACCACGGCTGCGGGGACCACGCCCGGCGCGTCAGGGTCTCCGAACTGGGAAGCGAGCATCACCAGGAGCGGCCGGAAGCGCTTGCCACCCGCGCTGACGAGGTGCTGCGCGGCCTCCGTGATGAACGGGACCTCGCTCTTGGTGGCAGCCAGCAGCCCCGCCTCGACGGCGGCCAAACCGGCCTGGACATCGGCCTCAAGAGCCTGGTCCCGCACGCTCAGTCCGAACGGCCCGACGACGGTCACGAGGGGATCTCCTGTCTGCTGACGATCACACGGAATGTCGATGTGTCGCTGTCCTCAATCAACTCAGCGTATCCGGTCCCCTTTGGATCACCGTGGGCGCCTTCCCGCCACCGCCGGTATGTTCGGCATCAGCTCATACGATCAGGAGTTGTCGTTTTGTCCCACGCCGCGACCGGTACCGGACCGGCCCCGCCCGCGCCCGAAGACGATCACGCCTTCTTCGGCCAGCCACGGGGCCTGATGACCCTGTCCGGGCTGGAGGTCTGGGAGCGTTTCTCGTTCCTCGGGATGCAGGCCATCCTGGTCCTCTTCTTCGCCGACACGGTCTCCGACGGCGGCATGGGCATGGACCCGGGCACCGCCGCATCGGTGTCCGCCGCCTACGGCACCCTCGTCTATCTCGTGTCCGTCGCCGGCGGCTGGCTGGCCGACCGCATCCTCGGCTCCTACCGTGCCGTCCTGTACGGCGGCATCCTCATCGCCTGCGGCCACTACGCGATGGCCGTGCCGACGGCCACCATGACCTGGGTGGGTCTCGGCCTGATCAGCGCGGGCACGGGCCTGCTCAAACCCAACGTCGCCTCGATGGTCGGCAAGCTCTACCGCACGGAGGACCAGCGCCGCGACGCCGGCTTCGCGCTGTACTACATGGGCATCAACATCGGCGCCTTCGCCGGACCGCTGGTCACCGGATGGCTCGGCGAGCACGCGGGCTGGCACTGGGGGTTCTCGGCCGCCGCGGTCGGCATGACGCTCGGCCTGATCCAGTACGTCGCGGGCCGGCGTCACCTGGCCGGGCGAAAGCACACGGCGGAGTACGCCCTCGCGCCCGGCCCGATGCGCCGGGCCGTGCTGACGATCGTGGCCGGTGTCGTGGTGGCCGCCCTGGTGGCGACGGCCCTGGTGCTGGCCGGCTGGCTCACGATGGACCGGTTCGTCGACGTGCTCACCCTCGTCTCGGTGATCGCGCCCGTCGTGTACTTCGCCGTGATGTTCAGGAGCCCCCGGGTCACCCCGGAGGAGCGCGGCAGGCTCCGGCCGTACGTCGTGCTGTTCCTGGCCTCCGTCGTCTTCAACTTCATCCTCTTCCAGGCGTACTCCACGATGATGCTGCTCGCCTCGACGAACGCCCGCACGGAGATCTTCGGCTTCCACTTCCCCGCGAGCTGGTACGCCTCCGCGCTCGGCGCCTTCGAGGTGGCGCTGGCGCCCGTCGTGGCCGCCGTCTGGGCCCGGATGGGGCCGCGCCAGCCGCACGCCTCCAACAAGATCGCGATCGGGGTGATCCTCGGCGGTCTGTCCTTCCTCCTGATGGCCGTCCCGACCTCGGGTCACACCGACGACACGTACGAGATGGCCGCCTGGTGGATCGTCGGTTCCTATCTGCTGCTCGGCCTCGGCGACATCCTGCTGGAGACCTCCGGCATGTCCGCCACGACGAAGCTCGCCCCCAAGGCCTTCGCCAGCCAGACGATGGCCCTGTGGTTCCTGTCGCTGGCCCTCGCCAACGGCATCCAGGCACAGATCGTGAAGCTCTACGGCGAGGTCTCCACCCCCGCCTACTTCGGTGTCAATGGCGCCATCGCGGTGGCGGCCGGTGTGGCCGTCGTCGCCGCCGCTCCCTGGCTCAGGCGCACCATGCACCCCGTCCACTGAGGTACAGCCATGCACATCCGCACCGATTTCCCGTACGAGACCACCCACGAGGACCTCTACATCCCCCTCGAGGACGGCACCCAGCTGTACACCAGGATCTGGCGGCCGGTCACCGACGAACCGGTGCCGGCGCTGCTGGAGTACCTGCCCTACCGGCTCAGCGACTGGACGGCGCCGCGCGACTGGCAGCGTCATCCCTGGTACGCGGGCCACGGCTACGCCTCCGTGCGCGTCGACGTGCGCGGGCACGGCAACAGCGAGGGCATGCCGGGTGACGAGTACGACGCGACGGAACTCGCCGACGGTGTCGCCGTCGTGCACTGGCTGGCCCAGCAGGAGTGGTGCTCGGGACGGGTCGGCATGTTCGGCATCTCCTGGGGCGGCTTCAACTCGCTCCAGATCGCCGCGCTCGCGCCGGAGCCCCTGAAGGCGGTCGTCACCGTGTGCTCGGCCGACGACCGCTACGACAACGACGTCCACTACATGGGCGGCTCCGTCCTCGGTGTGGACATGCACGCCTGGGCCTCCACCATGCTGGCCTTCGTCTCCCGGCCCCCGGACCCGGCGGACGTCGGCGACGACTGGCGGGACATGTGGCTGCGGCGGCTGGAGAAGGTCGAGCCGTTCATCCACACGTGGCTGGCCCACCAGACCCGCGACGACTACTGGAAGCACGGCAGCGTCTGCGAGGACTACGGGGCGATCCGGGCGAAGGTCCTGGCGGTGGGCGGCTGGCACGACCCGTACCGCGACACCGTCCTGAGGCTCGTCGAGCACCTGGACCCCGGGCAGGTGCGCGGGCTGATCGGCCCCTGGTCGCACCAGTACCCGGACCGCGGGCTTCCCCCGGGACCCGCGATCGGCTTCCTCCAGGAGACGCTGCGCTGGTGGGACCAGCACCTCAAGGACGAGGACACCGGGGTGATGAACGAGCCCCTGCTGCGGTCCTGGATCAGCGGCTCGCACCGCCCCGCCACGGTCTACAAAACACTGCCGGGCCGCTGGGTCGGCGACGCGAGCTGGCCCTCCGAGAACGTCGCTCCGGTGACGTACGGCCTGGAGGGCGGACCGCAGACCGTCCGCTCACCGCAGCAGACCGGGCTGGACGCGGGCCGCTTCTTCCCGTTCGGCAACGACGCCGACCTGCCGCCCGACCAGCGGGACGAGGACGCCAAATCGGTGTGCTTCGAGTTCCCCGTCCAGGACGCCCCCGTCGAGATCCTCGGCCGCCCCCGGGTGACGCTCCTGGTCCGGATGGACGTACCGCGCGGCCAGGCGGTCGCCCGGCTCTGCGACGTGGCCCCGGACGGGGCCTCCACCCTCGTGACCCGCGGCGCCCTCAACCTCGCCACCCGTCACGGGCGCGACCGCACGGAGGACTGGCCCGTCGGGGAGACCGAGTACGTGACCTTCGAGCTGAACAGCATCGGGCACACCTTCCCGCCCGGCCACCGGATCAGGCTCGCCGTCTCCTCCTCGTACTGGCCGTGGATCTGGCCCCAGGCCGGTTCGGCGGGCTTCACGCTGGAGGCGGAGGGCAGCCTCGTCGAACTCCCGGTGCGCCGGCACACCGAGGACCCGGCGATCACCTTCGGCGAACCGGAGCAGGCGGCACCGCTCGGCGTCGTCCACCCGGCCACGCTCGACGAGCAACGGCCGGAGCGCCTGGTGGTCCGCGACGTCGCCAAGGGCGAATGGCGTCTGGAGGTCGATCCGCGCTACGGCGGCACCCGGGTCTACCCGGACGGGCTGGAGTTCACCGAGGACGCTCTGGAGTCGTACACGATCCAGCAGGACGACCCGCTGTCGGCCAGGGCCCGTTCGGACTGGACGATCCGGCTGCACCGGCCGGAGATGTCCTGGGACGTACGGGTCGAGACGCGCTCGGAGCTGAGCGCGGACGCGGACGACTTCATCACGTCCGACGAGGTCGTGTGCAAGGACGGCGACGAGATCGTCTTCCACCGGACCTGGGAGAAACGAATCCCCCGGACAGCGGGCTGAGCAGGGTTATCACGTAACTTTCCGGGCATTACGCCTACTTGAGGCACTGCCGCCGACCGGCGACGCCGACGTAACGTGTTCCCCAAGCGACTGGAAAGGGGCAGCGACAGATGCCCGAGCAGAGCAGCCCGCTCGACCTGGCCGAAGGCGATCCCTTCGGTCCGCACAACCTTCCGTACGGTGTGTTCTCCATCCCCGGACACCCCGATGACAGAAGGGTCGGAGTCCGTGTGGGCAAACACGTGCTGGATGCCGGAGCGGCGGCCCACGCGCTGGGCTCGCCGTACGCCAGACTGCTGGCGCAGCCGAGCCTGATGCCGCTGCTGGCGGCGGGGCGGACCGCGTGGCGGGACGTGCGGCGGGCACTGACGGCGTGGGTGACGGTCCCGTCCCACCGCCCGGCCCTGGAACCGCTGCTGTACCCGCTCGACTCCGTGACCCTGCACCTGGCGTACGAGGTGGCGGACTACGTCGACTTCTACGCCAGCGAGCACCACGCCACCAACGTGGGGAGGATCTTCCGTCCGGACGGGGCGGCCCTCACCCCCAACTGGAAGCATCTGCCGATCGGTTACCACGGACGGGCGGGCACGGTCGTCGTCTCCGGCACGGACGTGGTGCGCCCCTCCGGGCAGCGCAAGGCGCCGGCCGACCCCGCCCCCGTCTTCGGGCCCTCGGTGAAGCTGGACATCGAGGCCGAGGTCGGCTTCGTGGTGGGCGTGCCGTCGGCTCAGGGGTCCCCCGTCCCTCTCGGCGACTTCCGTGAGCACGTCTTCGGCCTGTCCCTCCTCAACGACTGGTCGGCGCGGGACATCCAGGCCTGGGAGTACGTGCCGCTGGGCCCGTTCCTCGGCAAGTCCTTCGCCACCTCCGTGTCGGCGTGGGTCACCCCGCTGGAGGCCCTGGACGCGGCCCGCACGGAGCCTCCCGCCCGGGACTTCGAGCTCCTCCCGTATCTGGAGGACGCGGACGACGAGGAGCCGGGCGGCTTCGACATCCGGATCTCGGTCGAGATCAACGGACAGACCGTCTCCGAACCGCCGTTCGCCTCCATGTACTGGACGGCGGCCCAGCAGCTGGCGCAGATGACCGTGAACGGCGCCTCGCTGCGCACGGGAGACCTGTACGGCTCCGGCACGGTCAGCGGTGCGGAACCGGGGCAGCGCGGCTCCCTGCTGGAACTCACGTGGAACGGCCGCGATCCCCTGGACCTGACGGAGGGCAAGAGGACGTTCCTGGAGGACGGCGACACCGTCACCCTGACCGCGTGGGCACCGGGCCCGCACGGGACGCGGGTCGGGCTCGGCGAGGTCACCGGCCGGATCACCGCCTCGTCGTGAAGAACCCCGCGCCGACGCTCCCTGAGGAACGACCGCTCGGGGAGCGCGGCCGGATGGTGGTCAACGGCGCGTCGGTCGCGCACACGTGCGGGTGGGCTTGATCAGGTTGTGGGCGGATACGCTGGACGGACCCGCGAGACTCCTTCGTATGGGAGCACTGATGAGCATCGAACCCGAGGCCCCCGAGCCGAGGTGGGCGGTCCCGCCCGCGGGCGGCTGGACCGCCGATGACCTGGACACACTCCCGAATCTGCCTCCGCACACGGAGCTGATCGACGGGAGTCTGGTTTTCGTGAGTCCGCAGACGTTGTTCCATACACGGGCGGTCGACTTCTTCAACTGGCAATTGCAGTCGCTGGCACCGCCTGAGCTGGAGGCCATCCGGGAGTTCACCATCGACATCGACTTCCAGAACCGGCCCGAACCCGACGTCGTCGTCGTGCGCGCGGACGCGGTCGAGAGTCTGCGGCAGACACGGTTCCCCGCGAGCAGTGTGCTGCTGGCTGTCGAGGTCGTGTCCGACGAGTCCGTCACCCGTGACCGGGAGACCAAGCCCGTCAAGTACGCGCGGGCAAGGATCCCGCACTACTGGCGGGTGGAGAACAAGGACGGCCGGGCAGTCGTGTACGCGTTCGAGTTGGAGCCCGCGACCGGCGCCTACACCTCCACCGGGATCTTCCACGACCGGATGAAGGTCTCCACACCCTTTCCCGTCGATCTCGATCTGAACGCGATCGTGTCCCGCCGCCGGGCGGCGGGCCCGCGATAGGTCCGCCCCGGCGTTCCTGCCGCCCGGCTCACTCGTATTCGGGCGGCTCCTCGTCCCAGCCGAACTCCGGATCCGCGGCCCGGACGGCGGGCTGGGCCGGCGCGGGGGCCGCATCCGCCCGGGAAGCGTCTGCCGGGGCCGCTTCGGCCTGGGGAGCCGCCGACGGGTCCGCGTCCCCCAGTCCCGCCAGCACCTCCAGCACCCCCTCGCCGTACGTCGCCAGCTTCTTCTCGCCGAGTCCGCTGACCCCGCCCAGCTCCGCCAGGGAACCCGGGCGCAGGGTGGCGATCTCCCGCAGGGTCGCGTCGTGGAAGATCACGTACGCGGGGAGGCCCAGCTCCTTGGCCTGGGCGCCGCGCCAGGCGCGCAGCGCCTCGAAGACCGGGACCGCCTCCGCCGGGAGGTCGGCCACGGCCGCCGCCGGCTTGGCCTTGTGCTCGCCCGTCCCGCCGGAGCGGGTCGTGGGCCGCTTCGGCTCCTTGCGGAGCAGGACCTCCCGCTCCCGGCCGAGCACGGAGCCGCTCTCCTCGGTCAGCACCAGCGTGCCGTACTCGCCCTCCACGGCCAGCAGCCCCTGGGCCAGCAACTGGCGCGCCACACCGCGCCACTCCGCCTCGGCGAGCTCCTCGCCGATACCGAAGACCGAGAGCTGGTCATGGTCGAACTGGATGGTCTTCGCCGTCTTGCGGCCCAGCAGGATGTCGATGATCTGGCCGGCCCCGAACTTCTGGTTACGCTCCCGCTTCAGCCGGACGATGGTGGACAGCAGTTTCTGGGCGGCCACCGTGCCGTCCCAGGTCTCGGGCGGGGTGAGGCAGGTGTCGCAGTTGCCGCAGGACTTCTCGGCGGGCTCCTGGCCGAAGTACGTCAGGAGCTGGGCGCGACGGCACCGGACGGTCTCGCAGAGCGCCAGCATCGAGTCGAGGTGCGAGGCGGCCCGGCGGCGGAATGCCTCGTCGCCCTCGCCGCCCTGGATCAGCTTGCGCTGCTGGACGACGTCCTGGAGTCCGTACGCCATCCAGGCCGTGGAGGGCGCCCCGTCGCGTCCCGCGCGGCCGGTCTCCTGGTAGTAGCCCTCGACGGACTTGGGCAGGTCGAGGTGGGCGACGAAGCGCACGTCGGGCTTGTCGATGCCCATGCCGAAGGCGATGGTCGCGACGACGACCAGGCCCTCCTCGCGCAGGAACCGCGCCTGGTGTGCGGCGCGGGTCCCGGCGTCCAGGCCCGCGTGGTAGGGCACGGCCTCGATGCCGTTGCGGCAGAGGTACTCGGCGGTCTTCTCCACCGAATTGCGCGAGAGGCAGTAGACGATGCCCGCGTCGCCCGCGTGCTCCTCCTTGAGGAAGGTGAGCAGCTGCTTCTTCGGGTCGGCCTTCGGCACGATGCGGTACTGGATGTTCGGCCGGTCGAAGCCGGCCACGAAGTGCCTGGCGTCGGGCATGCCCAGCCGCTGGGTGATCTCCCGGTGCGTGGCGTCGGTCGCCGTGGCCGTCAGCGCGATGCGCGGTACGTCGGGCCAGCGCTCGCCCAGGACGGACAGGGCCAGGTAGTCGGGGCGGAAGTCGTGGCCCCACTGGGCGACGCAGTGCGCCTCGTCGATGGCGAAGACGGAGATCTCGCCGCGGGCCAGCAGGGAAAGCGTCGAATCGAGGCGCAGCCGCTCGGGGGCCAGATACAGCACGTCGAGCTCACCTGCGACGAACTGGGCCTCCATCGAGCGGCGCTCGTCGAAGTCCTGCGTGGAGTTCATGAAGCCCGCGCGGACACCGAGCGCCCGCAGGGCGTCCACCTGGTCCTGCATGAGCGCGATCAGCGGGGAGATCACGATGCCGGTCCCCTGCCTGACCAGGGCGGGGATCTGGTAGCAGAGGGACTTGCCGCCGCCGGTGGGCATGAGCACAACCGCGTCGCCGCCCTCGACGACGTGCTCGATCACCGCGCCCTGCTCGCCGCGGAACGCCTCGTACCCGAACACCCGGTGCAGCGTCTGCTGCGCAGCGCTCTCGGTCGTCACACTCATGGTCGCGCCCGTCCGTCCGTCTTCACCCGTCACCGGCAACCATAGGCGCCGCCTACGACAACGCCGGACGGGCTTGACTTTCCAAGGCCCGTCCGGCGTCGCAGCGCGTTCTCACCGTTACCGCACGAACACTCCCGCCTGGCTCGCCAGGTCGAGGAAGTACTGCGGGGCCAGCCCCAGCACCAGGGTCACGGCCACTCCGACCGCGATCGTGGTCATCGTCAGCGGGGACGGGACGGCGACCGTGGGGCCGTCCGCCTTCGGCTCGCTGAAGAACATCAGCACGATGACCCGGATGTAGAAGAAGGCGGCGATGGCCGACGAGATCACACCGACGACGACGAGGCCGCTCGCGCCGCCGTCCGCCGCCGCCTTGAACACGGCGAACTTCCCGGAGAAGCCCGAGGTGAGCGGGATGCCGGCGAAGGAGAGCAGGAACACCGCGAAGACCGCCGCGGTCAGCGGTGAGCGGCGGCCCAGCCCGGCCCACTTCGACAGGTGCGTCGCCTCGCCGCCCGCGTCACGCACCAGCGTGACCACCGCGAAGGCGCCGACGGTCACGAAGGAGTACACGGCCAGGTAGAAGAGGACGGACGAGATGCCCTCGGGGCTGGCCGCGATCACACCGGCGAGGATGAAGCCCGCGTGCGCGATCGAGGAGTAGGCCAGGAGGCGCTTGATGTCGGTCTGGGTGATCGCGACGATCGCCCCGCCCAGCATCGTGACGATCGCGACACCCCACATGACGGGGCGCAGGTCCCAGGTGAGGCCGGGCAGCACCACGTACAGCAGGCGCAGCAGCGCGCCGAACGCGGCGACCTTCGTGGCCGCCGCCATGAAGCCGGTGACCGGGGTCGGGGCTCCCTGGTAGACGTCCGGGGTCCACATGTGGAAGGGGACCGCTCCGACCTTGAAGAGCAGGCCCATGAGGATCATCGCCGCGCCGATCAGCAGCAGCGCGTCGTTGCCCATGGTGCCGGCGAGGGCCGGGTCGATCTGCTGGACGGAGCCGTCGACGACGTCTCCGATGCCGGCGTAGGAGACGGTGCCCGCGTAGCCGTAGAGCAGGGCGATCCCGAAGAGCAGGAACGCCGAGGAGAAGGCGCCGAGCAGGAAGTACTTCACGGCGGCTTCCTGCGACATCAGCCGCTTGCGGCGGGCGACGGCGCACAGGAGGTAGAGCGGGAGGGAGAAGACCTCGAGCGCGATGAAGAGCGTCAGGAGGTCGTTGGCCGCCGGGAAGACGAGCATGCCCGCCACGGAGAAGAGGGCCAGCGGGAAGACCTCGGTCGTGGTGAATCCGGCCTTGACCGCGGCCTTCTCCCCGTCGCTGCCGGGCACCGAACCGGCCTGTGCGGCGAAGGAGTCCACGCGGTTGCCGTGCGAGGCCGGGTCCAGGCGCCGTTCGGCGAACGTGAAGACGGAGACCATGGAGACGAGCAGGATGGTGCCCTGCAGGAACAGGGCGGGTCCGTCGACGGCGACGGCGCCCATCGCGGCGATCTGCGCGTTCTTCGTCGCGTACCCGTCGGCTGCGAGACCCACCACCGCGGCGAACGCCGCGGCGATCGCGACGACCGTCAGGAACACCTGGGTGGTGTAGCGGGCCCGTCGCGGGACGAAGGCCTCGACCAGGATTCCGAGGACGGCGGCACCGATCACGATCAGGACGGGTGCCAGCTGGGCGTACTCGATGGTCGGTGCGGTGAACCTGTCGCCCGGGGCGGCGGATGTCACCTCCCCCGCCATGGTCCACAGACTGTGGACAGCTGTTGCGCTCACTTGGCGGCCTCCACCTCGGGCTGGGGGTCCTTCTTCTGTACGTCCTGCATGGTGTGCTGCACCGCCGGGTTGACGACCTCGGTGAGCGGCTTCGGGAAGACGCCCAGGAAGATCAGCAGGGCGATCAGCGGAAGCGCCACCGCCAGCTCACGGACCTTGAGATCGGGCATGCCCCCGATCCCCTCCCTGACCGGTCCCGTCATCGTCCGCTGGTAGAGGACGAGGACGTAGAGCGCGGCGAGCACGATGCCGACTGTGGCGACGACACCGGCCACCGGGTACGCGCTGAACACACCGACCAGGACCAGGAACTCGCTGACGAACGGCGCCAGGCCGGGCAGCGAGAGGGTGGCCAGGCCGCCGATGAGGAAGGTTCCCGCAAGGACGGGCGCCACCTTCTGCACCCCGCCGTAGTCGGCGATGAGGCGCGAGCCCCGCCGGGTGATCAGGAAGCCGGCGACCAGCATCAGCGCCGCGGTCGAGAGTCCGTGGTTGACCATGTAGAGGGTCGCGCCCGACTGGCCCTGGCTGGTCATCGCGAAGATGCCGAGCACGATGAAGCCGAAGTGCGAGATCGACGCGTAGGCGATGAGCCGCTTGATGTCGCGCTGGCCGACCGCGAGCAGGGCGCCGTAGACGATGGAGATCAGCGCCAGGACGATGATCACCGGCGTCGCCCACTTGCTGGCCTCCGGGAACAGCTGGAGGCAGAAGCGGAGCATCGCGAAGGTGCCGACCTTGTCGACGACCGCGGTGATCAGGACGGCCACCGGAGTGGTCGCCTCACCCATGGCGTTGGGCAGCCAGGTGTGCAGCGGCCACAGCGGGGCCTTCACCGCGAAGGCGAAGAAGAACCCGAGGAACAGCCACCGCTCGGTGGAGGTCGCCATGTCCAGCGATCCGTCGGCCCTCGCCTCGGCGATCTCGGAGAGCGAGAAGCTCCCCGCGACGACGTAGAGCCCGATGACGGCGGCCAGCATGATGAGCCCGCCGGCCAGGTTGTAGAGGAGGAACTTCACCGCGGCGTAGCTGCGCTGCGCCGCCGCGTTCTCGTCGCTGCCCGCGTGCGCCCGGTCCCCGAAGCCGCCGATGAGGAAGTACATCGGGATGAGCATGGCTTCGAAGAGGATGTAGAAGAGGAAGACGTCGGTGGCCACGAAGGAGAGGACCACCATCGCTTCGACCATGAGGATCAGGGCGAAGAAGCCCTGGGTCGGGCGCCAGTGATACGGGTTCGTCTCGTTGGGGCCTCCCCTGCTCGAACGGAGTTGAGAGCTTGGGGAAGGGTCGGCGTCGTGCCAGCCCGCCAGGATGACGAAGGGGATCAGCAGCGCGGTGAGCGCGAGGAGCGCCACCCCGATGCCGTCGACGCCCAGTTCGTAGCGGACGCCGAAGTCCTTGATCCAGGCGTGCGACTCGGTGAGCTGGTAGCGCTCGCCGCCCGGTTCGAAGCGGGCGAACACGATGCCCGCGAGGACGAGCGTCGCCAGCGAGACGGTCAGGGCGAGCCACTTGGCCGCCGTGCGACGGGCGGCCGGGACGGCTGCGGTGGCGATGGCACCGATCGCCGGGAGCGCGGCCGTCGCTGTCAGGAGGGGAAAGGACATGGGATCAGACCGCCCTCATCAGCAGGGTCGCGGCGATGAGTACCGCCGCACCGCCGAACATCGAGACCGCGTAGGAGCGGGCGTAGCCGTTCTGCAGCTTGCGCAGCCGGCCGGAGAGCCCGCCCATCGAGGCGGCCGTGCCGTTGACGACGCCGTCGACCAGGGTGTGGTCGACGTAGACCAGGGAGCGGGTGAGGTGTTCGCCGCCGCGCACCAGGACCACGTGGTTGAAGTCGTCCTGGAGGAGGTCCCGGCGGGCCGCCCTGGTGAGCAGGGAGCCGCGCGGGGCGACGACGGGGACGGGCTTGCGCCCGTACATGACCCAGGCGACGGCGACACCGATGACGAGCACCACCATGGTGGCGGCGGTGACGGTGGTCGCGCTGACCGGGGCGTGTCCGTGGTCGTGTCCGGTGACGGGCTCCAGCCAGTGCACGAACCGGTCGCCGATGGAGAAGAAGCCTCCGGCGAAGACCGACCCGAAGGCCAGCACGATCATCGGGATCGTCATGGACTTCGGTGACTCGTGCGGGTGCGGCTCGTGGCCCTCGGCGTCCGGCTGCCAGCGCTTCTCGCCGAAGAAGGTCAGCAGCATCACGCGCGTCATGTAGAACGCGGTGATCGCGGCGCCCAGCAGCGTGACGGAGCCGAGGATCCATCCCTCGGTACCGCCCTTGGCGAAGGCCGCCTCGATGATCATGTCCTTGGAGAAGAAGCCGGACAGACCGGGGAAGCCGATGATCGCCAGGTAGCCGAGACCGAAGGTGAGGAAGGTGACCGGCATGAACTTCCGCAGGCCGCCGTACTTCCGCATGTCGACCTCGTCGTTCATGCCGTGCATGACCGAGCCGGCCCCGAGGAAGAGCCCGGCCTTGAAGAAGCCGTGCGTCACCAGGTGCATGATCGCGAAGACGTAGCCGATGGGGCCGAGGCCCGCGGCGAGGATCATGTAGCCGATCTGCGACATCGTCGACCCGGCAAGGGCCTTCTTGATGTCGTCCTTCGCGCAACCGACGATCGCACCGAAGAGCAGCGTGACGGCACCGACGACCACGACGGCCAGCTGTGCGTCGGGCGCCCCGTTGAAGATGGCGCCGGAGCGGACGATGAGGTAGACGCCCGCGGTCACCATGGTGGCGGCGTGGATGAGGGCCGAGACCGGGGTCGGGCCCTCCATCGCGTCACCGAGCCAGGACTGCAGCGGCACCTGGGCCGACTTGCCGCAGGCGGCGAGGAGCAGCATCAGGCCGATCGCGGTGAGCTTGCCCTCGCTCGTGTCCCCGGTCGCTTCCAGCACCGGCCCGAAGGCGAACGTACCGAAGGTGGTGAACATAAGCATGATCGCGATGGACAGGCCCATGTCGCCGACCCGGTTGACCAGGAAGGCCTTCTTGGCGGCGGTGGCCGCGCTGGGCTTGTGCTGCCAGAAGCCGATGAGCAGGTACGACGCCAGACCGACGCCCTCCCACCCGACGTACAGCAGCAGGTAGTTGTCGGCGATGACCAGGATGAGCATCGCCGCGAGGAACAGGTTCAGATAGCCGAAGAAGCGGCGCCGCCGCTCGTCGTGCTCCATGTAGCCGATGGAGTAGATGTGGATCAGCGTGCCCACACCCGTGATCAGCAGTACGAACGTCATCGACAACTGGTCCAGCTGGAAGGCCACGTCGGCCTGGAACCCCTCGACGGGGATCCAGCTGTACAGGTGCTGGTGCAGGGCGCGGTCCTCGGCGCCCCTGCCGAGCATGTCGGTGAACAGCACGGCACCGATGACGAACGACGCGGCGGCGAGCACCGTGCCGATCCAGTGTCCGGCCCGGTCGAGCCGGCGGCCGCCGCAGAGCAGGACCGCCGCTCCGAGCAGGGGCGCCGCGACCAGCAGCGCAATCAGGTTTTCCACGATTCCGACCCCTTACAGCTTCATCAGGCTGGCGTCGTCGACCGAGGCCGAGTGGCGGGAGCGGAAGAGCGACACGATGATCGCGAGCCCGATGACGACCTCCGCGGCGGCGACGACCATCGTGAAGAAGGCGATGATCTGTCCGTCGAGGTTGCCGTGCATCCGGGAGAACGCGACGAGCGTGAGGTTGCAGGCGTTGAGCATCAGCTCGACGCACATGAACACCACGATCGCGTTCCGCCTGATCAGTACGCCGGAGGCGCCGATCGTGAACAAAAGGGCCGCGAGGTAGAGGTAGTTGACCGGGTTCACTTGGCGACCTCCTCCTCTTCTTCCGCAGGGTCACGTTCCGGTCCGCGGTCGCGGCCGAGCCGCTCACCGGACCGCTGTTCGAGCGCCTTGAGGTCGGCGAGCGACTCGCTGGACACGTCGCGGATCTGGCCGCGCTGCCGCAGTGTCTGCATGACGGTGAGCTCGGACGGGGTGCCGTCCGGGAGCAGTCCCGCGATGTCCACGGCGTTGTGCCGGGCGTAGACGCCGGGGGCCGGCAGGGGCGGCAGGTGACTGCTGCGCACCCGCTCCTGGGAGAGCTCCCGCTGTGTCTTGGCGCGTTCGGTGCGCTCGCGGTGCGTGAGCAGCATCGCGCCGACGGTCGCCGTGATCAGCAGGGCGCCGGTGATCTCGAACGCGAAGACGTACTTGGTGAAGATGAGGTTGGCGAGCCCCTCGACGTTTCCGCCGTGCCGGGCGTTCGCCGTCCCCAGACCGTTGAACGTCCGCAGGGACGCCTGTCCGATTCCGGCGATCAGAAGGATGCCGAAGCCGAGTCCGCAGGCGGCGGCCAGCCAGCGCTGGCCCTTGAGCGTCTCCTTCAGCGAGTCCGCCGCCGTGACACCGACGAGCATGACCACGAAGAGGAACAGCATCATGATCGCGCCGGTGTAGACGACGATCTGGACGATGCCCA
This sequence comes from Streptomyces mutomycini, assembly GCF_001700505.1. GTDB lineage: Bacteria > Actinomycetota > Actinomycetes > Streptomycetales > Streptomycetaceae > Streptomyces > Streptomyces mutomycini. The sequence continues at coordinate 32,538 of NZ_MAPV01000054.1, forward strand.
GGAAGTAGGCGCCGTTGGCGAGGTAGAAGACCGCCAGCACCATCATGGTGCCGGCGAGTGACAGCGCGCTGTGCACCGCCTTCTTCATCAGGACGGTGGAGAGCGCGCCGATGACGGCGACGGTGCCGAGGATCCAGAACTGGACGGCCTCGCCGGTCGAGGTGGTGGTGACCGCTGCGGCCAGGGTGGCGCTCACGCGTCCACCCCCTGGTCCGACTCTCCCTTGGAGACGGCGGTCTGGCGCTCCGTACCGGGAGCGGCCTCGGTCACCAGACCGCGGTAGTAGTCCTGTTCGTCCATGCCGGGGAAGATCGCGTGCGGGCTGTCGACCATGCCTTCCTCAAGTCCCGCGAGCAGCTCGTCCTTGGTGTAGATGAGGCTCTCGCGGGTGGTGTTGGCGAGCTCGAAGTCATTGGTCATCGTCAGTGCCCGGGTGGGGCACGCCTCGATGCAGAGCCCGCACAGGATGCAGCGCGCGTAGTTGATCTGGTAGACGCGGCCGTAGCGCTCTCCCGGGGAGTAGCGCTCCTCGTCCGTGTTGTCCGCGCCCTCCACGTAGATCGCGTCCGCCGGACACGCCCAGGCGCAGAGCTCGCAGCCGACGCACTTCTCCAGACCGTCCGGGTGACGGTTGAGCTGGTGCCGGCCGTGGAAGCGCGGCGCCGTCACCTTCGGCGTCTCCGGGTACTGCTCGGTCAGCCGCTTCTTGAACATGGCCTTGAAGGTCACGCCGAAGCCGGCCACAGGGTTCTGGAACTTCTCTCCTGAGGGTTCCGATGACTCAGACACCGTCGGCCTCCCTTCCGTCACTCGAACTTCCGGCACTCGGACTGCCGGCACTCACGGGATCGTCACTCCGAGTGTCCGGCCCGCCACTGACAACGAGCTCCCGCTCGCCTCGTGGCCTGCGGCGCGGCACCGGCGGCAGCGTCTGGCCGGGCAGCGGCGGTACCGGGTATCCGCCGGCCATCGGGTCGAACGCGGGCTCCGGTCCGGCCGCCTCCTCGGCGGCTCTGGTCCTCCGGTCGCGGAAGGTGTCGGCGACGAAGGAGATCAGCAGGACCGCGATGACGGCTCCGGCGACGTACAGCAGGATCTTCGAGTAGTCGTAGCCCTCGTTGTTCAGCGCCCTGACGGTGGCGACCAGCATCAGCCAGACCACGGAGACCGGGATCAGGACCTTCCAGCCGAGCTTCATCAGCTGGTCGTAGCGGACGCGGGGCAGGGTGCCGCGCAGCCAGATGAAGAAGAAGAGGAGCAGCTGCACCTTGAGGACGAACCAGAGCATCGGCCACCAGCCGTGGTTCGCGCCCTCCCAGAAGGTGCTGATCGGGTACGGAGCCCGCCAGCCGCCCAGGAACAGGGTCACGGAGACCGCGGAGACGGTGACCATGTTGACGTACTCGGCGAGCATGAACATCGCGAACTTGATCGAGGAGTACTCGGTGTTGAAGCCGCCGACCAGGTCGCCCTCGGACTCCGGCATGTCGAACGGGGCCCGGTTCGTCTCGCCGACCATCGTGATGATGTAGATGATGAAGGAGACCGGCAGCAGGAGGATGAACCAGCGGTCCTCCTGTGCCGCCACGATCTCCGACGTGGACATCGAGCCGGAGTAGAGGAACACCGAGGCGAAGGCGGCGCCCATCGCGATCTCGTAGCTGATCATCTGGGCGCAGGAGCGCAGCCCGCCGAGCAGCGGGTACGTCGATCCGGAGGACCAGCCGGCCAGCACGATGCCGTAGATGCCGACGGAGGCGACCGCGAGGATGTAGAGCATCGCGATCGGCAGGTCGGTCAGCTGCATCGTCGTACGGTGTCCGAAGATCGACACCTCGTTGCCGGCGGGACCGAACGGGATCACGGCGATCGCCATGAACGCCGGGGCGGCGGCGACGATCGGGGCCAGGATGTAGACGACCTTGTCGGCCCGCTTGACGACGACGTCTTCCTTCAGCATCAGCTTCATGCCGTCGGCGAGCGACTGGAGCATGCCCCAGGGCCCGTGCCGGTTGGGGCCGATGCGCAGCTGCATCCAGGCGACGACCTTGCGCTCCCACACGATGGAGAACAGCACGGTCAGCATCAGGAACGCGAAGCAGAAGACCGCCTTGACGACGACGAGCCACCAGGGGTCCGTGCCGAACATGGAGAGGTCCTCGGCTGCGAGGACGGCGCCCTGCGGTGCCGCGGCGAGTTGGGCGAGGCCGGTCACTCTCCTACCTCCGTAGTCACGACGTGGGAGCCCGGGGCGGCCGGACCGATCCGGACCAGTCCGCCGGGTTGGGCGCCGGTGTCGGCGGGGACGCCCCGGCCGACGGAGTTGAGCGGCACCCACACCACGCGGTCCGGCATCTCGGTCACCGCCAGGGGGAGTTCGGTGGTGCCGGCGGGGCCGGTGACGGCCAGCAGATCGCCGTCCTTCACACCGGACTCGGCAGCGGTGGCCGGGGACAGCCGGGCGACGGCCGCGTGCCGGGTGCCGGCCAGCGCCTGGTCGCCCTCCTGGAGCCGGCCCCTGTCGAGCAGCATCCGGTGGCCCGCGAGGACCGCCTCGCCGTCGCCGGGCCGGGGGACCGGGACGGAGTTCGCCCGCGGGTCGTCGGCGTGGCCGCCCTCCCAGCCGCCGAGGCGGTCGAGCTCACGGCGGGCCGCCCGCAGATCGGGCAGTCCGAGGTGTACGTCGAGCGCGTCGGCCAGCATGTGCAGCACCCGCGCGTCGGTCGGGCAGAGCGTCCTCGGCATCTGCTCGGGCTTCAGCGCGGCCTCGAACATCCGCGCCCTGCCCTCCCAGTTGAGGAAGGTGCCGGGCTTCTCCGCGACGGCCGCCACGGGAAGGACCACGTCGGCGCGCTCGGTGACCGCGCCGGGCCTCAGCTCCAGCGAGACCAGGAAGCCGACCTCGTCCAGCGCCTTCAGCGCCCCCGCCGGGTCGGGCAGGTCCTCGGGGTCGACTCCGGCGACCAGCAGCGCGCCCAGCTCGCCGGTGGCCGCGGCCTCCACGATCTGGCCGGTGTCGCGGCCGAAGCCCGCGGGGAGTTCGGCGACGCCCCAGACGGACGCCACCTCCGCCCTGGCCCTGGGGTCCGTCGCGGGACGTCCGCCGGGCAGCAGCGACGGGAGCGCGCCCGCCTCCAGTGCGCCGCGTTCGCCGGCCCGGCGCGGGATCCACACCAGTGCGGCGCCGGTCGCCGCGGCGGTGCGCACGGCGGCGGTCAGCCCGCCGGGGACGGCGGCGAGCCGCTCGCCCACCACGATCACGGCGCCTTCACCGTGCAGCGCCTCGGCCGCGACGGCTCCGTCACCCTCCAGACCGACCCCGCCCGCGAGGGCGTCCAGCCATTCGGTCTCGGTGCCGGGCGCGGCGGGGAGCAGAGTGCCGCCCGCCTTCTCCAGGCCGCGGCTGGCGTGCGAGGCGAGCGCGAACGTCCGCTGCCCGTGCTTGCGGTGGGCCTTGCGGAGCCGCAGGAAGACGCCGGGCGCCTCCTCCTCGGACTCGAAGCCGGCCAGCAGGACCGCCGGTGCCTTTTCAAGAGCGGTGTAGGTGACCCCGCTGCCGTCGAGGTCCCGTCCGCGTCCGGCGACCCGCGAGGCCAGGAAGTCGGCCTCCTCACCGCTGTGGACGCGGGCCCGGAAGTCGATGTCGTTGGTGTCGAGGGCGACCCGCGCGAACTTGCTGTACGCGTAGGCGTCCTCGACGGTCAGCCGGCCGCCGATGAGGACCCCGGTCCTGCCGCGCGCCGCCGAGAGACCGGCCGCCGCCGCCTCCAGCGCCTCGGGCCAGCTCGCCGGCTCCAGCACGCCGTCGGCGTTGCGGACGAGCGGCGTGGTGAGCCGGTCGCGCTGCTGGGCGTAGCGGAAGCCGAAGCGGCCCTTGTCGCAGAGCCACTCCTCGTTGACCTCGGGGTCGTTGGCGGCGAGCCGCCTCATGACCTTGCCGCGCCGGTGGTCGGTCCGGGTGGCGCAGCCGCCGGCGCAGTGCTCGCACACCGAGGGCGTCGACACCAGGTCGAAGGGCCGGGAGCGGAAGCGGTACGCCGCCGAGGTGAGCGCCCCGACCGGGCAGATCTGGATGGTGTTGCCGGAGAAGTACGACTCGAAGGGGTCGCCCTCGCCGGTACCGACCTGCTGGAGCGCGCCGCGCTCGATCAGCTCGATCATCGGGTCGCCCGCCACCTGGTTGGAGAACCGGGTGCAGCGTGCGCAGAGCACGCACCGCTCGCGGTCCAGCAGCACCTGGGTGGAGATGGGGACGGGCTTCTCGAAGGTGCGCTTCTTCCCGTCGAAGCGGGAGTCGGCGCCGCCGTGCGACATCGCCTGGTTCTGCAGGGGGCACTCGCCGCCCTTGTCGCAGACCGGGCAGTCCAGCGGGTGGTTGATGAGCAGGAGCTCCATCACCCCCTTCTGGGCCTTCTCCGCGACCGGCGAGGTGATCTGCGACTTCACGACCATGCCGTCGGTGCACGTGATGGTGCAGGACGCCATCGGCTTGCGCTGGCCCTCGACCTCGACGATGCACTGCCGGCAGGCGCCGGCCGGGTCGAGGAGCGGGTGGTCGCAGAAGCGCGGGATCTCGATGCCGAGCAGTTCGGCGGCGCGGATGACCAGGGTGCCCTTGGGCACGCTGATCTCGATGCCGTCGATCGTGAGCGTGACGAGGTCCTCGGGCGGAACGGACGCCTCGCCGCCCCCGGAGGGCGCACTCGTGGTGACTGTCATGCGTTCACCCCCCGGTGAGCGTTCTTGTCGTCTTTGCCGTCGGCCCAGAGGGTCGACCGTGCGGGGTCGAAGGGGCAGCCCTTGCCGGTGATGTGCTGCTCGTACTCCTCGCGGAAGTACTTCAGCGAGGAGAAGATGGGCGAGGCGGCACCGTCGCCGAGTGCGCAGAAGGACTTGCCGTTGATGTTGTCGGCGATGTCGTTCAGCTTGTCGAGGTCGGTCATCTCGCCCTTGCCCGCCTCGATGTCGCGGAGCAGCTGGACGAGCCAGTAGGTGCCTTCGCGGCAGGGAGTGCACTTGCCGCAGGACTCATGGGCGTAGAACTCGGTCCAGCGGGTGACGGCCCGCACCACGCAGGTGGTCTCGTCGAAGCACTGCAGCGCCTTGGTGCCGAGCATGGAACCGGCTGCGCCGACGCCCTCGTAGTCCAAGGGCACGTCGAGGTGTTCGTCGGTGAACATCGGGGTGGAGGAGCCGCCGGGTGTCCAGAACTTCAGACGGTGCCCGGCCCTGATACCGCCGCTCATGTCGAGCAGCTGGCGCAGGGTGATGCCGAGCGGGGCCTCGTACTGGCCGGGGCTGGTGACGTGTCCGCTGAGCGAGTACAGCGTGAAGCCCGGGGACTTCTCACTGCCCATCGACCTGAACCAGTCCTTGCCCTTGTTCAGGATCGCGGGAACCGAGGCGATGGACTCGACGTTGTTCACGACGGTGGGGCAGGCGTACAGACCGGCGACGGCGGGGAAGGGCGGACGCAGCCGGGGCTGGCCGCGACGTCCTTCGAGCGAGTCGAGCAGCGCGGTCTCCTCACCGCAGATGTAGGCGCCCGCGCCCGCGTGGATGGTGAGTTCCAGGTCGAGCCCCGAGCCCAGGACGTCCTTCCCCAGGTAGCCCGCCTCGTACGCCTCGCGTACGGCCTCGTGCAGCCGCCGCAGTACGGGGACGACCTCGCCGCGCAGATAGATGAAGGCGTGGGAGGAGCGGATCGCGTAGCAGGCGATCACGATGCCCTCGATGAGGCTGTGCGGGTTCGCGAAGAGGAGCGGGATGTCCTTGCAGGTCCCCGGCTCCGACTCGTCGGCGTTGACGACGAGGTAATGCGGCTTGCCGTCGCCCTGCGGGATGAACTGCCACTTCATCCCGGTGGGGAAACCCGCGCCGCCGCGTCCGCGCAGACCGGAGTCCTTGACGTACGCGATGAGGTCGTCGGGCGGCATGGCCAGGGCCTTGCGCAGACCCTCGTACCCGTCGTGGCGGTGGTAGGTCTCCAGCGTCCAGGACTCCGGCTCGTCCCAGAAGGCGGAGAGGACCGGGGACAGGAGCTTCTCCGGGCTGGTCCCGTTCTTGTCGATCTCGGCTGCCAAGGTCATCACTCCCCCTCCTCGGCTGCGGGCCCGGCCGGGTGCTCCGGGTCGGAGGCCGAGGTCTGCTGCGGTGCGTCGTGCGAGCTGAGGTGCTCGGCGCCCTTCTGCGGCTGGTCGCCCGGGGCCTCGCCCCGGGGTCCGACCACGCGCGTCTGCGAGCCGGTCCCGCCCTTGGCGAGCTTCAGCCCGACCAGGGAGGCGGCGCCCGCTCCGCCACTCGCCCCGACCGCGCCGGGGCGCTGGTCGGGGAAGCCGGCGAGGATGCGTGCCGTGTCCTTGTAGGTGCACAGCGGCGCGCCACGGGTGGGCTCGACGGTCCGGCCGGCGATCAGGTCGTCGACGAGCCGCGTCGCGCTCTCCGGAGTCTGGTTGTCGAAGAACTCCCAGTTGACCATCACGACGGGGGCGAAGTCGCAGGCCGCGTTGCACTCGATGTGTTCGAGGGTGACCTTGCCGTCCTCGGTCGTCTCGTCGTTGCCGACGCCCAGGTGGTCCTTGAGCCGGTCGAAGATGGCGTCGCCGCCCATGACCGCGCACAGGGTGTTGGTGCAGACCCCGACCTGGTAGTCACCGCCGGCCCGGCGCCGGTACATCGTGTAGAAGGTGGCGACCGCGGTGACCTCGGCGGTGGTCAGGCCGAGCAGTTCGGCGCAGAACGCCATGCCCGTACGGGAGACGTACCCCTCCTCGGACTGCACCAGGTGCAGCAGCGGCAGCAGCGCGGAGCGGCTGCCGGGGTAGCGGGCGATCACCTCCTTCGCGTCAGCTTCGAGCTTGGCGCGCACCTCGGCCGGGTAGGCGGGGGCGGGGAGCTGCGGCATCCCCAGGCTGACTTCCTTGTTGGACGCGGTCACCGGTCGACGCCTCCCATCACAGGGTCGATGGACGCGACGGCGACGATGACGTCGGCGACCTGGCCGCCCTCGCACATCGCCGCCATGGCCTGGAGATTGGTGAAGGACGGGTCACGGAAGTGGACCCGGAAGGGGCGCGTGCCGCCGTCCGAGACGACGTGCACGCCGAGTTCGCCCTTGGGGGACTCTATGGCGGTGTACGCCTGCCCGGCCGGGACCCGGAAGCCCTCGGTCACCAGCTTGAAGTGGTGGATCAGGGCCTCCATGGAGGTGCCCATGATCTTCTTGATGTGGTCGAGCGAGTTGCCGAGGCCGTCGGGTCCCAGCGCGAGCTGCGCGGGCCAGGCGATCTTCTTGTCGGCGACCATGACCGGTCCCGGCTCGAGCCGCTCCAGGCACTGCTCGACGATCCTCAGCGACTGGCGCATCTCCTCCAGCCGGATGAGGAAGCGGCCGTAGGCGTCGCAGGTGTCCGCGGTGGGCACGTCGAAGTCGTACGTCTCGTAGCCGCAGTACGGATCGGTCTTGCGCAGGTCGTGCGGGAGCCCGGCGGACCTGAGGACCGGGCCGGTGGCGCCGAGCGCCACGCAGCCGGTCAGGTCGAGGTATCCGACGTCCTGCATACGGGCCTTGAAGATGGGGTTGCCGGTCGCGAGCTTGTCGTACTCCGGCAGGTTCTTCTTCATGGTCTTCACGAACTCGCGGAGCCGGTCGACCGCGCCCATGGGCAGGTCCTGGGCGAGGCCGCCGGGCCGGATGAACGCGTGGTTCATGCGGAGGCCGGTGATCAGCTCGAAGAGGTCGAGGACGAGTTCACGATCGCGGAAGCCGTAGATCATGATCGTCGTGGCGCCGAGCTCCATGCCGCCGGTGGCGATGCACACCAGGTGCGAGGAGATCCGGTTGAGCTCCATCAGGAGCACCCGCAGGACGGTGGCCCGGTCGGGGATCCGGTCCTCGATGCCGAGGAGCTTCTCGACCCCGAGGCAGTACGCCGCCTCGTTGAAGAACGGGGTGAGGTAGTCCATGCGGGTGACGAAGGTCGTGCCCTGCGTCCAGTTCCGGAATTCGAGGTTCTTCTCGATGCCGGTGTGGAGGTAGCCGATGCCGCAGCGGGCCTCGGTGACGGTCTCGCCGTCGATCTCCAGGATCAGCCGCAGCACGCCGTGCGTGGACGGGTGCTGAGGACCCATGTTGACGATGATGCGTTCGTCGTCCGACTTGGCGGCGGACTCGACGACCTCGTCCCAGTCGCCGCCGGTGACTGTATATACAGTCCCCTCGGTCGTGGCGCGGGCATCGGAAAGGGGCGTCCCGGAGGGACCCGATGTGGGGTGGTGGCCGGGAGACGGGTGGGAACGGGGAGTAGACATCAGCTGTACGACCTCCGCTGGTCCGGAGCCGGGATCTGGGCGCCCTTGTACTCGACGGCGATGCCGCCGAGCGGGTAGTCCTTGCGCTGCGGGAAGCCCTGCCAGTCGTCCGGCATCATGATCCGCGTCAGGGCGGGGTGCCCGTCGAAGATCAGCCCGAAGAAGTCGTAGGTCTCGCGCTCGTGCCAGTCGTTGGCCGGATAGACCTCGACGAGCGACGGGATGTGCGGGTCGCTGTCCGGGGCGGACACCTCCAGGCGGATCAGCCGCCCGTGGGTGAGCGAGCGCAGGTGGTAGACCGCGTGCAGCTCGCGCCCCTTGTCCCCCAGGTAGTGGACACCGCTGACGCCCGTACACAGCTCGAAGCGCAGGGCCGGGTCGTCGCGCAGGGTGCGGGCGACCTGGAGCAGGTGCTCACGGGCGATGTAGAAGGTGATCTCGCCCCGGTCGACGACCGTCCTCTCGATGGCGGCGGCGGGGAGCAGGTCCTGTTCTTCCAGGGCCCCTTCCAGCTCGTCGGCCACTTCGTCGAACCAGCCGCCGTAGGGCCGGGAGGATGCTCCCGGAAGGGTCACCGTGCGGACGAGCCCGCCGTAGCCGGAGGTGTCGCCGCCGTTGTCGGCGCCGAACATCCCCTTGCGTACGCCGATGACCTCACCTGTGTCGTCGCGCGGGGCGGGCACCCCGTTGCCGTTCTGTTCCTCGCTCACCGCAGCAGCCCCTTCATCTCGATCAGGGGGAGTGCCTTGAGAGCCGCCTCCTCCGCCTCGCGGGCGGCCTCCTCCGCGTTGACCCCGAGCTTGGAGCCCTGGATCTTCTGGTGGAGCTTGAGGATGGCGTCGATCAGCATCTCGGGACGCGGCGGGCATCCCGGCAGATAGATGTCGACCGGAACAATATGATCAACACCCTGAACAATTGCGTAGTTATTGAACATTCCGCCCGATGACGCGCAAACCCCCATGGAGATGACCCACTTGGGGCTCGGCATCTGGTCGTAGACCTGCCGCAGGACGGGCGCCATCTTCTGGCTCACCCGCCCCGCGACGATCATCAGATCCGCCTGCCGCGGCGAACCGCGGAAGACCTCCATCCCGAACCGGGCCAGGTCGTACCGTCCTGCGCCGGTCGTCATCATCTCGATGGCGCAGCAGGCGAGGCCGAAGGTGGCCGGGAAGACGGAGGACTTCCGTACCCAGCCGGCGGCCTGCTCGACAGTGGTCAGCACGAAGCCGCTCGGCAGCTTCTCTTCGAGTCCCATGGTGTGCCCCTCAGCCCCTCAGTCCCATTCCAGGCCGCCCCGGCGCCACACATACGCGTAGGCGACGAAGACGGTGAGCACGAAGAGCAGCATCTCCACGAGCCCGAAGATCCCCAGGGCGTCGAAGGTGACCGCCCAGGGATAGAGGAAGACGATCTCGATGTCGAAGACGATGAACAGCATCGCCGTCAGGTAGTACTTGATGGGGAAACGGCCGCCTCCGGCTGGAGTGGGGGTGGGTTCGATACCGCACTCGTACGCTTCGAGCTTTGCCCGGTTGTAACGCCTGGGGCCGATAAGCGTGGCCATCACCACGGAGAAGATCGCAAACCCTGCCCCCAGGGCGCCGAGCACGAGGATGGGCGCGTAGGCATTCACGCTCCTCGCTCCTTCCAGTCGTCCTTGACCGTTGGACCGCATCGGGCGACCGGCTCGCCACCTCACCAAGATCGTGCACATGTGAGGCAGTTCACAAGCCCGACTGCCCCGCATCCTATGCCTGCCGTCCTGTGATCTGCGACACGGGGTACGCCACCGTCTTTGTGATCTCCACCACCTGACGAACGATCATGAAGTCGGATGAGCGGTGATCTTCGTACGCGAAGCGGCCGTGCGGTTACGAGACGTGACATCTTGCGGCGTTACCGCTGGTCAAAGACCCACGGCACTATCAATCGACGGACCGTACAAGCAAATTGGCGGTGGACGCGGGGCTGGTGATATAGGAACCGGCATCACGAGGCAGCCACTCGGACGGGGGGCCTCCGGTACCGATGTGGACAATGCGCGCGCATTCACGAACTTCCGGGCGCACGGCGACGCGGGACGAGCGCGCGGCACGCGGCCCGGGACGCGAGGGGCTCGAGGGGCACGAGGGTTCCCCGGGCGGGGCTCCCGACAGTCGGCCCCACAAACGGACATGACTCACCAATAGGTCAGACCGCCGGGCGAGCGCGGCCGGCCTCGCCCCGCACGCGGCGCGCGACCGCGCGGTTGCCTCTCACGGAAGAGCCATGCTGTGACCTGCATCACTCCATGCCTGCTTCAAGACAAGCGGGCTTGGCCAACCGTGTGAACAGATGGTAAGCGACGGGCAATTCGGGCGTATTGAAAGAACGCCGTGATCACAGGGGTGCACACGGGTGCCCGATTTGCCCGTTAGGGCGTCAATAAAGGCCCCCAATAAGCGGATTCACAGATTCCGAACGTAACTGTGTCGCAACACACGTTTCTTGATGGGACCCCTACAGCCCTGATAGCGCTAGTACCCATGTCCCACACCGCTCACATACCCAGCCACCGGAAGCCCCGCCAGAGTGCCTCGAAGACGGCCCTGCGGGCAGGAGTTGCCGGTGGCATGCTCAGCACCATCGCGATCGCGGGTGCAGCCGGTCCGGCTCAGGCCGAGCCGGTGACCCAGACCATCGAGATGCCCACCATCACGTCCGGGCTCTCCGCATCCGTCGCCGCGTCCGCGCAGGCAACCAAGGCGGTCGCCCTCGACCTGGAGATCCAGGCCCACGAGGACGCCGCCGCCACCACAGCTGCCAAGACCGCCGAGAAGGCCAAGGCCGAGGCGGTCCGCAAGGCCGAGGCCAAGAAGAAGGCCGAAGCAGCCGCCGAAGCAGAGGCCAAGGCCAAGGCGGAGGCCGCCGAGCGCGCGTCCCGCTCCGCCGAGCGCACCACGCTCAGCGCGTCCACCGGCTCGTCCTCCTCCACGCCGTCGTCCTCCAGCGCCACCGGGTCCGCCGCGTCCGTCATCGCGTTCGCGCAGTCCCAGGTCGGCGACGCGTACGTCTCCGGCGGCACGGGCCCGAACTCGTGGGACTGCTCGGGTTTGGTCCAGGCCGCCTTCGGCTCCGTGGGCATCGACCTTCCGCGCGTCTCGCAGAGCCAGTCGACGGCCGGGACCCAGGTCTCGCTCGACAACCTCCAGCCCGGCGACATCCTGTACTGGGGCGGCGCGGGCAGCGCCTACCACGTCGGGATCTACGTGGGCGGCGGCGAGTTCGTCGGTGCGCAGAACTCCAGCACCGGTGTCGTGCAGCAGACCCTGGACTACGACCCGCCGTCGGGCGCGGTCCGCGTTCTCTGATTCACAAGCTCCGCACACCCGGGCACGACCGCGGGCCGTCACTCCACCGCTCGGAGTGACGGCCCGTCATCGTGCCGTGGGCGCGCCCGCCTCCACGGCGGCTTCCGCCGGCAGACGCTGGCCCGGCACTCGTCCCCGCTCCCGGCCGGCCCGTTCCCTGCGCAGGAGCACCACGCCCGCCGCGCAGACGAGCGCCGCCAGCACGAAACCGTACGGCGGGGTCGAGCCCGAGGGCTGCGTCTCGTAGACGAGCGCCGCCGACAGCACGGTCACCGTGCCCATGGCCCGGCCGCCGCTCGCGGTGGCGGCGATCACCGCCGTGGCCCACAGCAGATACCAGGGCTGCACCATCGGCGAGAGCGCGACGAGGACCAGCAGCGCGAGGCCCAGGGCACGAACGGGTTCCATGCGCCCGGTCGTCGCGTGCCAGGCGAGACGGGCGATCAGCGCCAGGGCGACCAGCAGCCCCAGGTTCTGCACCGCGGCCTTGACCGGATCCGGGTCGGTTCCGGCCGTCAGCCGCAGGAGTTCGCCCAGTCCGAGGCCGAGGTCGCTGCTGAGGGACAGCGCGGTGTGGATGCGTGCCGCGACGCTCTGCGTCCCGAGCCAGCCGAAGCCAGTACCGCCGAGGAACGTCACGCCGACGACGACGGCCCCGGCGACCAGCCCGGGTGCCAGAAGCCCCTTCGCCACCCTGCGTACGGCCGGACCGCTCGCGGCCCGGCCCACCAGGACGCCGACGAACAGCAGCGCCACCGCCGCGGGCGACTTGACCATCATGGCCAGCCCGATGACCGCCGACCCGGTGATCCACCTCCCCCGCAGGGCGAGCAGCACGCCGGCCAGCATGAGGCCCGTCATCAGCCCGTCGTTGTGGACGCCACCGACCACGTGGATGAGCAGCAGCGGATTCATCGCCCCGAGCCACAGCGCGGTGCTCTCGCCGCGGCCGTGCTCCCGGGCGAGGTTGCGCAGGGCCCAGACGATCAGCACCAGCGATCCGAGGGCGATCAGGCGCATCCCCAGCACGGCGGGCACGATGGTGCCGCCGCTCGCCCAGGCAACGCCGCGCGCGAGGAGGAGGAAGAACGGCCCGTACGGCGCCGGGGTGTCCGTCCAGTGCCCGCCGACGCTCGCCGCCGCGTCCCCGCCCGGCCCGCCGGGGTCGAGGACGGACGGCCCCACGCTGTAGACGTCGTGTCCTTCGAGGACCATGGCGCCCTGCGCGATGTAGCTGTAGACGTCCGCGCTGTACAGCGGGGGCGCGAGGACCAGCGGGGCCGTCCACCACGCGAGGGTGACGAGGGTGTCGCGTACGGAGGCGCCCGCTCTCCCGTGCAGCCACCACGCGACGACGAGCACCGTCAGGCCGCCGTACGCCAGTGCGTAGCCGGCGGCGGTCACCGCGGTCCCGTGGGGGACCCACAGTCCCCACGGGTCGTGGGCCGGCAGCGTGCCGACGGCCCAGCCGCCCAGTGCTACCGCCGCCGACCCGGCCGTGCCGAGCCGGCGGTGACCGCGGGTGGTCCATGCCCCTGTCGCCCCCATGGCCCGAACCTATCGCAGGGCGGGCGGCCGGGGCCTCGGCGGTCAGGCCTTCGGAGCGACCTTCGAAAGCCCGTTGATGATGCGGTCCATGGCGTCGCCGCCCGTCGGGTCGGTGAGGTTGGCGAGCATCTTCAGCGTGAACTTCATCAGGACCGGGTGGGTCAGACCGCGCTGGGTGGCGATCTTCATGACCTTCGGGTTCCCGATCATCTTCACGAAGGCGCGGCCCAGCGTGTAGTAGCCGCCGTAGGTGTCCTTGAGGATCTTCGGGTAGTTGTGCAGGGCCAGTTCCCGCTGCGCCGGGGTGGCGCGGGCGTGGGCCTGGACGATGACGTCCGCGGCGATCTGGCCCGACTCCATGGCGTACGCGATGCCCTCGCCGTTGAAGGGGTTGACGAGCCCGCCCGCGTCCCCGACGAGCAGCAGGCCCTTGGTGTAGTGCGGCTGGCGGTTGAAGGCCATCGGGAGTGCGGCGCCGCGGATCGGCGTCGTCATGTTCTCGGGGGTGTAGCCCCAGTCCTCCGGCATCGAAGCGCACCACGCCTTGAGCACCTCGCGCCAGTCGAGCTCCTTGAACGCCGACGAGGAGTTGAGGATGCCGAGGCCGACGTTGGACGTGCCGTCGCCCATGCCGAAGATCCAGCCGTAACCGGGCAGCAGGCGGTCCTCGGCGCCGCGGCGGTCCCACAGCTCCAGCCAGGACTCCAGGTAGTCGTCGTCGTGGCGGGGCGAGGTGAAGTACGTGCGGACCGCGACACCCATCGGGCGGTCCTCGCGGCGGTGCAGGCCCATGTGGAGCGACAGCCGGGTGGAGTTGCCGTCGGCGGCGACGACCAGCGGGGCGTGGAAGGTGACCGGGGTCTTCTCCTCGCCGAGCTTGGCGTGGACTCCGGTGATACGGCCGGTGCGCTCGTCCTTGACCGGCTCGCCGACGTTGCAGCGCTCGTAGAGCCGCGCGCCCGCCTTCTGGGCCTGGCGGGCCAGCTGTTCGTCGAAGTCGTCACGCTTGCGGACCAGACCGTAGTCCGGGTACGAGGCGAGGTCCGGCCAGTCCAGCTGGAGGCGGCTGCCGCCGCCGATGATGCGCAGGCCCTTGTTGCGCAGCCAGCCGGCCTCTTCGGAGATGTCGATGCCCATGGAGACGAGCTGCTTGGTCGCGCGCGGGGTGAGACCGTCGCCGCAGACCTTCTCTCGCGGGAAGGCCGTCTTCTCCAGGAGAAGGACGTCGAGTCCGGCCTTGGCGAGGTAGTACGCGGTCGTGGAGCCGGCTGGGCCCGCTCCGACGACGATCACGTCCGCGCTGTGCTCGGAGAGGGGCTCGGTCACGGTCGGATCTCCCGAAGACTCGAATTCGCGTGCCGCGCGGCACATGTCACGTGCAGTCTATGGGTGCCTGCTGATCAACCTCCCGAAGGGCTCCCGATGCCGCACGCACATGACTCGACGCCGTCCGTACATCTGCGCGTCCCCACCGACGAGGACGCCGTCGCCTGGTACCGGGTGTTCGACGACCCGGAGGTCATGGAGTTCCACGGCGGCCGCTCGGCGGAGTACTCCGTCTACGACGAGCTGACCGCTCGCCAGCGACGGCACGACGCGGAGCTCGGCCACTGCCTGTGGACGGTGCTGGACGACGCCGGCCAGGTGCTCGGCTTCACGGGCGCCCAGCCGTGGCCGCACGAGTCGTTCGGCCCGGTGGGAGAGGTCGAGATCGGCTGGCGGCTGGGCCGGGCGTCGTGGGGGCACGGTTACGCGACGGCCGCCGCACGGGTCACGCTGGAACGGCTCAGGGCTCTCGGGCTGCGGGAGGTCGTGGCGATGGTCAACACGCGAAACGCCCGATCGGCGGCGCTGGCCGAACGGCTCGGCATGCGGCAGGCGGAGTCGTACACCATCCCGCTGACGGACCAGGAGGCGTACTGCTTCCGGCTGGAGCTCTGAGCCGCCGCCCGGTCAGTCGCGCACGCCCCGGTGGAGCGCCACCACGCCGCCGGTGAGGTTGCGGAAGGCCACCTTCGACCAGCCGGCCTTCCGCAGCAGCGACGCGAGGCCGGCCTGGTCGGGCCAGGCACGGATCGACTCGGCGAGGTAGACGTAGGCGTCCGGGTTGGAGGACACCGCCCGCGCCACCGGCGGCAGCGCGCGCATCAGGTACTCGGTGTAGACGGTCCGGAAGGGCGCCCAGGTCGGCTGGGAGAACTCGCAGATCACCACCCGGCCGCCGCGCTTGGTGACCCGGTACAGCTCGCTCAGTGCGGCGTCGGTGTCCTGGATGTTGCGCAGCCCGAAGGAGATCGTGACCGCGTCGAAGGTCTCGTCCTTGAACGGGAGCTTCGTGCCGTCACCCGCGGTGAACGGCATCCACGGGTGGCGCTCCTTGCCGACCCTGAGCATCCCGATCGAGAAGTCGCAGGGCACCACGTAGGCACCGGCCCGGGCGAACGGCTGCGAGGAGGTGGCCGTACCGGCCGCCAGGTCGAGGATCTTCTGGGCCGGGCGGGCGTCGACCGCCCGGGCGACCTCCTTGCGCCAGAGCCGCGCCTGTCCGAGCGACAGCACGTCGTTGGTGAGGTCGTAGTTCGCCGCCACGTCGTCGAACATCGAGGCGACTTCGTGCGGCTGCTTGTCCAGGGATGCTCGGGTCACCCTCCCATTCAAGCAGCCCCGCCCGCCGTCCCTCGCGGCGGCGTGGGACGGCCCCGGCCTTTCGGGCCCGGACGCGCTCCTGCGGTGACGTTCCCGGCCCGTCCGGACGGCGGCGGGACACCCCCGGAGCCGATCGCCCCCGATTCCGGGAACAGCACCGCCCTGATCCACGTCTCACCGGACGGGGAGGAAGGGTTTTCCATGCCGGTGCCCACGCGGCAACTCCTTTGTGCAGCACGGGAGAGCGGACCGCTGGACGCCGAGCGGCACGCGGAGGGGCACCGGTGCGCGGGCAGCAGGTCAGCGTGCGGGGCGGATGATCCATCCGGACTGTACGGCCATACCGAAACCACGGATGATCATCAGAACATGCACAGTGACGAGACACACCGAATACGAGGCGCCGCCGGGGGCCGCGGGGGTGCCGGAGCACCCGCACCGGGGAGACGGCCCTCGCGCGCGCAGTCCCGGAGGGACACGGCCCGCCGGAAACGGCTGAGACGAAGACGGGCGGCCCTGGCCGGGACCGTGGTCGTGTCGGCGGCCGTCGCGGCGTTCCTCTACGTCGCCCCGCCGTGGCAGGACGACGGCTCGGCGGTCGCGGCCGGCCAGGAGCCCGCCCGGCCCTCCGCGGCCGGGACCTCGCCGCCGGCCCCCGCCTCGGCCTCGCCGAAGTTACTGGTGAGCCCGAAGCCCTCGGAGCCGCCCGGGGACTCGCCGGGCACCGAGGAGTCCGTCGACCCGGACTCCGTGCCGCACTCGGGTCCCGGCACCTTCACGGTGGCGCGCGAGGGCGTCACGTCCGAAGGCGGCGGCAGCCGCTACCGCGTCGAGGTGGAGGACGGCATCGGGGTGGATCCGGACAGCGCCGCGGAGGACGTCGCGGAGATACTCGCCGACCCACGGGGCTGGAGCAAGGGCAAGAGCCGCACCTTCCGTCAGGTCGGCGACGGATCGGCCGGGCTGGTGATCCGGATCGGGACGCCGAAGACCACCGACCGGCTCTGCGGGCGGTACGGACTGAACACCAGGGGCGAGGTGAACTGCCGCGGCGGGGACAACGTCATGGTCAACCTGGCCCGGTGGCAGCTGGGTTCACCGACGTTCGACGGCCCCGCGTCCGAGTACCGGGCGCTGATCATCAACCACGAGGTGGGCCACTGGCTGGGCCACGGCCACGAGACCTGCCCCGGACCCGGCAAGCCGGCCCCCGCCATGATGCAGCAGATCAAGGGGCTGAAGGGCTGCACGTCCAACGCCTGGCCCTACGACACGGACGGCCGCTACCTGGGCGGGCCCTCCGTGCCGTGAGGCCGCCGCCGGGACTTCCCGGGGACGCGGCCTCACCGCCGCCGGTACACCAGCCGCCCGCCGAGCACCGTGGCCACGCAGGTCGCCGCCCCCGCCGCGCACAGCCCAGCCTCGTCCGGCACGTCGAAGACCGCCAGGTCGGCGCGGCCTCCGACGGCGAGCGGGCCGTGCGCGGATCCCCGCAGGTCACGTCCGCGCGCGAAGGGGTCCAGGCCGGGTTCGCCCGCCGGGGCCCCGGCGGGCGGGACCTCCGTCAGACCCGCGCGGCGCACGGCGGTGCGCACGGCGGGTTCGGTGAAGCCGCCGGCAAGGTGGGTGGTGCCGTGGCGCAGCATGCGCTGCAGCCCGCGCCGTACGCTGCCGGCCCGGCGGGGCCCGTCCATCTGCTCGGCGAGACGCTCGAACTCGGCTCCGGACAGGGGCTGTTCGCCGAGCTCGTCCGCCTCGCGCGGGTCGGGGTGGTAGCGGCGGGTCAGCAGCGGCAGGCCGTCCCACTGGCACAGCCCCGGGGTGAGGACGCCCGGCCACTGCCGGACCCGGGCCGCCGGGTGCGCGTCCACGACCTGCTCGTACGGCCCGAGGGCCACGATCCGGTCGCCGTCCACGGCGACGGCGCCCCCGTCGATGCCTGCCGCGCCGACCGGAAGGACCAGCGGCGCGGCGTGAACGGTCAGCACGGGTGCCTCAGTTGGCGTCGAGGAGCTTCAGCTCCGGGTGCGCGGTGCCGCCCGCGATCGCCGTGGAGGAGATGTGCGAGACCACGCGCTCGTCGGCCGGGTCGTTCGCCGGGTCGTCGTGGACGACCAGGTGCTCGTAGGTCGTGGCGCGCTGGGCGGGGACGCGCCCCGCCTTGCGGATCAGGTCGATGATCTCGAGCCGGTTCGAGCGGTGCTTGGCGCCGGCCGAGGAGACGACGTTCTCCTCCAGCATGATCGAGCCGAGGTCGTCAGCGCCGTAGTGCAGGGACAGCTGGCCGACCTCCTTGCCGGTGGTCAGCCAGGAGCCCTGGATGTGGGCGACGTTGTCGAGGAAGAGCCGGGCGATGGCGATCATCCGCAGGTACTCGAAGAGCGTGGCCTGCGTCTGCCCCTTCAGCTTGTTGTTCTCCGGCTGGTAGGTGTACGGGATGAAGGCGCGGAAGCCGCCCGTACGGTCCTGGACGTCACGGATCATCCGCAGGTGCTCGATGCGCTCGGCGTTGGTCTCGCCGGTGCCCATCAGCATGGTGGAGGTGGACTCGACGCCGAGGCCGTGGGCGATCTCCATGATCTCCAGCCAGCGCTCGCCGGACTCCTTGAGCGGGGCGATCGCCGTACGCGGCCGGGCGGGCAGCAGTTCGGCACCGGCACCGGCGAAGGAGTCGAGACCGGCGGCGTGGATCCGCTCGATCGCCTCCTTCGCGGAGACGCCCGAGATCCGTGCCATGTGCTCGATCTCGGAGGCACCGAGCGAGTGGATGACCAGCTGCGGGAACGCCTTCTTGATCGCGGAGAAGTGCTCCTCGTAGTACTCGACGCCGTAGTCCGGGTGGTGACCGCCCTGGAACATGATCTGGGTGCCGCCCAGCTCCACGGTCTCCGCGCAGCGGCGCAGGATGTCGTCGAGGTCTCGGGACCAGCCCTTGGCCGTGTCCTTGGGCGGCGCGTAGAACGCGCAGAACTTGCAGGCCGTGACGCAGACGTTGGTGTAGTTGATGTTGCGCTCGATGATGTACGTCGCGATGTGCTCCGTACCGGCGTAGCGGCGGCGGCGCACGGCGTCGGCCGCTGCCCCCAGCGCGTGCAGCGGTGCCGACCTGTACAGGTCGAGCGCCTCTTCCGGGGAGATCCGCCCGCCTGCGGCGGCTCGGTCGAGGACGGGCTGGAGGTCGGCCTTCTCGGTCACCGGGCTGTCACCTTTCGGCGGTTTCTCTGCGGATCGACGGACCGATCCAGCCTACGCCAGCCCTTGCCGGGCTCAGCCGTCGGACCGGGTGAGCGTGCCCTTCGGCCTGCCCGCGGCCTCCTCGTGGGACTCGTAGCGCAGGGTGCCGTCGGGGACGAGGGTGAACACCAGGTCGGCCTCGCCCCCGGTGCACATCGCGCCGGTGCGGGCGTCCGGGTCCGCGCGCTCCCGGATCCTCAGCTCGGTGGCCGTGCCGGAGGCCAGGGTCCCGACGCCCTTGCAGACGACGGTCGTTCCCAGCGCGTCGAACCTGTACGACAGCCGGGCCACCTCGTCCCCCTTCCTCCCCTCGACGAACACGGCGGTGAGTGTGCCGTGCGGCGCGCCGCTGCGTTCGGTCGTGGGGCCCTTCCACGTGCCGGCGAACGCCTTGGGCAGTGTGCTCACGGGCGCGGACCCCGCTGGGGTGTCCGGTGTGGCGGTCGTGGGGTTTCGTGACCCGGTGGCCGCCGGGGGGTGTGCGGCGTCGCTCCCGTGGCCGTTGCCGCTGTCGCTGTCGCCGCCCGGGAACAGGTCCCCCAGCGTCGCGGCGCCGACGGTCACCGCGGCGAGGGCGCCCGCGACCGCCAGCGCGACGGTGCAGCTGACCCGCCGCCCCCGGCGTGTGCCGGACTGCGGCCCGGTGTCCATGGCGACGGCGATACGGGCACCGGGGCCGTGCTCCCCCGCCGTGTCCGAGCCGGCCGGCGGCCGGGCAGACGGGGGCTGCGGCGGTCCGAAGTCGCCGGGGGCCACGCTCCCGAGTGACGCGTTGCTGAACGGCACCGGTCCCGACCGCACCGGCTCGTCCTGCGGTTCCAGGTCCAGCAGGGCCACCGCCGACCTGCTGACCTCGCGCACCAGGGGGCCCGGCAGCCAGCCGGGCGACACCAGCGCCGCGGCCCCGCCGGGTGCGAACCGGCGGGCGAGCTCGGCGGGGGCGGGCCGTTCGGCGGGGTCCTTGGCGAGACACCCGGCCACCAGCTCCCGCAGCCCTCCCTCCAGCTCGCCGAGTTCGGGCTCCTCGTGCACCACCTTGTAGAGGAGTACGGCGGAGGAGTCGCCCACGAAGGGGGCGCTGCCGGTCGCGGCGTAGGCGAGGACCGCGCCGAGCGAGAAGACGTCGGCGGCTCCGGAGATGTCCAGGCCGCGGATCTGTTCCGGCGCCATGTAGCCGGGCGAGCCGACGGAGACGCCGGTGGAGGTGAGGGAGACGGTGGCGCCGAGGGCCCGCGCGATACCGAAGTCGATCAGCCGGGGCCCGTCGAGGGCGAGCAGGACGTTGGACGGCTTCACGTCCCGGTGGATGAGCCCGTGCGCGTGTACGGCGTCGAGGGCCTCACCGAGCCCGGCCCCCAGGGCCCGTACGGCGTACTCGGGCAGCGGGCCGTGGCGGGTGACCGCGTCGGAGAGCGGCGGCCCGGCGACGTAACCGGTCGCCACCCACGGCACGGACGCGTCGGGGTCGGCGTCCAGGACCGGGGCCGTCCACTGTGCGCCGAGCCTCCGCGCGGCGTCCACCTCGCGCCGGAACCGCGCGCGGAACTGCTCGTCCAGGGCGAAGTGGGGGTGCACGACCTTGACCGCGACGGTACGTCCGCCCGCGCTGCGGCCGAGGTAGACCCGGCCCATCCCGCCCGCGCCGAGTCTGCCGAGCAGCCGGTAGGCGCCGATGGTGTGCGGTTCGCCGGCTTCCAGCGGCTGCATACGGTCTCCCCCTGTGGGCCCCGGGACTCGGACGGCAGCCTAGGCCGCCCCGGTCACAGGGTCACGGAGACCCCTTGCGCCGATATCGCCCCTATGGGCACGAAGCAGGGATTTCGCCACACGGAAAGGCGCGAATACGCCGCTCTTCCGTGCCGATCCGCTTCACCGGAGGTAAACCGGAAGGCCTCCCGGGGGACTTCCGCTATTGGTCCTCGCTTCCGCGCAGAGTGCCTCCGCGGCGGAACTGCGGACATTCGCGCCCATTCCCGGGAACGGAATGCCGGAAGCGCGCGGCGGGGGAAAGGCGGGCGGGGACGGAAGACCCGGGAAGGTACGGGATTCATCTTCTTTCCCGCGCCATTCCCGCACCGCCGGAAGTGGCGCCGGAACTGCCACCCGGGGTGCCGCCGGAAGTACCGCCGGAAGGTGGACTCCGAGACGTCAGCCGCCCAGCAGTTCGACCTTCACGTCCGCCGGGAAGCCGGTCGTCGGGCCGGTCCGCCGGGCGAACTCGCGCACGCCCGCCAGCTGGTCCGGGCCGAAGCGGAAGTCCAGGGTGGTGAAGTAGCGCTCCAGCACCTCGGCGTCGAAGGACTCCCAGCGCGCCGCCTGCTCGGCGACCTTGGTGACCTCCTCCAGCGAGAGGTCACGGGAGGCCAGGAACGCCTCGTGCACCTTCTCCACGTAGTCGGGGTGCGAGGCCAGGTAGTCCTTGCGCGCCGCCCAGACCGCGAAGACGAACGGCAGCCCCGTCCACTCCTTCCACATCTCGCCCAGGTCGTGGACCCGCAGTCCCAGCCGGGGGGCGTCATGGAGGTTCGCCCGCAGCGCGGCGTCACCGATGAGGACGGCCGCGTCGGCCTCCTGCATCATCAGGCCGAGGTCCGGCGGGCAGGTGTAGTAGTCGGGCGTGACGCCGTACCGCTCGGCGAGCAGCAGCTGGGCCAGCCGTACGGAGGTGCGCGAGGTCGAGCCGAGGGCCACCCGGGCCCCGTCCAGCTGGTCCAGGGGAAGCTGGGACACGATCACGCACGACATGACCGGGCCGTCGCAGCCGACGGCGATGTCGGGGAGGGCGACCAGGTCGTCGGCGTTGCGCAGGAACTCCACCAGGGTGACGGGACCGATGTCGAGGTCCCCCCTGACCAGCTGCTCACTGAGTCTTTCCGGGGTGTCCTTCGAGAGCTCCAGGTCGAGCAGGGTCCCGGTCCGTGCCAGGCCCCAGTAGAGGGGGAGGCAGTTCAGGAACTGGATGTGGCCGACGCGCGGCCTGCTGCGACGGTCGTCGCCTTCTACGGGAGAGACGGTTGAATTGTCCACATCACGAGGCTAGTCCTGCCGCTCCCGGCAGGCGTCATCGGGGCGCCCGGACCCCTCCGCGAAGGCCCTGTCCGTCAGCTCTCGGACGGGCCGGCCAAACATCCGGGTGAAGTGATCTTTCCCTCTACCGCTCCCCGCGGACTGCGTGCTAGGCTCGCCGCAAGTTGCAGTTTGGTTTCCCTTGCAGTACAGAGCCTGCGGAGCATGTAACCCGCAGGCTTTTGTAGTTTTCAGACTTGTTTGCAGGTTCTGGAGCAGGGCAACCCTTTGGCCCAAGGAGGGCTTATGGCTACCGGAACCGTCAAGTGGTTCAACGCTGAAAAGGGCTTCGGCTTCATCGCCCAGGACGGCGGCGGCCCGGATGTCTTCGTCCACTACTCCGCGATCAACGCGTCCGGGTTCCGCTCCCTCGAGGAGAACCAGGTCGTGAACTTCGACGTCACTCAGGGACCCAAGGGTCCGCAGGCTGAGAACGTCACCCCGGCCTAGTTGCCCGGGTCGGCCGATCGCGGCCGAGTGAGCAGTACCCAAGGAGCTCCGCTCCCCCGCTTCGGCGGGGGAACGGGGCTCCTGCCTTTTCGAGAAAGGGCGCGGCGCTTCCTCGGCCCTGTCACCGTGTGAACCGAGGACCGCGAGAAGTGGGTCACCGAACACCAGCTGCCCCTCGCCGGCTGACCTGACGTCACCCTCCGTACCGCCCCTCGTCCCTCAATCGTGTCGAGGGCCTGTGCAGAGCGCCACCCGATACTGACGAGCCCGCCCACAACAAGGCAGACTGTTGACCGCGATACCAGCGGTACGGAGCAGAGCGGAATCAGCACCGGCGGGGCAAGCAGGACAGGGGGCATCATGGACCGCGACAACGGACCCGGCGTGCGCGTTCCGGAGCAGCGCGTGGCGCGGGAACGGGCGGCCGGCACCGGGCTGCGGTTCACCGTGCTCGGCCCCGTACGCGCCTGGCGCGGCAGCGAGGCCCTGCCATCAGGTTCTCCGCAGCAACGCGCCCTGCTCGCCGCGCTGCTGCTGCGCGACGGACGCACGGCCACCGCCGCCGAACTCATCGACGCCCTCTGGGGCGACGACCCACCGTCCCAGGCTCTGGCCACGGTACGGACGTACGCGTCCCGGCTCCGCAAGACCCTGGGCCAGGACACCCTGGTCAGCGAGGCCGGCGGATACGCCGTCCGGATCCCGCGCGAGGCCCTGGACCTGACGCTCGCCCAGGACCTGGCGTCCGAGGCCGAGAAGGCCCGCGGCGGCGGGGACCGCTGCCAGGCCCGCACGCTGATCAACAAGCTCCTCGGCCTCTGGGACGGCGAGCCCCTCGCCTCCCTCCCCGGCCCTTACGCCGAGAACCAGCGCACCAGTCTGGAGGAATGGCGCCTCCAGCTCACCGAGACCCGGCTCGACCTGGACCTGGAGGTCGGCTGCCACGCGGAGGCGGTCTCCGAACTGACCGCGCTCACCGCGGCGCACCCCCTGCGCGAACGACTGCGCGAGCTCCTGATGATCGCGCTGTACCGCAGCGGCCGGCAGGCCGAGGCCCTCGCGGTGTACGCGGACACCCGGCGTCTGCTCGCCGAGGAGCTGGGCGTCGACCCGCGCCCCGAGCTGGCCCAGCTCCAGCAGAGGATCCTCCGGGCGGACGAGGAACTGGCCCGCCCGGCCGACGATCCGGCCCCTGCCTCCGTCCCGGTCCGCCCGGCCCAGCTCCCCGCCACGGTCCCGGACTTCACGGGCCGGGCCTCGTTCGTACGCGACCTGGGTGACCGGCTCGTCAGCGCCGAGGGGTCCGTCATGGCGGTATCCGCGCTGGCCGGCATCGGCGGCGTCGGCAAGACCACCCTCGCTGTGCACGTCGCCCACCAGGCACGCCCGCACTTCCCGGACGGACAGCTGTACGTCGACCTCCAGGGCGCCGGCGCCAGGGCCGCCGAACCCGAGACCGTCCTCGGCGCGTTCCTGCGCGCGCTGGGCACCGCCGACTCCGCGATCCCGGACTCCCTGGACGAGCGGGCCGCTCTCTACCGCTCCGCCCTCGACGGCCGCCGCATCCTGGTCCTGCTCGACAACGCCCACGACGCGGCCCAGATCCGGCCGCTGCTCCCCGGCACGGAAGGCTGTGCGGCGCTGGTCACCAGCCGCGTCCGCATGGTCGACCTGGCCGGAGCGCACCTGGTGGACCTGGACGTGATGTCCCCGGAGGAGGCCCTGCAGCTCTTCACCCGCATCGTCGGCGACGAACGCGTCCGCTCGGAGCGCGAGGCGGCGCTGGACGTGGTGGCCGCGTGCGGCTTCCTGCCGCTGGCCATCCGCATCGCCGCCTCCCGGCTGGCCGCCCGCCGCACGTGGACCGTCTCGGTGCTGGCCGCGAAGCTCGCCGACGAACGCCGCCGCCTCGACGAGCTCCAGGCCGGCGACCTCGCGGTGAAGGCCACCTTCGAGCTCGGCTACGGCCAGCTGGAACCGGCCCAGGCCCGCGCCTTCCGCCTCCTGGGGCTGGCGGACGGCCCGGACATCTCCCTCGCCGCGGCGGCCGCGCTCCTGAACCTGGACCCGCACACGGCGGAGGACCTCCTGGAGTCCCTGGTCGACACCAGCCTCCTGGAATCGGCGGCCCCGGGCCGCTACCGCTACCACGACCTGGTGCGCCTCTACGCGCGTGCGTGCGCGGAACGCGACGAACAGCCGCCGGCCGGACGGGAGCTGGCGCTGTCACGGCTGCTGGACTTCTACCTGGCGACGGCGGCGGGGGTGTACGCGCTGGAGCGGCCGGGAGACCGGCTGGTCGCCCATCTGGAGCCGACACGGTATCCGGGGCTCACATTCGAGGACCGCCACTCCGCCCTGGACTGGCTCTACTCCGAGGCGCACTGCCTCCTGGCGTGTGCGCAGCAGTCGACGGGCCACAGCATGCTCCGCCGGGCGGTCGACCTGCTGTGGGCCGCGAAGGACCTGGCGGAGTCAGGAGCGAACTCGAAGAGTTACGAGTCGGCGGCCCTGACGACGCGGGACGCCGCCCAGACCTACGGTGACGCACGCGCCGAGGGCCGGGCCCGGACCACCATCACCAACGTCCACATCGTGGCGGGCCGTTTCGACGAGGCCGACGCCGAGGCCCAGCGGGCCATGCAGCTCGCACATTCCGCCGACGACCCGGTTCCCAACTGCTGGGCACCCAACGACCGGGGAGTGATCGCCATCTACCAGGGGCGGCACGAGGAGGGCGAGCGGTACCTGCTCCAGGCCATCGAGAACTTCCGGGCCGACAGCAACTACGTCGGCCAGGCGAGCGCCCTGTGCAACCTCTCCCGGATCCACGTGTCCCTCGGCCGCATTCCCAGTGCGATAGAGCTCGCACAGCAGGGCATCGACATCTACGACCGGATGGGCCTCAGCCTCCGTCTGGCCAACGGCCGTTACGCCCTCGGCATCGCCCTGACCCGGGCGGGCCGGCTGCCCGAGGCCCTGACCCAGCTCACGGAAGCGCTGGCACTCTTCCACGACAACCGGCAGCCGCTGTGGGAAGGCGTCACGCATTTCCGGCTGGCGGAGGCTCACCTGGCCGCACTGCGCCCCACCCTGGCGGCCGCGCACGCGGAGCAGGCGATCGCGCTCCGGGGCATCGGCGGCGAGTGGCGCCGCGGCACTGTGCTGACCGTTCTCGGCAAGGCGCTCGACAGCATCGGCCAGCCCGACCGCGCACGGGCCTGCTGGCTCGAAGCCCTCGCGATCTACGAGCAGTTGGGCGCGCCCGAGGCGGAGGAAGCGCGCCTGTTGCTGAGCCCCGTGGCCGCTGCCTAGCCGCTGCGTTCATCGTTCGTTTATCGCCGGGCGCCAGTCTGTAGTCCATCGAGCCGTCGCGTCGGGGGGCAGACGGATCGAGGTTACGGCCGTCCCACTAGGGTGAGCGGCCCTGAGATGCCCGCCCGGCGATCCACGGGGGAATTGCCGGGCGGGCATCGCCTGACTCTGCATGGAACGACGAACGGGAGCTGACGATGAGCGAAGCGAAGAAGGCCAAGGACGACCTCCTCAAGCCGCAGGACAACCACGCGTCCGACGCCGGCACGGATGTCACCACGCAGGACAACCACGCCTCGGGTGGCGGCATCACCACTCTGGACAACCACGCCTCCGGTGAAGAGATCACGACGCTGGACAACCACGCGTCGGCTCCCACCGCCAAGTAGACCGAATTCGCACGGGGAGCGGCCGCGGCGGCGCGGAGGGGGAGCCGTCGCGGCCGCTGTGTGTCCGCGTCCGGCCAGGTCTTTGGCTGTGGCCTCGTCCGCACTCCCCGCTCGGCACGGGCTTCGTGGCTGCCGTACCGGGCATCAGGCCGAGCGGCGTCAGTGGAGCAGCTCAGCCGTGACCTGGCAGCGCTTCACCTTGGAGGCCAGGCGCGGGCTGTCCATCCTGACCGTCAGGGTCTCGGTCTCGTCGTAGTCCAGGTCGACCGTGGCCTCGCCCGTGTCGACGGTCCGGCCCGCGGCGTCCAGGAACGTCACGTCCACCTCGTAGGTGTGCGAGAGGGACGCCGTCGAGCGGATCTCGACCGTCGAGGAGGTCACCGCCCTGCGCTTGCCCTTCTTGGGCTGCGCGCAGCGGATGACGCGGATGTCGGGGGCGTCCGAGGCGGTGGGGCCCGGCGTCGGGGTGGAGTACGTGGAACCGCCTGACGAGCTCGACGAGCTGTCGTCGTAGTCGTCGTCGTAGTCGCGGTAGCCGCTGTTGCTCTTCTTGGAGCTGGAGCAGCCCCCGCCGCTCGAACCGCCGCTGCTGCTGCGGCCCTTGCCGCCGTGGCTGGACGTGGAAAACCCTGTGAGCGCGAGCACCACCACGACCAGTACCGCCGCGAACCTCATCTGTCGCCGCACCATCGATGCAGCCCCCCTAGCTGTAGTCGGCTCCTACGGCCGTCGCACGGCCGCCCGACAACGCTACTCACAGCAGCACGGGCGCTCACCCATGACGCGGTCATGACCCTGTCACGGTCTCGTCATGGTCTCCGATGGCAGGGAGCAGCGGCCGGGCGTAGCGTCGGTCCGGGGAGCGGTGCGCACAGCCGTGCGCCATGGCCCGGGAGGCTGTCGATGATCCGCAACGTCCTCGGTTCCGTCGTCGCCCTCGTGGGAGCGGCGGCGGCCGTGCAGAGCCCCTTCCACAGCTGGTACAACGACCGCCTCGGGCGGGACTACCGCATCCAGGGCCTCTTCGAGGGCATCACCGGCGCCTCGTCGTCGGTCATGGGCTCGATCCTGCTTCCGTTCCTGTTCGCCGCCCTGGTGACGATCGTGGGGGTCGTGCTCCGCTCGCGCTGGGTGGTGGCGTTCGCCGGCCTGGTCGTCCTCGGCTTCACCGTGCTGTGGATGGTCAGGCAGGGGCAGGACGCGGGAAGCCTGACCGTCGGCGGCGAGGGCTCCGGGCTCCGCTGGGGCGTGGCACAGGCCCTGGCGGGCGGCGTGCTGCTCCTGCTGGGCGCGCTGGTGATGTCGGGGCGGCGAGGGACGCGGCAGCGGGACGTCGCCGCACCGTATCCCGTACCGCCGGACGACCGTCCCGACACCTGGCCGCCGACGCAGGAACCGGGCCCGGCCGCGCAGACGTCCCCCGGGCCGGAGCCCGAGGCGGACCCGTACACCGGACCGGGCAGGCACCGGGCGTCGCCCGCCGACGAGGACACCGCCCAGTACCCGGTCCAGCACCCCGTCGAGGGCGAACAGCAGGACCGGAACCGCTACAACCCGCCCCACCCCTGAGGTCTCAGGCGCGGGCCCTGTTCCCCGTCCCGGTGCCCTTCAGCGCGTCGAGCGCGTACACGCAGCGGTCCTTGCTGCAGGCGTACACGACACCGCCCTGTGCCACCGGGGACCCCGTGATCTCGCCGCCCGTGGCCAGCTTCCAGCGGAGCTGGCCACCCGCCGCGTCCAGCGTGTAGAGCACATGGTCGGCCGAGCCGAAGTGGACCCGGCCGTCCGCGACCACGGGCGCGCCGACCACCTCGCCGCCCGCGGCGAATCGCCACTTCGGCGTGCCGGTCACCGCGTCCAGGGTGTAGAGCGCGCTGCCGCTTCCGACGTGCACGTTGCCCGCCGTCACCAGCGGGGGCTCGATGGACTGCCGGGCCTCCGTCGCGATCCGCCACCGGTCCTTGCCGGTCGAGGCGTCCAGGGCGTACACGGTGCCGAGGTAGTCGGCGAGGTACACACCACCGCCCGTGACCGCGGGACCGGGCGCGAAGGCGGGCGGGGACAGGAAGACCGCCGGTGACTCGAAGTGCCAGCGGACCCGGCCCGAGACCGTGTCCACGGCCAGTACCCGGGTCCCCGCCGCGACGTACACGAAGCCGTCGGGCGCGGGTGTCACCCGGACGGGGACCCCGCCGCAGGACGCCGCGTCACCGACGGGGTAGGACCAGCGCTCCGTGCCGGTGCGCGCGTCGACGGCCCGCAGCCGGGCGTCCTGCCACAGGTAGACCGTGCCGTCGTGGATGAGAGGCCCGGCCTCCGGTGTCTCGAAGTCCGTCTGGACACCCGAGGTCTCCCACAGCTTCTCGCCGCTGGACGCCTCCCACGCCTGTACGCCGCCGCCTCGCGTCCCGGTCAGGACGGTGCCCCGGTCGGCCTTGAGGGAGTACACCCAGGCGTCGGTCTGCAGCCGCCACCTCTCGGTACCGGTCGCCGCGTCCAGCGCGTACAGGGAC
>NZ_MAPV01000055.1 GCF_001700505.1 Streptomyces mutomycini
CCGGGCGTCACGGATCGGATGGAGCCGCATCATGATGTGCGGCATGCAGGCGGCACCGAGCAGCAGGGTGGCCTGGAAGCCGATCAGGTCGAGCCCGCCGGCGAGCCCGTGGCCGAACTGCAGCCCGGGGCGCGCGTAGTCGCCGCCCGCCCCGCTGCCGGCCTTCGCGGCGTCGAAGAGGGCGAACGGTGACCAGTCGAAGCGTGCGAGGACGAGTCCGGCGAGCAGGGTGACCGCTCCCAGTACGACCGCCACCTTGAGGATCTGGATGTAGCCGGTGCCCCTCATCCCGCCGAACGCCGAGTAGCAGACCATCAGTGCGCCGCTGGCCACGGTGCAGCCGGTGAGCGCGCCGTCGGGCAGCCCGAACATGGCGGTCATGACGCGCCCGGCGGTGGTGAGCTGCACGAGCAGCAGCGGGGCCAGCACGACGAGGGTGGCCACGCCGAGTGCGCGGCGTACGGACCCGTCGCCGAGCCGGTCGGCGAGGAAGTCGCCCAGGGTGAACACACCTCTGCGGCGCAGGCGTTCGGCGAAGAGGCGCATGACGAGGACCAGCGAGGCGACCGTCGCCAGGGCGAACAGCAGACCGTCGAAGCCGGCCAGTGCGACGGATCCGGTGGTGGAGAGCAGCGTGGCGGCGGAGACGTAGTCCCCGGCGATCGCCAGTCCGGCTCCGACGGGGCCGAGGGTGGCACCGCCCGCGTAGAAGTGCTCCGGATCGTCCTGGTCGGCGGCGGCGAGTCCGCAGAGCAGCAGGGACACGGCGACGAAGCCGAGGAAGATGACGACGGCCAGCGACCGGGCGTCGATCGCGCCGCTCATCGGTTTCGCTCCGGCGGTACGGCTCCGCGGTGGGCAGCTGAGGACATGCGCGCCATGGCATCAGCCGGGGTGCGGGCGGCACAGGGGCCGGG
>NZ_MAPV01000056.1 GCF_001700505.1 Streptomyces mutomycini
GCCGGTCACCCAGCTGGCAGCCCGCCGCTCGCCCGTGGGTCAGCCCGTCGTGCCGGGACAGTGCCCTCCATGACGACATGAAAGACATTTTTTCAGGACATAGCAGCGCAGATCACCGAGATGCTCGATGAGCGCGTCTACAAGCGGGCCGGTGCGCATCGTCCACCGGATCCAGTCGAGCCGTATCCGCCACCGCGCTTCTCAGGGACAGCGCCCCCGACGGGCTTCCCGATGCCTTGTCTGGTCTTCACATCAACCTCCAATCTCAGCCGGCAAGTACCGCTCTTCCCGGGCCGCGTGAGCCAGCTGATGGCACCGAGAACGAGGCACGATTCCTGACCGTTCGCGGACGCGGTCGTGGACGGTCGGCGTACGCGCCAGCTGACCCGAAGACCGACCGCCAGCGTCAGTTCAAGGACCCGGTGTGGCGATGCGAGATCCGGAAACAGCTCCCGCAGCTGCGACATCCGGTACCGGACTGTCTGGGGATGGACGAACAATGCCGCCGCCACCTCCTC
The DNA here is from genome assembly GCF_001700505.1 of Streptomyces mutomycini. Classification (GTDB taxonomy): domain Bacteria; phylum Actinomycetota; class Actinomycetes; order Streptomycetales; family Streptomycetaceae; genus Streptomyces; species Streptomyces mutomycini. Next base: position 519 of record NZ_MAPV01000056.1, read on the forward strand.
CCGCCTTCCCTGGTGCAGCAGCCACGCCCGCAACGTCTCCTCCAGTCGCTGTGCGGTCGCGACAGGCAAGGTCCGCAACGGTGCGAGGGCTCGGGCACGCAGGTCTGCGAACGCGTCCACGTCGGCGCTCAGCACCAGCTCGGGCAGGTGGTCCTCGGTGTCGCGGATATCAGAGGAGAGGGAGCGCGCGCGTATGGCTCGTGCGTACGAGGCGGACGCACGAGTCCATGGCCGGGCCGGGCCGACCACGGCGGTGCGGTCGGTCAGCTGCCTCAAGAGATGTGATCGGTGGGCATCGGGGACGAGCAGCACACCGGTGGCGTCCGGCAGATCGTCGAGGACGAGGGTGCTCGGGTCGAGCGCGCGGTAGGCAGGCCGGGCCTGGGCGGCGGGCAGCAGGACCGCGGTCAGCGAAACCGGAGGCTGCCACCCGGCCCGTTGGACAGAGGCCAGCAGCACGTCCGGGCTGGCGCCGGCGAGGAGGTCGCGGGCCAGGCGTTCCAGGTGGCGCTCGTGGGCCCTGCCCCGGGCGGCCAGTTCGTCGGCGTGGCCCGCGGCGCTCGCGGCGGAGAGCTCGTCGATGTAGGCGAAGGTCAGCTCGGCGAACTTGGCGACCTCGGCTGCGGGCAGACCTGCGGGTACGGCACCCGCTGCCAGGCATCGCCAGGCCACGCGGGCGCCGACGCGGTAGGCGCTGAGTAGGGCGTCCATCGAACGGCCGTCGCGCACCTCGCCGCGGCCCAGCTCGTAGGCTGCGTCACCGGCGTCGCCGCCTGTGGCGTTCCCGCTCGCGAGGTCCAGGTAGTGCCCCAGGGCGGTGCGGACGGCTCGGCGGATGGTGCCGCCCATCCGGCCCGAAAGGGCGTTGGCGTAGGGAGGGACCTCGTCGATGATCGCCTGGACGACCTCGTCGGCGGTGGTCTTCAGCGCGGCCCGAAGTGCGGTGACCGTCGTCTCATTGAGGGCCAGTTCGCTGGCCCTCCGGATTGCATGGCTCACGTTTTGTTCCCTGCGAACAATTCAGCCGACCAGATTTACATCCCGCGGTCAGGACTTTACGCCTTGAGGCACAGCAAGCTGGAGTCATGACGAGTGCAGCCCTCCGCAGCAGGGCGTGGAAACTGCTGGAGATGGTCACGACGCCGCTGTTGCCGTCGGACTACCTCGACCTGGTCAGCCCGCTGCGTGCGAGTGCAGACCTGCGTGGGCGCATCGAGGCCGTGCACCCCGAGACGGGTGACGCCGCGACTATCGCGATCAAGCCGGGACGGGGCTGGCGCGGCCACACAGCCGGTCAGTACGTGCGGATCGGGGTCGACGTCGACGGGGTGCGCCTGTGGCGTGCCTACTCCATCACCTCGCCGACAAACCGCCAGGACGGCCGCGTCACGATCACCGTGAAGGCGATCCCGGACGGCAAGGTCAGCAACCACCTGGTCCGCAGGGTGAAACCGGGCACGCTGATCCAGCTCGACCAGCCGACCGGTGACTTCGTGCTGCCGCAGGCCAAGCCCGCAAAGGTGCTCTACCTGACGGCCGGCAGCGGCATCACGCCCGTCATGGGCATGCTGCGCGACATCGAGTTCGACGACGTCGTCATGGTTCACTGCGCACCGCAGCCGCAAGACGTGATCTTCCGCAACGAACTGCACGACCTGGTCGCGGACAAGAAGCTGCGGCTCACCGAGGTGCACACCGACACAGACGGCATGCTCGACATCGCCCGTCTCGGCGAACTCGTGCCCGACTGGGCCGAACGCGAGACCTGGGCTTGCGGGCCCGCGGGCCTGCTCGACGCCGCCGAAGAGCACTGGGCCGAGCACGGCGTACAAGAGCGCCTGCACACCGAACGCTTCCGCCCCAGCATCGTCGTCGCCGGCGACGGCGGCGAGGTCACGTTCAGCGCCACCGGCAAGACCGTCGACGCGGACGGCGCCACGCCGTTGCTGGACATCGGCGAGGGGGCCGGCGTGCTCATGCCCTCCGGGTGCCGCATGGGCATCTGCTTCGGCTGCATCACGCCGCTCAAGGCGGGCGCCGTTCGCGACCTGCGCACCGGCGAGATCACCGAGGCCGAGCCGGGCGTCCTCATCCAGACCTGCGTGTCCGCCGCGGCGGGCCCCTGCGACATCGAACGGTAGGAGCACCTTGACCGCCATCGACCCCACCGCCCACCTGACTGCGGAGCAGATCAAGGAGCTTGGCCGCGAGCTGGACGCGATCCGCGACGAGGTGATCGCCAGCCGCGGCGAGAAAGACGCCGCCTACATCCGTAAGGTCATCTCGGCGCAGCGCAAGCTCGAGCTGTTCAGCAGGGGCGTGCTGCTGTTCTCGATCTTCCCACCCGCGTGGCTGCTCGGCACCGCCGGTCTGTCCGTGGCGAAGATCATGGACAACATGGAGATCGGCCACAACGTCCTGCACGGCCAATGGGACTGGATGCGAGACCCGAAGATTCACTCCACTACCTGGGAGTGGGATCACGTCTCGCCGTCCGAGCAGTGGAAGCACTCGCACAACGAGCTGCACCACACGTACACCAACGTGATCGGCAAGGACAACGACCTCGGCTACGGCATCATGCGCGTCGACGAGGACCAGAAGTGGCACCCGTTCCACCTCGGCCAGCCGCTGTGGAACTTCATCAACGCCTGCTTCTTCGAGTACGGCATCGCAGCGTACGACCTTGAGCTCGGCAAGAACCTGCACAAGCGCCGACGCAAGAACCCGGAGTTCCGCGCACGGGCCAAGGCCGTGGGCCGCAAGATCCGCAAGCAGGTGCTCAAGGACTACGTGATCCACCCGCTGCTGTCGGGCCCGTCGTTCTTCACCACGCTCGCCGCCACGTTCACCGCGAACCTGGTCCGCAACATCTGGACCCACTCCGTGATCATGTGCGGGCACTTCCCCGAGGGCGTGCAGGTCTTCGAGCGCCGGTCGATCAAGGGCGAGACGCGCGGACAGTGGTACCTGCGCCAGATGATGGGCTCGGCGAACATCAGCGGCAGCAGGGCCATGCACTTCATGACCGGCAACCTGTCGCACCAGATCGAGCACCACCTGTTCCCGGACCTGCCGAGCAACCGGTACGCCGAGGTCGCGGTGAAGGTGCGCGCGCTGTTCGAAAAGTACGAGCTGGAGTACGTCACCGGGCCGCTGCCCAAGCAGGTGGTCTCCGCGTGGCACAAGGTCTTCCGGCTCTCGCTGCCGAACAAGAAGCCCAAGGTCAAGACGCCGGACCGCGAGCAGGAACTCGTCGCGGTCTGATTCCCGGTATTGGTTCAGATCTTTCGGCCGTACCGGCGGCACCGCCGGGTTCGGTGAGTTCGTCGCGGACGGTGGGCGGCGGCGACATCAGACCGTACGAAACGGGATCCAGACAGCCCGGTCTCTCCTGGCACACCCAGGGGTTCAAGTCCCAGCCCCCCCTCCCTCGGGGCTGTCCACGAACAAGTGGTGCTTGCTGCACATCCTGCCCCGGTCGACAGGGCTTCGTCCCGTCTTGGGGCCCCTTAACGCTCGGATGTGGGAGCCGTCGACTACAGCCAAGGAGAAGTCCAGGGGCGTCCGCGCTGCGGAGCTTGGCCAAGAGCGCTTCGTGGAGCCGAGGCCACACCCCGGCCTCGGTCCACTCGGCCAGGCGCCGCCAGCACGTCATACCCGAGCCGAAGCCGAGCTCCTGCGACAGGTGTTCCCAGACAATCCCGGTGTGCAGGACGAACAGGATGCCCTGGAACACCAACCGGTCTGGATGCCGCTTCCGCCCAGGATGGCGAGTACGACGCTCGACTCTCGGCAACAGTGGTTCGATCACTGCCCACAGTTCGTCCTCGACATCATCCCGTTAGGGGTTCTGAGAGCAGCATCTACTGTCTGCCTCGCTGGATGCGGCTGCGCATCTCACCGGCCGCTGCCGCGAACGCCCGGGTCGGCCGCACCGGCCTTGCCGAACCTGCCCAGGGTTGAACCACCGCCCCGAGACCGCGCCGGCCGGATGAGTGGGGCCGGTTGGGAGTTACGCCGTGGCGTCGGCCGGTTCCTCGTCGGAATCGAGGATCGAGACCTCCAGCTTGCGCAGCAGTCGCGCGAGCTGGCGGCGTTCGGACGGCGACAGCCCGCCGAGCATCCGGCGTTCGTTGTCGAGATGTTCAGCGAACACGGTGTCCACCAGCGCGAGGCCCTTGTCGGTCAGACGCGAGTAGACGACCCTGCGGTCGTCGGCGTCCCGTTCCCGGGCGATGAGGTCGTCCTTCTCCAGACGGTCGATCCGCAGTGTCACCCCGGCCGACGACACCAGCCCGGAGTCGGCGAGCTGTCCGGCCGTCAGCCGGTACGGATCCCCCGCCCGCCGCAGCGCGGTCAGCACGTCGAAGCCCGCCACGGACAGACCGTGAAGTTCGATCGATGTGGTGAGCCGGGTGCTGTAGCGCAGGAAGGTACGGTGGAGCCGCGCGAGGACCTCCAGCGGGCTGGTGTCCAACTCCGGCCGTTCCCGCGCCCAGTCCTCGATCACCCTCGCGACGGCGTCCCGGTCCGACGGTCTCGATGCAGCCATGCTCATCCCCTCCTGCGGCGTCCGCCAGCTTCTCACAGCACTGAGAATCTTACTGCTGAGGCGATCGGTCCGGGCCGGAGGGGAAGGGCCGCACGGCAGGAGTCACCTGCGGGAACGCCGCCTCAGTGCCTGGACCACTACGACGGCGACCAGGAAGGCTGCCGCGGGCACGGCAGCCTTCCTGAGCAGAACGGGCAGTGCTGCCGCTCCGAGGTCCACAGCTTCCGGCTCGTGCGGGAGCGGGCTGCAGACCGTTTCCGCCGCGCCCGGCCCGGGGGTTCGCAGCAACTCTGCGAGGCGGGTGGCGAACTGCTGAACTATGCGGTCGCCGACCTCGGTCATGATGCCGCGGCCGAACTGCGCCGGACGGCCGGTGATGTCGAGGTCCGTGCGTACGCGCACCAGGGTGCCGGCCGGGTCTGCGGTCAGCGTCGCCGTGACCGTGGCCGACACCGTACCCGCGCCCCGGGTCTCGCTGCCGCTGAGGCCGAGGTGCATCGAGCGGGTGGCATCGTCGCGGGTGACGGTGCCCTCTCCGCGGTAACTCATCTGCACCGCACCCACCTTGACCTTGACACGTCCCGTGAACGAGTCGCCGGCCAGGGTGTCCAGCACGGCGCCGGGCATGCACGGTGCGACCCGGCCGAGGTCGAGGAACAGCTTCCAGGCGTCGTCGGGACCCGCCGGAACGGTGAAGGAGTGGTCGAGCTGCATGGGGTGTCCAATCGGAGGAGCTGCCGGCCGGGGCCGGATTCAGGTGCGGAACGAGCGCGGGCTCATGTTCGGCCGGCCGTACGGATCAGGTCACGGACCCGGCTGGGGGAGAGCGGTCCTCGGCGTACGACCACACCGAAGGGGCGCAGCGCGTCTTCGACGGCACCGGCCAGCACCGCCTGCGGGGCGATCGCGCCGCCCTCGCCGAGTCCCTTGACCCCGAGATCGTTCATGGGACTGGGGGTGAAGGTCTCTTCCATGTCGAGGTCGGGTATCTCCGAGGACGTGGGCACCAGATAGTCCATGTACGTGCCGGTGCGGGGCTGGCCGTCGGGACCGTAGACCATCTCCTCGTACAGGGCGCCGCCGATCCCCTGAGCGATGCCGCCGGTGACCTGACCCTCCGCGATCATCGGGTTGACGATGTTGCCCGCGTCGTGGACGACGACATAGTGCAGGATCTCGATGCCGCCGGTGTGCGCGTCGACCTCGACGACCGCCGCGTGTGCTCCGGACGAGACCGCGAAGCCCGGTGGGCGGAAGTGCACGGTCTCGCTGATCTCGGTGCCGTACCGCCCGTCGGCGGGTTCGGGGGTGCCGGGCAGCGGGGCCCGCCCGGCCAGCTCCGCCAGACCGATGGACGGGCCGCCCGGCTCCTTGGACGCCACGACGCCGTCGCTCAGGCCGAGGCCGTCCGCTTCGACGCCGAGACGGCGCGCCGCCGCTTCGACGATCTTCTCGCGGACCAGCCGGCCGGCCCGGTGGGTGGCGTTGCCCGCGTTGACCAGGGCCCGGCTGGCGATGGTGCCCACACCGAACGGGGTGGCCTCCGTGTCCCCGCCGACCACGTCGATGACGTCGAACGGCACCCCGATGGCGTCCGCGGCGATCTGTGCCATGGAGGTGCGGTGCCCCTGCCCTTGGGAGGGGGCGCCGATGGCGAGGCGCACCCTGCCGCTGGGGGCGATGTCGATCCGGGCGGTCTCGAACGGTCCGAGGCCGGTGGCCTCGATGTACATGGCGAATCCGATGCCGACGTACTTTCCGTTCCGGGCGCCTGCGCGCTGCCGTGCCCGTACCCCCTGGACATCGGCCTTGGCCACGGCGCGGCGCAGCAGCTCGGGATAGTCCCCGGAGTCATACGTCTGCGGTCTGCCCGAGCGGTCCACGAGTCCGGTCGCGTACGGCATCGCGTCGGGCCCGACAAGATTGCGTGCCCGCAACTTCTCGGGCTCGATGCCCAGTTCCGCGGCCAGTCTGTCCATCGCGCGTTCCATGGCGAAGACCGTCTCCGGGCGTCCGGCTCCCCGGTAGGGCGTGGCGAACGTGGTGCTGGTGAGCACACCGACCACGTCGATGTCCACGTTGGGGATGCGATACGGGCCCAGCAGATGGCAGAGCGAGTTGTACGGCACGACAAGGCCGGTCATGTTGTACGCGCCGAAGTTGACGGTGATCCGGTCGCGTATGGCAATGATCAGGCCCTCGGAGTCCGCGGCGAGTTCGATGCGGTGGATCTGCTCACGGGCGTGGGAGGAGGAGGTGAGGTTCTCGTTGCGGTCCTCGCGCCACAGCACGGGGCGGCCGATGCGGCGGGCGGCATGGGGGACGATGAGTTCCTCGACGTAGAGGATGCCCTTCTGGCCGAAACCGCCGCCTACGTCGGCCGCGATGACGTGGACGGCGGCGGGTCCCAGGCCGAGGGTGTGGGCGATGGCGTCCCGCAGCCGGTGGGGGGTCTGGGTGCCCGACCAGATGGTCAGCCGGCCGCTGTACGGATCCACCTGGGCCGAGATCGCGCGGGTCTCGATCGGAGAGGCGACGTACCGGTGGGCCTCGAACCGTTCGCTCACCACGGCGTGCGCGTTGGCGAACGCCGTGTCCGGGTCGCCGACACGGGTGGCGACGGTGACCGCCGTGTTGTCGGGCAGCTCCTCGTGCAGCAGAGGCGCGTCCGGGGTCAGGGAGAGCTCGGGGTCGACGAGCACGGCCAGCGGGGAGTAGCGCACGTCGACGAGTTCCAGGGCGTCCTCGGCGAGGTAGCGGTTCTCGGCGAAGACCACGGCGACGGGCTGGCCGACGTAGAGGACCTTGTCAGCGGCGAGCAGCGGCATGGGAGTCATGCGGACCACCGGGTCCAGGAGTTCGGCGAGCCCCGGCGGGGTGCGCAGTTCCTCCTTGTTCAGCATCGCCGGAAGGTCCGCCACGTCGTCGCCGGTCCACACGGCGACGACGCCGGGCGCGGCCAGTGCCGCGCTCACGTCGACGGAGTCGATACGGGCGTGGGCGTGGGGGCTGCGCAGAAACGCGGCCTCGACAGCGCCGGGCAGGGCGATGTCGTCGACGTAGCGGCCGTTGCCGCGCAGCAGCCGGTCGTCCTCGACGCGCGGGACGGAACGGCCGATCCAGCTCCCGTCGCCGTGCGGCTGAGGGTAGGAATCGTGGGACATGCTGGTCACTCCCCGAATCGCTCGCCGAGTGCCTGGCACACGGCACGGCGGATGTTGCGGTAGCCGGTGCACCGGCACAGATGCCCGCTGAGTGCGTCGGCGACCTGTTCCCCGTCCGGGCGGTCGGACTGCTCGGTGAGGGCGGTCGTCGTCAACACGAACCCGGGCGTGCAGAAGCCGCACTGCATGCCGTGGCACTCGTGGAAGGCCTGCTGCACGGAGGTGAGAGGGGCGTCGCCGGGGGCGAGGCCCTCGACCGTGCGGATCTCGGTGCCCCGGCACTGCACGGCCAGGATCAGGCAGGTACGTACCGGTTCGTCGTCGACGAGGACGGTGCAGGCCCCGCAGACCCCGTGCTCGCAGCCGACATGCGTGCCGGTGAGACCGAGCCGGTCGCGCAGGAAGTCGCTGAGGAGCAGCCGGGACTCGACCTGGGCGGTGACCGGCCGGCCGTTCACGGTGAGGGAGATCTCGTGCCAGGCGGAGGGCTCGGCGAGCGGCGGCGTACGGGCCGCGAGCGGGGTGGGGACGGACGGGGTCATCAGCAGCGCTCCCAGGCGTTGGTGCAGGCGCGGACGAGGAGATGAGCGGCGCCTTCGCGCCGGTACTCGGCGGTGGCATGGATGTCGTCGGAGGGGGCGAGCCCGGCCAGCGCGACGTCGGCTGCGGCGGCGAGGGCCTGCCCGCCGGCATCGCTGCCGACGAGTGCGTCCTCGGCGGCGGCCAGCCGTACGGGGACGGGGGCCGCGCCGCTGAAGACCACCCGGGCGGTCCGGACGGTGCCCGTCCCGGGGCCCTGCTCCAGAACGACGGCCACGCCGACGGTGGCGAAGTCGCCGTGCCTGCGGGTCAGTTCCTCGAACGCCCAGCCGTGATCCGCCGGAAGCGGGGGGAACACCACCTCGGTGAGCAGTTCGTCCGCCTCGACGGCGGTGGAGAAGGTCGCGACGAAGAAGTCCTCGGCGGTGACGGTGCGGGTGCCGCGTGGCCCGGCGATCACGAACCGGGCGTCCAGCGCGAGGGCCGCGGTGGGCAGCTCGGCGGCCGGGTCGTGGTGGGCGAGACTGCCGCAGACGGTGCCGCGGTTGCGGATCTGCGGGTGGCCGATCCGCTCGATCGCGGCGGCCAGCAGCGGCCACCCGTCCCGTACCGCCGGGTCGGCGGCGGCGCGGGCCTGCCGCACGGCTGCTCCGATGCGGAGGTTGCCCTCCGCATCGACGTGAAGACGCCCGAGCTCCGGGATGCGGGTGATGTCGACGAGTACCTCGGGCCTGGCGAGGCGCATGTTCAGCATGGGGATCAGGGACTGGCCGCCCGCCACGACCTTGGCTTCCCGCTCCTCGTCGGCGAGGAGGGCGACCGCCTCGCCGACGGTGCTGGGGGCGGTGAAGTCGAAGGATGAGGGTTTCAACCTGCTGCCACCGGTCCTCTCTGGTCGTCGTCGCGCCGTTCCGTTCGACACGTACGGATCTATCTAGTACCTAAAATGATTTACACTAAAGTTTCTTCTTGGCAAGAGGCTGTCCGATATTTCCCGGTCCGGGATTCCTAGTCCGAGGTGAGCGACATGCAGCACGTCATCGACCAGGCAGTCGCCTGGCAGCGCTCCGGCACCCGCTTCGTCATGGCGACCGTCCTGCGGACCTGGGGCTCGGCCCCGCACGCGCCGGGCGCGTCGATGCTGGTGTCCGAGGGCGGCCGTATCGTCGGCAGCGTCTCCGGCGGCTGCGTCGAAGCCGCCGTCTGCGCGATCGCGGAGGAGGTGCTCGCGGGCGCCGCTTCGACCGTCGAGCGCTGGGGGGTCGGCGACGAGGACGCCTTCGCGGCGGGTCTGACCTGTGGCGGCACGATCGAGGTACTGATCCGCGAGGTGGGGCCCGAGGTGCCGCTCGGCCGTGTCGCCGCCGATCTGGCGGCCGGCGTGCCGGTGGCTCTGGTCACTCCCCTCGACGGCGGCGGACTGGCCGTCGGCGGTGGGACGGTGACCGGCTCCCTGGGTGACCCGCATGCGGACCGAGCGGCGGTCCTGGCCACCGAAGGCATGCTGGGACGGGCCGCGAGTGGGCTCGTGACCAGCAGAAATGCTGCGGCCGGCGGCGCTGTCTGCGTGCCGGAGCGGGAGCTGCTGGTGCAGTCGTTCGCACCACGGCCGCGGCTGCTGATCTTCGGTGCGGCCGAGTTCGCCCGGCCCCTCGCAGGCATCGGCGCCGCGCTCGGACACCGCGTGTCGGTCTGCGACGCCAGGCCCGCCTTCGCGGCGCCCGAGCGCTTTCCCGGCGCCGACGAGGTGGTCACCGACCGGCCCGAGCGCTGGTTCCGCACCCAGGAGGATCTGGTCGACCTGGGGACCGCAGTGATCGTGCTGACCCACGACCACCGCTTCGACGTGCCGGTCCTCGCGCTCGCGCTGCGCAGCCGCGCCGGATACGTGGGCGCCATGGGCAGCCGTCGTACGCATCAGGACCGGCTCGAACGGCTGCGTGCGGCCGGTACAACCGAGGCGGAAATTGCACGCCTGCGTTCGCCGGTAGGCCTGGATCTCGGCGGCCGGGGACCCGAGGAGACCGCCGTGTCGATCATGGCCGAGATCATCGCGGTACGGCGTGGCGGCAGTGGACTGCCGCTCACCTTCCGGACCGGTCCCGTCCACACAGTGTGACCATTTTTGAACGACTGTTTTTATGAACACTCGTTTAATGTGAGGGCTGTGGATCCAGAGAGCAAGGGCCGCCGACGAGCGGCCGGAAGTCCCGCCCCCGATTCCGGGCAGTCGGCGGCAGCGCCGCGGCGCGCCGGCTCCCACGACCCGGAAGGCAATCGCCGCGCGGTCCTCGATGCCGCCCGGCGGCTGTTCGGCGCGCACGGCTACAAGGGTGTCGGGGTCCGCGCCATCGCGGCCGAGGCCGGGGTGACACCCGGCCTGGTGATGGCGTACTTCGGTACCAAGGACGGTCTGTTCCGCGAGGCGGTCGGGAGCGGAGCGGGTGTCACCGGCGATGTCCTCGGGGCCGACGCCACGGGCGATCTGCCGGCAGCCCTTGCCCGGGCCTACCTGGAACGCTGGGACCGGCTGCCGGCCGACGATCCCTGGCCGGCGCTGATCCGCTCGGCGGTGAGCCACCCGCCGAGTGCCGAACTGCTGCGCACGATCCTGGAGAAGCAGGTCGGCGAACCTCTCGCGCGGCTGCTCGGCGACTCGGCCGAGGCGGAGGTGCGCATCGCCATGATCCGCAGCGTCCTCTTCGGCGTGATCATGGAACGCTATGTCTTCGCGCACGATCCGGCGGTTTCCGTCCCGACCGGGGACCTCGCCCCCGCACTGACGGACGTGCTCACCACCGCCTTCGGCGACGCCCTCCACCCCGCCCGCAGACAGGAAAGCGGGGCGGAAGGTGCGGGCGAGGCCGCGTCCACCCGCCCCGAGAGGCCGGAGGCCGAGCGCCCGGACGCCGGACGTTCAAAGGTCCCGGAAACTCGGCGGTCCGCACCGACGTCCCCCGGCGGGGACGACTCCGCGCCGCCCCTGTTCGACAGGCTGAGCGAGTGCGCACGGCGTCATCAGGAGCTCGTCGGCAGGACCGTCCGCCAGTACGGCATCAGTCTGCCCGCCTACGAGGTGCTCGCCACGCTGCGGGACGCGGGTGAGCCCTACCGCCGGACGATGGGCGAGGTGGCGGCCGCAGGCGCCGTCCGCGCGGGTGGCCTCACCCAGCACGCGGACCGTCTCGAGGCGGTGGGCCTGATCCGGCGGGAGCGCGACACCGACGACCGCCGGATCGTCCGGCTGTGCCTCACCCCGGAGGGCATCGCGCTGTCCGACCGGGTCGCTGCCGCACGGTCCGCCCAGGAGCACGAGCTGCTTTCCGGGTTCGGGCCTGCGGACCGGCGCCGGCTGTCGGGGCTGCTCGGCACCCTGGGGAACACGCTCGGGGCCGGTGTCCCGGAGCAGTGATTGCGCTGACGATGTCCGTCGTGCACGCGACGGACATCGTCAGCGCCACCGTGAGCTCCTCCTCGTGACCTGGGTCTGAGATTCGCCAGAGCCTCTGCGACGGGCCGGGAGACGGGTCAGCGCAGCGCCGCCCGGTTCCCCGAGACAACGCCCGCCACCAGCCCACCACCCACCCCCACACAGCGGGACAGGCCAGGTAGAAGAGGGGAAGTCTGAGCACTCACCACGCGAAACCGGTGCCTGACCTGCGGTTATGCAGAGGCCGACTCCGGTCGGGTATCGGCCATAGTGTCGGGCATACCGTCGGCCATAGTGTCGGTGATCGTGTCGGTCATAGAGTCCGGATTGTTGTCGGATGGATCCCCGCGCCGGCCGCGCATGGCCCTCGCTGCGCAGCCGACCGCGCCGCGCTACAGGCTGCGGCCTCGAGGACCAGCCAGAGGCCGCAGCTCGGCAGACGCCGCGGTTTTCGTGTGTCAGGGTGTCGGGGCCCGGGGCGGGTGGCTGGTGTCTGGCACCGGCGACGGAACTCCCGCCCCGGGCGCCTGACAGACGCCCCCTTATGCCGCCGTCATGTCGACCGCCTACGCGCCGTACGGCGGACTCGACAGCAAAGTTTCCAGTAGCCGGAGAGTGCTGCGGATCGTCGTGGTGAGTGGCCGTACCCGCCGCTGACCTGCCGTGGTGAGTAGCCGGCCGGGAAACTCACCACGGTCTCGGGGCCTACTCACCACGGCGGGGTCCACTCACCGCGAACACTCACCACGGCTCTGCCGAACTCACCGTGAAACTCCCCATGGCAGGTCAGCGGCCTGCCAGCGTCAGTTGACGACCTGGACCTCACGCACATCGGCCGTGAACTCCGACGCACGGGTCTCGGTGAGCTGGCCGCCGTCGTTGAGGGCGGGCGCGGTCCAGGTGACGGTCCACGTCGCGGTCGCGGTCCCCTTGAACCGGCCGCCCGGCTGCTCGGAGGAGGGCCGCACGTAGAGGTGCCCGCAGTCCGGCGACATGGCCTTGCCCCGGGACTTCGCGTACGGGGTGCCGGGGCCGTGGCAGGTGACCGTGGTGCCGTCGCCCATCACCCACCGCACCGTCGTCACCCTCGCGGTGGCCGTGACGGTGACGCCGCCGGCCGTGGCCGAGGCGGTCGCCGGACCGAACCTCGACGGCGACGGGGTGCCATAAGGCCCAGGGCCCTGCCACGCAGGGTCGTCGTGTCACAGGACGGTCACCACGGCTTCGCCCAGCCCTCACATGTGGAAGCGTGACCCCCTCACTTGATCAGTCCCAGGGGGGACCATGCGCACCCGCACCACCATCGCCACGCTCTTCGCGGCCGGCCTGCTCTCCACGCTCACCGCATGCAGCGGCGATACCAGCAGCACCGAGGGGGCCAAGCCCGTGCAGAGCGGCGACGCCTCAGAGATCACACCCGAGCAACAAGCTGCAGCCAGGCATCCGGCCGGACTGCCCGCGGAACCGAACCCCGCACAACGCCAGGTGTACCTCGAGAGCCTGAACGCCATCGATACAGACATCGTTCACGGCAAGGATGACAAGGCTGTCAGCCGCGGCATCAACCAGTGCGGCACAGTGAAGACCAGCCCGGACGACCACATCAAGCTCATCAAGACCACGAACTCGCGCTTCACGTCCCCAAATCACCCGGACGGCCACGGCACCATCACGGCCGAGCGCATCCTGCAGGTCGTGCGCGAAAGCATCTGCCCCGACTTCTGACCCCGCCATGGCCGAAGCTCAGAAGACGTACCCCTGCTGCGCATCGTGCCGTTGACTGACGTACTCGTCGTTCCCCCGCCATCCCCGAGCGTGCACCGCCCTGACCGCTTGTGGCACCGAATCCCTTTTTCGACAATGGAAAGTTTCCAATGGGGGTGGCGTCGCGGATTCCTTGTGGTGAGTGGCCGCGCCCGCTTCTGACCTGCGGTGGTGAGTTCTGTCCCGGCAACTCACCACGGCGCGGATGCCTGCTCACCACGGCGGGTGCACTCCCCCGCGAAAACTCACCACGGCAGGTCAGCGGCCTGCCGGGTCGGTTGAGGATCTGGACCTCGTGGACGGCGGCGGTGAACTCCGTGGTCCGGGTCTCGGTGAACGTCCCGCCGTCGTTGAGGGCGGGGGCCGTCCACGTCACGGTCCAGTGCGCGGTCGCGGTGCCCTGGTACCGGCCGCCCGGCTCCTCGTAGGAGGGCCGCTCGTAGAGGTGCCCGCAGTCCGGCGAAGGCGTCGCACCCCGCGACTTGGCGTACGGGGTGCCGGGGCCGTGGCAGGTGACGGTCGTGCCGTCACCCATCGCCCACCGCACCCTCGTGACCTTCGCCGTGGCCCGAACCCAGTTCCGCAGCGTCTCCGGGTTGATCCCCAGATCGGCTGCGACCGATCTGATCGTCGCTTCCGGCCGCGATTCGTACAGCGCGACCGCATCCGCCTTCAACTGCGGCGGATAGTTCTTCATGACCACGAGATGTCCGTTCTCAGATCCTCAGGATCCAGTGTCTCGTGTGTCCAACATCCGGGGTCAAGGCCCCTCCCCGTTAAGCACGAGGTAGCCATAGGGCTCGTACTTTCCCACCGGCCGGAGCGCGAAGTCGTCGGCAGCGGAGATCTCCAGAACGGGTTGCATCACAATCACATGGGGATGATGCCGGACCCACGGCTGCACCGCCACGGGCTTTCAGCTGGGAGCGGGCCCGCTAAATGGGCAGTTTCGCGGTGCGCTCCGGGCAGGCGGCACCGCCATTAGGGCATGGCGGTCTGCGCGGTGATCCCGAGAAGCCGCATCACCTTGAGGGCATCACCGGTGGCAAACACCTCGTTGAGTATGCGGTCCCGCCGCAGGCGGACGAGCGTCGTGACGCTCTTGGAGTGGGCTTGTTCCGCTTTGACGGACGCCATTGGTGTGGTGGTCAGGCTGCGAGTGCGGTCTCGTACTCGCAGCCGGGCTGAGGTAGCCGAGGCTGCTGTGCAGTCGGTGCAAGTTGTACCAACCTTCGATGAAATCGAAGATCGCGGTGCGGGCGGCGGCCCGGCTGGGCCAGGCGGAGGTGCCGAGCAGTTCGCGTTCGATGGTCGAGAAGAACGACTCGGCGAGCGCGTTGTCCCAGCACTGGCCGGTGCGGCCGACCGATAGCCGGACCCCGAACTCTGCTGCCAGGGACGCGAATTGCTGGCTGGTGTATTGCTTGGACTCAACCGGTCGTCGCAACGCAGCACGAGCCCTGCCACGTCTGAGGAGTGCGGTGTCCTCGGACTGGACGGCGGCGAGGTGTCGGCGACGGCCGAAAAGTGAACGAGTAACGACACCTGAAAGTTGACCCCCTCCAAGGGGTCTGGCTCGTAAGACCCGGTCCGCAGGCGTCCGGGCGTCCGGCCGGGGTAGACGGCTGAACGGCCCGGCCCATCGGCGCGGCCAAAACCCAGGAGAGGACACGATCAGCGTGAGCGACGCCGAGCACCGGAAGCAGACCCCCGACGGAGCGGCCGAACTCCTGGTGCGCTGCCTGGAGAACGAGGGCGTCGAGGTGGTGTTCGGCGTGCCCGGCGAGGAGAACATCCGTTTCACCAACGCCCTCGCCCGCTCGGAGAAGATCCGCTACGTCCTCACCCGGCACGAGCAGGCCGCGTCCTTCATGGCGGAGATGCACGGCCGGCTCACCGGCTCGGCGGGTGTGATGTCCGCGACGCTGGGGCCCGGCGCGATCAACCTGATGCTGGGCGTCGCCGACGCTATGACGAACAGCACGCCCGTCGTCGCGATCACCGCGCAGGTCGGCAAGGAGCGCAACTACAAGGAGTCCCACCAGTTCGTGGACCTGGTGAGCATGTTCGCGCCGGTCACGAAGTGGTCGGCGGACGTCCCGGCCACCCAGGCCATCCCAGAGATGGTGCGGCGCGCGTTTAAGACCGCGGAGTCCGAGCGGCCCGGCGCCGTCTACCTCGCCGTGCCCGAGGATGTCGACGAGGCGACGGACGGCTCGGACCTGCGCCCGCTGCGCAGGGACGTCGTGCAGCCCGAGGCGCCGTCCCCGAAGCAGATCAAGCGGGCGGTGGAGCTGCTTCGGGAGGCCCGCCGGCCGGTGATCCTCGCCGGACACGGCGCGGCGCGCGGCGGCGCCGAGGAGTCGCTGACGGCGTTCGCCACCGCACTCGACGTGTCGACGGCGACCACCTTCCACGGCAAGGGCGTCCTGCCCGACGACCACCCGTGCGCGACCGGCACGTTCGGCTTCATGCGGCGCGACTACACCAACTTCGGGTTCGAGGAGGCCGACGTCGTCATCGCCGTCGGCTACGAGCTGCAGGAGTTCGACCCGTCCCGGATAAACCCGGATGGTGACAAGAAGATCGTCCACATCCACCGCTTCCCGGCGGAGGTGGACGGCAGCTACTCGGTCGATGTCGGCATCATCGGCGACATCTCCGCCTCCCTCGACGCCCTCGCCACCGAACTCGACGGCCTGCGCTGGACCATCGACGACGAGGACACCACGGCCACCCGCGCGCTGCTGGCCAAGGAACTCGAGCAGGGCGCCGCGGACGAGCGCTACCCGCTCGCCCCGCAGCGCGTCATCGCCGACACCCGCGCCGCGCTCGGTCGCGACGACATCGTGCTGGTCGACACCGGCGCGCTGAAGATGTGGATGGCCCGGCTCTACCCGACGTACGCGCCGAACACCTGCCTCATCTCCAACGGCTTGTCCACCATGGGCTTCTCGCTGCCCGGCGCGCTCGCGGTCCAGCTCGCCAGGCCGCAGACGAAGGTGCTGGCGGCGGTCGGCGACGGCTCGTTCCTCATGCACTCCCAGGAGATCGAGACGGCTGTCCGCGAGAACATCCCGCTGACCGTGCTGATCTGGGAGGACAACGGCTACGGGCTCATCAAGTGGAAGATGGACCTGGAGGTCGGGGAGAACTCCAACACCGACTTCGGCAACCCGGACATCGTCCAGTACGCCCGCAGCTTCGGCGCGAAGGGCTACCACATCGAGTCCGCCGGGGACCTGCTGCCGACGCTCCGTGAGGCACTGGCGGACCCGGGCGTGTCGATCATCAACTGCCCGGTGGATTACGCCGAGAACATGAACCTAATCGAGCACCTCGGGCACCTCGACTCGGCGCTCTGACCCGCCCGCGCGGCGCGGCCCGACTCCCGTACGGGCCGCGCTGCCCGGGCCGCTGTCACGCCTCGCGCGCAGCGTCCCGCCCCGAGGAGGGCGGCAGCTGGGGCACCGGCAGCAGGACGGGCCCGGCAGTGGGCTCCTTGCGGCACACGTCCCCGCACTGGCTGTCCAGCGAGCAGCACAGCGAGCAGATCGGACCGTCGTGGGCCGGGCAGTCCGCGATGTCGGGCAGCGCGTGGTGGGTGCGGCACACCACGCACTCGTGGGGTGACGGTGACGTCGGGCACGTCCACCCCGGGCCCGTTGACGGTGTTCGTCCGAGCCAGGTAGAAGCGGCCCTTGGTCAGCCAGGCGCTCAGCGGGCACAGCACAAGCGCCAGCCCGCACGCCAGGAACGTCGAGAACGCCTGCGCGTAGGGCCGGAACGCCCCGAGGAACGCGGTGATCGAGACCGCCGAGGCGACCAGCATGGCACCGAAACCGGCCGGATTGAGCGCGTGGAGATAGGCGCGCTTGAACTCGATGAAGGGCGGGCTCCAGCCCATCCGCTTGTTGATCACCAGGTCGGCCGCGACCGCCGTTGGCGCTGAGGGACGGATCAGGGCTGCCCGGCTTCCCTCCCGCAAGTCGCTGGAGGACTTCGACTTCGACCATCAAAGGTCCGTGAAGCGAGAGACGATCTCCCACCTCGGGACGCTCGATTTCGTGGTCGGAAAGGAGAACGTGATCTTCCTCGGGCCGCCCGGAACCGGCAAGACCCACCTGGCGCCCGGGCTGGGGATCAGGGCCTGCCAGGCCGGTCATCGCTTTGCGTTCGCCACCGCCGCCCAGTGGGTCGCCCGCCTCACCGACGCTCATGCCAACGGCCGCCTGGCCGACGAACTCACCCGGCTCAGCCGGATCCCGCTGATCGTCGTGGACGAGATCGGATACATCCCCTTCGAGCCTGAGGCCGCGAACCTGTTCTTCCAGTTCATCTCGGCCGCTACGAACACGCGTCCGTGATCGTCACGAGCAACAAGCCTTTCGGACGCTGGGGTGAGGTCTTCGGCGACGACACCGTCGCCGCCGCGATGATCGACCGACTCGTCCACCACGCCGAAGTGATCTCCCTCAAGGGCGACTCCTACCGCATGCGCGGCCGCGACCTCGGACGGGTTCCCGCAGCCAACACCAGGGAATGAACAACATCAACTGACGGACCGGGGGTCATCTTTCACCCGTCGGAACTGGTCCACAATTCAGGCGTCGCCGACAGGGGAAGAGGCGCCTTGCGGGACGCACCCGCGGGGAAAGCATGCCGCAAGGCGCCGCGCCCGAAGCGCAGAGACCACCCCAGCCCCGTGGCCGGCGCTTGATGCTGACAAAGATCCCTAAGGCGGTCACGCCCCACCGCTCAGGACGAGTGGCTCCCGACACCGAGCCGCCCCGGACAGGACTGCACAAACTCGTGACGTCGCGTGCTGATCAGGCCGCAGTCGTATCTCCGAATACCCGACGAGGGGGCAAGGACGTGCTCAGGCAGTGAGCAGCTCGGCGATCTCATCGGCGAGCTTGGGGCCGAGCGAGCCCCAGCCGTCCTTGTAGCCGTAGACGCTCGCCAGGGTGCGGGCGTCGTAGTCGCCGTTGAGGATGTCGATGTCGGTGGGGGTGATGAGCGAGGGGTGGGCGACGCCGACGGCGCCCGAGACCCTCAGCAACTCCCTGCGCAGGGTGCGCAGGTACATCGCGGCCCGGATGGCCTTCGAGGGTGCGTCGATGCCGCGCGTCAGCCACGGGTCCTGCGTGGCGATGCCGGTGGGGCATGCGTCGGTGTGGCACTTCTGCGCCTGGATACAGCCGATGGACAGCATCGCCTCACGGCCCACGTTGACCATGTCGACGCCGAGGGCGAACGCGACGACGGCGTTCTCGGGCAGGCCGAGCTTGCCGGAGCCGATGAAGGTGATGTCGTCGGTCAGCCCGCGCTCGGCGAACACGCTGTAGACGCGGGAGAAGCCCATGCGGAACGGCAGGGACACCGAGTCGGCGAAGATCAGGGGAGCAGCCCCGGTGCCGCCCTCGCCTCCGTCGATGGTCACGAAGTCGACCCCTCGATCGCCTCGCTCAATCAGGGTGGCGAGTTCCTCCCAGAAGCCCATTTCCCCGACGGCGCTCTTGATCCCGACGGGCAATCCGGTCTCCGTGGCGAGCAGTTCCACGAAGTCGAGCATCGAGTCCACGTCGTGGAACGCGGTGTGCCGCGACGGCGACGCGCAGTCCTTGCCCGCGGGGATGTCGCGGATCCCGGCGATCTCGTCGGTCACCTTCGCACCCGGCAGCATGCCGCCGAGCCCCGGCTTCGCACCCTGCGAGAGCTTGATCTCGATCGCCTTGACGGGCCCGCTCGCGACCACGGACTTGAGCTTGTCGAGGTTGAACGTCCCGTCCTCGTTGCGGCAGCCGAAGTACGACGTACCGATCTGGAGGACGAGTTCCCCACCGTTGAGGTGGTAAGGCGACAGGCCGCCCTCGCCGGTGTTGTGCATCGTCCCGGCCAGCGCCGCGCCCTTGTTGAGCGCCGTGACGGCCGCGCCGGACAGCGAGCCGAAGCTCATCGCCGAGATGTTGACCACACTCGCCGGACGGAACGCCTTCGCGCGGCCTCGTGGTCCGCCGAGCACCTTGGCCGAGGGCAACGGCGCCTGCGCGTCGCGCAGATCGGGCAGCCGACCGGCGAACGTGCGCTGCTTCACGTACGCGTGACCCTGCACGTGCTCGACGTCGTTGTCGGTGCCGAACCCGAAGTAGTTGTTCTCCTCCTTCGCCGACGCGTAGATCCAGCTGCGCTGGTCACGGCTGAAGGGCCGTTCCTCGTCGTTGGACGTCACGACGTACTGCCGCAGCTCGGGGCCGATCTTCTCCAGCAAGTACCTGGCGTGCCCCACCACGGGGAAGTTCCTCAGCAGTGCGTGCTTCTTCTGCACGAGGTCGCGGGCGGCCACCAGCGCCAACGCCGTGGCGGCTGACGCACCTATGTTCCGAGCACGCATGAAAGACGTTCCTCTCCTCGACTGGCCGACCTCACCACGACCGGCTACCCCACGCCACCGAAATGCCACGGGAGGGCGGCGAAGGCTCTCGTCCCACCGCGGCAAGCTAGGGGCACCAGGGCGGCTCGCAGTGATTCGGCAGCCGCCCACTCGGCCGTCGGTCGTTGGCCTTGTGCGGCATGACCATCTCGCGGAAGCCACACCGCTGCGCGCCGACGTTCGGCAGGCATCCGCCGATCTAGGCCGACACGCGCCCCTGGCGCAGCGATGCCTGCAGCCCCCTTGACGCTGATCCAGACTCGGGCGAAACGTGGCCATCCGTGTCACATTCCGCCCCGAAAGAGGACTTGCATGTCGTTCACCTGGCGATACCTGGTGCCCCGACGGCGACTTCTGCCGCATCGGCAACCTCGATGGTAGTTTCGACGAAAGCGCTCCTCCAGTTGTTCGAGGACTGGGAGACCGAGACCATGCACACACACGGCTGGACCCGAGCACCTCAACTCGCGCCTCCCGAGAGCCCGGCTCCCCCATCCGGCCTCACCACGCGCGGACGGGGCTGAACCGGCGCAGCCGCACCGACCGAAGCCACAAGCCGCCGTTTCCCCCGAACGGGCGAGGGCTTCGGTCGACGGTGTGGCTCAGGCGTGCCCGGCCGCCGGCTCCCACAGCGGGCGGGCAAG
Source organism: Streptomyces mutomycini (assembly GCF_001700505.1). Taxonomy (GTDB): domain Bacteria; phylum Actinomycetota; class Actinomycetes; order Streptomycetales; family Streptomycetaceae; genus Streptomyces; species Streptomyces mutomycini. The sequence goes on from NZ_MAPV01000056.1 coordinate 21,049, forward strand.
CCCGGTCCCGTCGCAGTGAAAGCACCAGCCGACCTCGCGGTTGCGGGCGCTGACGGTGTTGGCGGCGTCCTGGAAGAGCCGGGTGAGGCCGGTGGTGTGCGCCGCGTGAATCGGGAGTTCCTGCCGTCTGCTGAGCGTGAGTTCCAGGGCGACGCCGGGGCCGGTGAAGTGGGCGTGGGGGAGGTTGCCGGTCATCGCGCGGAGCGTCTCGTTCACTTGGTGCATCGTCTCCGCGCCGGTCATCTGCACCCGGGCCGCGAGGAGGGTGTCGGCGGCCTCGGTGAAGGACAGCAGCCCGGCCGGACGGGCGAGCGGCCCGACGCGGCCCACCGGGTCAGGATGGGTGTGCTGAAGTTCGGCCAGGGCGTGCCACAGGTCGCCCGGCAGGTCCTGGGGCGCGGTCTCTTCTCCGCTGCGTCTCATGAGACCTGTGTACGGCCTCCCCTGGGCTGTGGCCGCCGCGTGGCCCGTTTGTCCCGCGGCGTGGCACGGGGACTTCGGTACCCGTTCCGCCCACCGGGCCGAACGCCGGACAGGCCCTCCGCAACGGGGACGTGTCCGGCGTCGCGCGCGGTGTCAGCGGCCGGCGGGCTCGGGGTAGCGCCGGCGGCGCCGGTCCGGGTCGTCCACGCCGATCTCGTACCAGGGCTCGCCGCGCTTCAGCCGGGGCAGAGTGTTCACCCACACGTCGACGGTGATGCCCTTCACGTCGGCGGTGAGCGCCTGGCGGCGGTTGTCGAGCAGGTGCTCCTCTTTCCCCGCCAGGACGACATACAGCAGCGGGAAGCTCTCGGATCGGGTGTAGCGGTGGCGCTGCCAGAACGGGTACGTCGTACCGATCGTGCCGCGGGCGCCTTCCCAGACGCGGTGCCCGAAGTAGCGCTCGTAGTCCCAGACTTCCTTGGCGAGGCGGGCCTGGGACATGGTGCCGTTGTCGAGCTCGAAGAGGCGCACCTCGCTGGTCTCGGTCGGCACGGCGAGGACGGCGTCGGTGTTGAAGCTGAGGCCGGTCTGCTTGATGGCGTGGTTCACCTCCACCTGCCAGGCGGTCAGGCACTCGCGGTCTTTGGACAGGACCGTGTCGGTGTAGGCGAGGATCATCTCCGTCACCGCGAGACTATGCGGGCCGAACCCAGCCCGGACGGCCTTCGCTCCGGTGCCGGCCTTCGGACGCGGCGGCAGCTCATTGCCATCAGCCAGAGCCTTCTGTCCCGCCACCGTCAGGTTCCAGATCTGGTGCTTGCCGTCCTTGCCGTTCGTCTCCGCCAGTCCGACCTCCTCCAGTTCCACCATCGCCCTGCGCACATACGACCGTCCGTCCGACTTCTCCTTCGTGATCACTGAAGCCATCTGCCGAACCGTCGCTATCCGCACACACCCCAGCAACCGCAGCGCATCGGCTCGTACCTTCCCGGCTGTGGGAGTGGACCTCTTCGCCTTCGCCGGTGTCGCAGGTGAAGTTAGAGGGGTGTCGGCCTGTCGGGAGGCTGACTTATGGGCGGGCTGAGCTGCGGTGATGGGCACGACGTTGGAATCGTTCGCGGCACTGGACGCGCCACTGGATTCCGGGCCGCCCACAGGCCGCTCAGCACCCCTTGTCCAGGTCGGGCGCGGCTCCGGATCGAACTGCCGGGCGCTGCTGGTGTACGTCATGGCGAGGCTCCTCACGCAGGTGGCGCGGGGGTCGGGATGGAAATCCCCCGTCACTTGCTAGAGGTGTGGCGAAATCCAACGGTGTGACATCCGCCTGAGCACCGTTACCGAGCCGTGATCATCCGGCGTGTGCCGCTGTCCTCTGACACTCAACATGGACTGATTGCCAGCAAAGTTGGACAACTCCTACGGCTGCCTGCGGTGGCTCTGGTCGAGGGGTTCGCGGGCGACCCTGGGGGTGAGTACGGTCGGGCCGCCCGCGCACGGGTGGGTTAGTCGGGCAGGCGCTCGAGGAGCCAGGATCCCAGTTCTTCGGTGACCTTGGTGTGGCGTTCGTTCTGTGACGCGCAGCGGTAGTCGTCGACCGGGAATTCTTCCGGGTCAAGGGAGTTGATGTTGGTGTACAGGTCTTCGTGGGTGTCGAGGCCGCGGACGCCGAGGGCGCTCATGGCGGGGACGAAGCAGTGGTCCTTGATCGGGTTGTCGACGCCGAGACCGATGATCTTGTTGAGCGTGTCGGCGAGGATCTGGAAGCTCTCCAGGGTGCCGCCAGGGGCGCCGTCGATGTCGGGGAGGCGTTCGGCGGTGGTGTCGTTCTTCTTCAGCGTGATGACGCGGAGCGCCGCTGAGAGCGTGTCACTGCCGGTCGGGGTTGTGCGCAGGTCAGTGCCGGTGATGCCGAGGCCCTTGCCCTTGACCGCGGTCGTGCCGGGCTTGATGCCGTTGCCGCTGCCGTTGCCGGTGCCGTTGGCGACGGCGAGGGTTCGCGGGATCCGCGGCCAGCTGCCGACGTTTTCCAGTTCGTCGAGGAACTGGGTGCGCAGTGGGCTGACGCCGGGCTTGTCCGACCAGGTCTCGATGTGCTGCCACAGCAGCTGCTGCGCGGCGGGGCTGTTCATCTGGTCGGAGAAGCGGGGGTCCAGCTTGCGGATGTAGTGCGCGAAGGCCTGGAGGGAGAGGGGGATGTGGGCGCCGTTGTGAGGGCTGTCGTAGGAGAAGTACACGCCGACCTGGTGGTTGATCCGCTGCATCTCCATCTTGGCGAGTGCGTAGCGTGTCACCAGGCCACCCATGCTGAAACCGCCCACCATCAGGGGGGTGCTGCCCATCTGTTCGGCGGCGGCCCGCATGATCGCCGCCGTGGCAGCCTGGGCGTTGTCGAGGATGGACGCGCTGCGCTCGTCGTAGCCGATCAGGACGACGTCGCGTCCGCGTTGGCGCAGTTCGCCGATCAGCGGGTATGCGGATTTCTCCAGGCCGGCCCAGAGCTCGTCCAGCGAGCTGGGGCCGCTATTGAAGCCGTCGGCCATAAGGACCGGCCGGGTGAGGCCCTTGTTGCCCTCGCCGTAGTACACCCAGGCCGTACCGCCCGGGAGCGGCCACTTGTCGTCGGGCTTGGGCGCGGGTGCGGCCTGCTCCTTGGGCGGAGTGGCGGCCAGCACGATCGGCGCGGCGGCCTGGAACGCGTCGGTGACTTCGCGCTCGGTGGGTTCGGACATGCGTACTCCCCTGACCTGGAATGGAGCTTAGACGGGCCGGCCTGCGGCACCGCGTCCATCCTGACCAATTGATCACCAGCATTCCGACCCCGGACCGAGAACGTCACCCGTACGAGGTGACGCATGGCTCAGCTCAGCCTCACGTCCAACTTCACTGGCAAACGATCCAGGTTCAGTGTCAGAGAACAGCCGCGCAGAGCTCGGAGACGATCGCGAACGACGTCGTCACCATCGGCACCGCCATGGCCGGCGGCATCACCGCGTGCACGGTGTGGCCGTGCACCAGACGGTTGCGGATCTGCCGACCGTCATCGAGGTACTCCGCCTGCCGGGCCGTCAGGATGCCCGCGTCGGCGCCCTGCTTGATGAGCCTCTGCAGCGGCTTCTTGCCCGCGTCCGGGATGCGGTCGCGCAGCACGATCTCCACCGCGATCAGGGAGTGCATGACCGCCACGGTGGAGACCTCGTAGCAGTAGTACGACTGGCACAGCAGCTCGCGGGCGGTGCGCAGCACGGTCGCTGCGGCCTCGGGAACGCCGTCGGGCACGACCAGGTCCTCAACGAGGTCGTGCATGTCGGCGTACTGGCCGACGAAGTACTGGGCGCGTTCGTCGGGCACCGGGAACGGGAGGCGCTGCGTGGTCATCTCCGGAGTCTCCCAGCGCCGTACAGGGTCCGGCAGCAGCTTTTCCCCGGCCGTCGCTCAGCGTGCGGAGGACGGAGATCTCTCCCCCGCCGAAGTGGTCGGAATGCCGCACCTGGCAGGCCACGTCAAGGAGAAAGGCGCCGCCGTCCGAACCAGGACAAGTGTGACCGGGATCCATAGTTTGCGGACCTTGGTTGGGTCGGAGCAGGCCGCAGGGGTGGCGGGGATCGTAGATTGCGGATCTTGGGGGTATTACCTTGCGGACCTGCATCCCGGCTAGTCACGGTGTGTGAGTGCTGGAACCGTTCATCTGTCCTGTGCCATCGAACCTGGCTGGCCGCGGCCCGGCGGATCGCTTCGCGCAGGACTTCGGGGCGCATCACCACGCCCTTGCCGTCGATCTGGATGACCAGGGGCATCTCGCGGGTGCACGGAGTGGGAATCCTCGCCCTGTAGGAGGCGGCGATATCGACGGGCGTCGGCGTCCATCAGCTCTTCAAGGCGGCGCTTGCCCACCACCTTCCCGCATCGTCGCTCGATCGCGGCGGCGGCCTGGTCAAACGAGCCTCTCGCCGCTTCCAGGACCGCAAGGCGGGCAAGCCTGCGGGAGTGCCGGCCGACGGGCAGCGACAGGTCCGCATCCGCCGGGTGCACGTGGGACACGCCCCGGCCGCAACAGGCGATCCGGTTCACCCGCACCGGCTCGGACACGCAGGTTAAGCAGCGGGAGTGCGTCTTCTCCCGCCAGGCTCGAACCTGTCCTTCCGGCGCGTGCACCACCGGCTGTCCTGCACCTTGCGCACCGCGTCCTAACGCTCCGGCCTGGGAGATCGGCAACCGCCGATCTCCCAGGCCGGAGCCGTTGGTTCGCCCCCGGTGAGGGGTGAGGCCAGACAGTACGTCCCGCCTCTTACACAGGGGAACCGCTGACGGGACGTACTGGTTCCGGGGTCTGTTCGCCGATGGACCGCGAGGCGGCTCCGCGCTGCTTGCCGAGCCGGGAGGACCAGGCTCGATCGCCGAGCAGCGCCATGGCGGCTGGCAGGAGAACTCCTCGGACGACGGTGGCGTCGATGAGAATGGCGACCGCCATGCCGACGCCCATCATCTTGTACTCGATGGCGGTGAGGCTGACGAACACGGTGAAGACAGCCGTCATGATCACGGCGGCACTGGTGACCACGCCCGCGCTGCTGCTGATGCCGCCGACGATGGAGTCGTTGGAGCTGGCCCCATCGGCCCACCGCTCCTTGATCCGGCTGAGGATGAAGATGTGGTAGTCCATGCTCAGCCCGAAGAGGATGACGAACATGAACAGCGGCAGCCAGGCGACCACGCCACCGTAAGCCGTGAAGCCCAGCAGCGAGCCGAGGTGCCCGCTCTGGAAGACCCAGGTGAGCACGCCGTAGGCGGCGCCGATCGAGAGCAGGTTGAGCAGGATCGACACCAGCGGGATGCTCCAGGAGCGGAAAGCGACGCCCAGCAGGACGAAGGCCAGTGCGAGGATGAAGACGAAGACCGCGACGGACCGGCTGTTGAGCTGGTTGGCGAAGTCGTACGGCATCGCCGTCTTGCCGCCGACCGCGTACTCGATGCCCTCCACGGTGCCGAGGGTCGCGGGCAGCACGGTGCCCCTCAGCTTTTCCAGGGACTCGTTCGACGCGTCGTCGGTGCCCTTCCCGATGAGCGGGACGCGCACGACCACCACGTCACCGACCTCGACCGAGGTGATCGGCTCGGCGATCCCGCTGCCGGGGGTGGCCGCCTGCTCGTGCAGGGCATCGATCGCCGTCCGCAGAGGGGGGGTGTCGGCACTCGAACCGTCGTCGGTGGCGATCGCGACACGGGCGGGGCTCGAGGCACCCGGGAAGGCGTCATTCATCCGGACCGCGGCGTCCACCGGGGCGACACTACGCGGCAGGCTGTCGGTCGTAGCCGGGTCCTGAAGCTTCATGCCGAGCATGGGCAGGGCCATGACCAACAGGACGAGAGCGGCGATTCCACCGGTCAGAGCGGGGCGGCGCACCACGGTACGGGCCACCGCGGACCAGGTCCGCGACTCGCGTGCGACGGTCCTGCGCTTGCCGAACCAGGAGATGCGCGCCTTGTCGACGCGGTGCCCCAGGGCGGCGAGCACCGCCGGCAGCACGGTGATGGAGCCGAGCACCGTGAGACCCACGACGATCACGGTGCCGGCCGTCAGCCCCTTGAAGACGTCGAGACCGGAGAAGAGGAGACCGCACACACAGACCATCACGGTGAGGCCGGAAACCACCACGGCGTGACCGGACGTACGGGCCGTCATCGCGAGGGCGTCCTGGGTGCCGCGTCCCGCGATCCGTTCCTCCCGCTCCCTTCGCAGATAGAACAGCGCGTAGTCGATGCCGACGGCCATGCCGATGAGCAGGACGATGGAGGAGGCGGCACTGTTGACCGGCACGAACTGTCCGACGGTCTGCAGCAGGCCGAAGGTGCCGATGACCGCGGTCGCGGCGAGCAGCAGGGGGATACCGGCGGCGATCAGCGAGCCGAAGACGACGAGCAGGATCACCAGGGTCAGGGGCAGCGAGGTGAACTCGGCCTTCGCGAAGTCGTCCTTGATCGCGTCGTCGACGACCGCGTTCAGGCTGCGGTCACCGGCCTGCACGATCCGTAGGTCCGCGTTGCTGTCCTGCACCTCCTTCAGGGCGGCGACAGCCTCGTTGTAGTTCTCCTTCTGCTTCTCGATCGGTCCGCCGAGTTCGAAGGTCACCAGACCGGACCGGCCGTCCTCGGACACCCATCGCTCGCCGTCGGTTCCCGCGGGCGATCCGATGTCGCGAACCGCATCGCCGGTGCCGCGCAGTTTTTCGACCAACTCCTCGGCCGCACCCTGCAGCTCGGGGCTCTCGGTGAACTTGGGTCCCTCGTCCTCGCGTGACTGGAACAGCACGCTCTCGCGGACAGAGTCACCGTTGTCCTCAGTGCGCACGATCTGCTGCGCCTTGCCCGCGTCACCGGGGTCGAGGGAGCGGGCTTCGGGTCCGCTGATCAGCGCGCTGGACATGATCGCGACGACCCCCAGTACCAACCAGCCCGTGATGGCAAGGGCCTTGTGCCGGACCGACCATCCGGCGACGGACTCCACGACCCCACGGGGAGGTCCAACCGGCAGGGGGACCCGTTTCACGCGCTCCTCCCCTTCGCCTTCCGGGGTCCTGCGATGTAACTTGCCTTTGCGCAGCATCGGCTGCTCTCCTTAAGCGTGGAGGAGCGTATCCAGAAAAACCTCGCCCAACGGCGAGGGACATGCCTTCCGAACACTGGGTCGCCGAGTTGCAGCTCGGCGACCCAGCTCTGCGGTTGTGCGCTATTCGACTTCCTTGAGAATGCGCTCCAACGACTCCATCCGGATTGCGATGTCGGCCAGTTGGCGTTCGGTCTGTTGCTGAGCCTCAAGGGACTGCTCGGCGAGCTTGCGGTACTCCTCCTCGCGAGCCAGCACCGCCTTGGCGCGCCAGTTGGCGCCGAACTGCCAGATGATCACAGTGATCACCACGGTGACCAAGGTGAAGGCACCGATGACGCCGAACACTTCCTGCCAGTCGGTCTCGTTCATCAGACAGTCCCCTTCTCGTCTCGTCCACGTGCGGTGTCGGTACCGGTCATCTCCGGCACCACGGCCGCGATCGATTCCGGCGTCAGGTGGACCGCGAACGGCGTCACCTCGTAGAACTTCATCGCTTTCCCATCGGGTGAGATCTCCATCTGCGCAGACACGAGTCCCGCGGCCTCCAGCTTCTTCAGGTGAACCTGGAGGAGCGCGCGGCTGATCCCCATCTCCCGAGCCAACTGGCTCACGTACTTACGTCCGCCGGCCAGCACCGCCACCACCCGCAGACGGTGCGGGTTGGCCAGCGTCGCCAGCGTCAACACCAGTTCGTCTCCGCTTGGCAGAGGCATTTTCATAGCAGCACCGAGCACATGCAAAGATAAGTTAGCAGGTGCTGACTATTGTTGTCGCCTGCCGGACAGGAGGGCTGTCTGCCTGTTCACGATGGGCCGTACGAGCACGTCGTCCCAGTCGGCATGTGCCGCTCAGGAGACGCGTTGTAGCATCTCGTAGAGGATCTGATGGTGCTCGGGGCCTCTGAACGATGCCGGGGTGGTTGTCTCGCTGTTGTATGAGGTGACGAGCAAGTTCCTGTCAGGGGTGCACGGCCTCGCTGGTCCACACTCCTGAGCAGGTCGTCGCAGACGCCTTCGCCCGGGCCGCCTCGGCCGATGCCTAGACCGCGGACATACTCACCGCCGCTATCCTCGCTCGACACACCGAACGCGTGGCCACCGAGATGGCCACGGCAGCCGAACGGCTGCCTGCCGCCGACCGCATCCCGTCACCGCTGCCCCCCGGTCGCCTCGACCGACTCCACCACGACGCCCCTCGCCGCCGGCTGGCCAATCGCCATCGGAGCGTTTGAAGGCGCCTGCCGCCACCTGATCGCCGACCGTCTCGACATCACGGCGCCCGCCGTAGCCGTTCTCCAACTCGGCACCGTCATTGATCCGCCAGCGGGACCGGATCGCCTTCAGATGGCGCCGTAGTAGATCGGCGAGGTGGTTGACGGTGCGCATGGACAGCGGCAGACGGCACTGGTAGGTAAGTGGGCAGGCGTCCTCAACGCGCTCTTCGGTATTTGTCACACAACGCCAACGGCCTCCGGGGGCGCGCCGGTTACGCCCGCTTCGAGCCGCTTCGAGTGGCGGTACTGCAGGTCACAGGCGGGTGGTGAACCGGCCGTCAGGCAGTTTCCGCAACCAGCCGCGATCGACGAGTCTGACAAGCTTGCTGCGTAGCGGTTCGAGTTTGGCCTTCACGCTGGTGTCCACCCCCACCACCTGACCTCGCGGGCCATGACCGGCCCGGCGGCCTGCCGCACGGCGGCGATGATGCGCTGGTAGTCCCACGGGAGCGCGTCCTCCTCCACGCCGGGCTCGCGGTGCGGGATCAGCATCACCGTCCGTCCGCCCACCTGTCCCGGCATTGGCCGGGCTGAGGAACGTTCCTCGGCGAGCTGCCCGGTCATCCGTTCAAGGACGCGCTCGGCGACGGCGAGTTCGTCCCGCTCGGCCCGCACTTCCGCCAGCTGGTTGGCCAGCTGTTCTTCGAGTTCGTCCAGCTCCGCGCGCCACGCGGTGATCCGTTCCAGCAACTCGGGATCCAGCATGCACCGGATCGTAGAGGGGCGCCCGACCCCAGCAGTTAGGAATCGGTTGTCCGGGGAGTGCCAGGTGGCTGGATCAGCGGGACGGGAGTGAAGCCAGAGAGAGGTCCCACTGGTCAGCCGCGTGAACCAGCGCTGCGGCGTCCAACCTGACCTCCACGACGTACTGGTAGATGTCAGCCCTGTCCTCACCCTGTTGCCACGGAGGTGCCGCCTCCAGGGACAGATGAACGCGAATCACCGCGGTCTCACCTGCGATTCGATTGGCGAGGCTGAAAGCCACGACCGGCTCGATGAACCACGTGTCCGGCGACAGCTCACCTTCGGTATCAGGTTCGGTGACGTCCACCGTCCCTGCGGCCACCGCGCGCAGCCACGCGGACACCTGGCGGGCCTCAGCGGTGAGCAGACATGGGTCGGCGAAGGACCAGCTTCCCTCAGGAGTCATCACCGTGCCGTCAATGACCAGCCAGTTGTCGTCGTACGAGTCGCCCCGGACGGTGGCGAACTGATAACGCACTGGGCGGAGGTCGACACTGCTGGAGAGATCGTTCAAGAGCACTGGGCCAGGATGGCATGCGCTGGCCAGCAGGACGGGCTGCGCTTCCCAGCCTAGCCTCGGGCTTGCACGAGGTGGGTTGTCCGACGCTTGATCAGATAAGCGGAGAATGCTCCTGACCTGCAACGATGGGACTTGTCTAGGGTCCAGTCAGCCGCAGGAAAGAAGCACTCTCCAGGTGAGTAAGCGTATCGGGTCTCGTACCCGCGCGTCCGCGTCGAGGGCAGTGGCAGCGGGACGGTCTCGCAGGCCGGTGCGGTGCTGTTGGTCGAGACGGTCCGAAAGTTGGGTCTGGACACCGCGATATCGACGGCGTTGGCGCCGTGGCGCAAGCCGCGGGCAGTGCATGAGCCGGGCAAGATCCTGCTGGATGTCGCACTCGGAGTCGCTCTGGGCGGGGACTGCCTCGCCGATGTCGCCCTGCTGCGGGCCGAGCCGGCCGTGTTCGGGCCGGTGGCCTCCGACCCGACGGTTTCACGGCTCATTGACGCCCTTGCCGCTGCCGGACCAAAGGCGCTCACCGCGATTCGGTCGGCTCGGGCGAAAGTACGCTCGCGGGTCTGGGAACTGGCCGGGGCGAACGGCCCCGCCGCCGACGGCTCGGTGATCGTGGACATCGACGGCGTGCTCGTCCAGCGCAACTCGCCCTGGCCCAACTCCCCAAACACCTGCGACGGGGCCGTCAGACACTGATCCGCACCGACTCCGCCGGCGGCACCCACGCCTTCCTCGACTGGCTCTCCAAACCGGGCCGGTGGCTGTCGTACTCCGTCGGAATGACCATCACCGACGCCCATCCACCAGGCCGTGCTGAAAATCCCGAACAAGGCATGGACACCGGCCTATGACTCCGGTGGCACCGAGCGGCCCGGCGCCTGGGTCGCGGAGATCACCGACATGCCCGACCTGACCACCTGGCCGAAAGAGATGCGGCTGATCGATCGCAAAGAACGCCCGCACCCCGGGGCCCAGTTGCGCTTTGCGCTTCACCGACCTCGTCGGACTACGGCTCACCTGCTTCGCGACCAACACCAAGGGCGGCCAACTCGCCGACCTCGAACTACGTCACCGCCGCCGGGCCCGCTGCGAGGACCGCATCCGAAACGCCCGAGACACCGGCCTGCGCAACCTCCCCTTGCACGACACCGCTCAGAACCAGATCTGGCTGGAGATCATCTCCCTCGCACTCGACCTACTCGCCTGGATGCCGATGCTCGCCCTGACCGCAGAGACCCGCCGCTGGGAGCCCAAACGGCTTCGACTACGGCTGTTCTCTGCCGCCGCCCAGCTGGTCACCACGGGCCGCCGCCGCTAGCTCCGCTTCACCGCCCGATGGCCCTGGACGGATGTGATCACCCGCGCGAACCAACGGCTCGCAGCCCTACAGAACCCCGGCTGACCAGCGACTCCGACCGCCCCGACGAACCAGCGACATCCTGGAACCGTGGAACCCGGCGCCCACCCGACGCGACAGCCGGGCCGTCAACCTGCCCCGGCCCACGAAGTTCCGCACCTCGCAAGCACAGAGTCCCCGTCAGCGCACCGACGAGGACTCATGAACGATCGAGGCTAGTGTGATGCGCCAGAAATCCTGAGGGTTAGTTCTGCTCTGTTTTCTGGTCGGTGGTTCCGACTTTGGTGAGGTAGTCGGCGAGGGAATTGAGGATCTCGTCGGCGGTCTTGGTCCAGGTGAAGGGCCGCGGGTTCTCGTTCCAGGTGTCGATCCACGCAGTGATGTCGTCCTCCAGTGCCTTCACGGAGGTGTGGACGCCGCGGCGGATGAGCTTGTCGGTGAGCAGGCCGAACCACCGCTCCACCTGGTTCATCCAAGAGGAGCCGGTGGGGGTGAAATGGACGTGGAAGCGGGGGTGTTTGCCGAGCCACGTCCTGATGTCGGCGGTGTTGTGGGTGGCGTAGTTGTCGCAGACGAGGTGCACGTCGAGTCCGGCGGGCACCGCCTTGTCGATCCGGATCAGGAACTTCTTGAACTCGATCGCCCGGTGGCGGCGGTGCAGTGCTGATATGACGGTGCCGTCGGCGATGTTGAAGGCGGCGAACAGGCTGGTGATGCCGTGCCGCACATAGTCGTGGGTACGCCGTTCGGGCATACCCGGCATCATCGGCAGCACCGGCTGGGACCGGTCCAGCGCCTGGATCTGGCTCTTCTCGTCCACGCAGAGCACGACCGCCTTCTCGGGCGGGTGGTGGTACAGGCCGACAACGTCGACGACCTTGGCGACGAACTGCGGATCGGTGGACAGCTTGAAGGAGTCCTGCAGGTGGGGCTTGAGGTCGAACCGTTTCCAGATTCGCCCGATCGTCGACTTCGACAGGCCGGAGTGCTGGGCCATCGAGGCCCGCGACCAGTGCGTGTCCTGGCCCGGGACCGACTCCAGGGTGGCCACGACGAAACCTCCTCGACCTGGTCGAGGAGGATCGAGGGCGGCCGGCCCGAGCGCGGCTCGTCATGCAGACCATCGAGGCGCTTCGCGATGAACCGGGCCCGCCAGCGGTCCACGGTCGACCTGTCGATGCCAAGGTCGGCCGCAGCCTGCTGATTCGTCCCGCCCTCCGCGCAGCGCAGCACGATCCTGGCACGCAACGCGAGGAACTGAGCGGTCTTGGCCCGCCGCGCCCACTGCTGCAGCTGCCTGCGCTCAGTCCCGTCGAGGATCAGGTCGGCCTTCGGCCGGCCAATCCACCCGGCGTCCTCAAACCCGGCCATCCGCTCCGCCGCGAAAGCCCGACGCCACTTGCCGACCGTCTGGCCTGAACACCCACGAGCCGTGCGACACCAGCGTTTGACATGCCCTCAGCGCACGCCAGGATGATGCGGGCCTTCTCAGCCGAGCGCCGGTGCGGCACCTCTGTCCGGCGCAACAACTCGGCACGCTCGGCCTCGGACAACGTGATCGCCACAGCACAAGGCCCCGAATGCGACATGACAACAGGGTACTTACTAACCCTCAGGATTTCTGGCGCATCACACTAGTGCCGCGTCAGGCAACGTTCGCCCTGTCGACGACGGCTTGTAGGTGCTGGTCGTCGGCGTGGCGGTTTCGCCAGATGATGTAGCGGCGGATCATGCTGCCCTGTTCCTTGTGGTTGGCGTGGTCGGTGCCGTCGAGGGCGAAGTAGCGCAGGGCGGTGAACTGGGCCTCGATGCGGTTGAGCCAGGAGCTGTTGGTCGGTGTGTAGGCGATCTCGACGTTGTTCGCGGCAGCCCAGATGCCGACCGTTGGCACCTCTTCGTGGTCAGGTGCGGGGAGAAGTTGTCGGCCACGATCGCGATCCTGACGTCGGCCGGGTAGAGGCTGCGCAGGTAGCGGCAGAACTCCAGGAACTGGGTGCGCCGCTTGACCGGTTTGATGTGGCCGTAGAGCTTGTCCTTGGAAAGATCCAGAGCGGCGAACAGGTGCCGTACCCCGCCGTAACGGTTGTAGGTCCCTCGCCGCCGCCGGCGCGGTTCGCGATCGGGATCCTTGTGCTTGCCGCCGCGCTGGGCTCACTGCCGGCCCGGGTGGGGCATCAGGTTGAGCGGACCGAACTCGTCCATGCAGAAGATGACTTCGGGTTCGTCTCCCTGAGGTATGACCTCGCCGTCGGCGATCGCGTACAGGTGCTCGACCCGCGCTTTCTTGGCCGCGTAGTCCGGATCGCGGGAGGTCTTCCAGGTCTTCAGGCGTTGAAAGGAGCGCCCTCCTCGCGGAGCAGGATGCGCAGGCCCTCGTGGCTGATGTCGTCGACCACCCCCTCGGCGACCAGGAAGCCCGCCAGCTGGCCAGGCTCCAGGTCGAGAACGGCAGGTCGTGCTCGGTCGGCTTGGACTTCGCGATCTTCTTGATCTCACGGCGCTCCGGCAGTGTGAACGTCTTCGGCCGGCCACCGGAGTACTTCGGATACAGAGAGTTGAAGCCGTTGGCGTTGAAATTGTGGATCACGTCCCGGACCCGGTCCGCGCTGGTGAAGGTGACTTCGGCGATCTTCGCTACCGGCATGCCTTGGGCGGACAGCAGGACCATCTGGGCCCGCCGCCAGGTCACCACCGAACCGGTGCCGCGGCGGATGATCCGCAGCAGTTTGCGGCCCTCGTCGTCATCGATCTGCCGCACCCGCACCTGTCCCGCCACGACCTCGAACATAGCGGGCGTGGGCCCGTAGGCTGCGGACGGTGACCTACGACATCATGTTCCTGCGGGTTTTCCCGGGCCGTACCTTCGACGAGACCCTGGAAGAGATCAACTCCGCCTACGACCCGGATGCTGACCTCAAGCCCATGAGCCTGACCCGTGACCAGCGTGCCGCCTGGGACAGGCTGATACAGCGGATGTCGCGGGAGGTGGGTCCGGTCACCACCGAGGAGTACCCCTACAGCCTGACCCTGTGGCGTGACGGGCCGGCCGGTCATCTGCAGCTGGACTACGCGGGAGACTCGGCCAACATCGAGATCCCCTATCGCTACCCGGGGCAGCAAGCACTACCGATCATGGCGGAGGCGTATCAAATCGCGCGGATGATCGAGGAGGAGAGCGGCCTCGAAGGCTACGACTACGAGGCCGATCAGCCCGTCCGGACCGGCGACAGCGACGTAGCAGCAGTCAAGCTCGGCGGCATTGCCCGCTGGGCGCAGGAGCACCTCACCTGACCGGCGGGAGGCCCTACCCATGACGTCATGGAGGGGCGAACGTTGCCTGATACGGCACTAGACAGCTCCACCACACCGGAGGTCTTCGCCTTTGATCAAGACCCCCGTGTCAACAAAGCTCGTGATCAATACACGTAGGGCGTGTTCAGCCCGGCCCACTGGCCTCGGGCCTGCGTTTTCGCAAGGCCTTGGGGACAAGCGGGGGCATCGGGATACCAGGGCGAAGGGGCCACCTGGCGGGTTACTGCTGCCACGCCCTTGTGGCCAGTCTGGTCCGGCGGGATGGCGTGCGGTATACGTCAGGTGACTGCTTCCATGGCCGGGCGTGCCCCTATTTCTGGTGGGCCGCCGTCGCGAGGGTGCCCTCAATGAGGTCGCGCAGCTGGGAACGGGCGGTGATGCCCAGTTTGGGGAAGCTACGGTAGAGGTGCGAGCTGACCGTGCGCGGGGAGAGGAAGAGCTTCTCGCCGATCTCACGGTTGGTCAGCCCGCGGGCGGCAAGCCGGATGATCTGCTGCTGTTGCGGGGAGAGTTCGGCGAGCGCGTCGGGGGCCGCATCCGTGGCGTCGAGTCCGGCGGCGCGCGATTCGGCCCGGGCTCGCTCGATCCACGGGTGCGCGCCCAGGCGACGGAAGATGTCCAGGGCCTCGGTGAGCGGCCCCCGCGCCTCTGCGATGCGCCGACGGCGCCGCAGCCACTCGGCGAGGTCGAGCAGGGTCTGTGCGCGTTCGAAGGGCCAGTACTCCAGAACCGGATCCGCCAGAGCCGCCCGGAAGTGCGGTTCGGCGTCCGCGGGGTCCGCCAGCAGGCCACGGGCTCGGCTGATCAGCGCACGCAGACGAGGTGAAGCGTTGTCCGCCAGCGCAGATGCCGAGCGCTCGACGATCGCGACAGCCTCCTCATGGCGGCCGCAGCGCACAGCGGCGGCGGCCAGATCCGCGAGGGCCGGGTAGGCGGCGTGGTAGTGCACGGGCGCGCCGTCGGCCGTGAAGACCATGCGGAGTTGGTCGTACGCGGTCTCGTAGGCGCCTTCCGCGGCTGCCGCGGCACCGAGCGCACGACGGGCATAGACGGAGACTGAGCGGCTTTCCAGCGGATCGATGAGAGCGAGCGCGTCCTCGGCCCGGGTTCGGGCCGAGGACGCATCGCCCTGGAAGGCCAGCACGGTGGCGTCCACGGTAGCCGCACAGGCCACGGCGTGGTCGAGGCCGGCCGCCCGGCCGACCGCGGTGGTGCGGGTGCAGGCCTCACGGGCATGTTCCCACCTTCCTCGCTCCACGTAGGCCCAGGCGACTGCGCCGCCCAGACCCTCGGGCAGCGCTCCCTGCAGCTCCCAGCGGTCGAAGGCCTCGTCGAAGGCGCGGACGGCCTGTGGGGTCTCGTCCAGGAGCCACGCCATGATCCCGACGGTGGTGAGCCGCTCCGGCCGGGCTGCCGCTTCGGCGGCCAACTGCGGCAGCAGAGAGACGAGTTGGGCCCGGTCGTCGAAGGGGTCCGAGACGGCTCTCACCCAGGTGCGCAAGCCTGCGTGTGAGGCGTTCTCGGGAAGGCGCCGCAGGATGTCCTGGATGCGGTGGCGCTGGGTGTCCTCTCCGGAGTAGAAGCGGACCACGGCGACGCCGGCCACGAGGTCCAGCGCGGCGGCGGGCTGGGAGACCGTCAACTCCTCGGCAGCGTCGGCCAGTCGGGAGAAGACCATAGCGTGGCGTCCGGTCAAAACCGCCAGCCGTCCGGCTTGCACAGCGGCGGAGGCCAGCAGGGTTGCGTCATCCGTGCGCGCGTGTGCCGCGGCGACCAGTTCCTCGACCCAGGCGATGTCTCCAGTGAACACGGCCGCCGCGGCGGCTTCGACCAGCAGCTGGGCGCTGTCCTCGCGCCGCGGTGCGAGTTCCGCGGCGCGCTGCAGGGCCTGGGCCGCCGCTGCATGGCCGCCGCGTCGGCGGGCCCTGCCGGCGGTCCGCTCCAGTTCCGCCGACACGGCCGCGTCCGGGTGCGGGCTGGCGGCGGCCAGGTGCCAGGCACGCCGGTCCGGTTCGTCCCGCAGCAGTTCGGCGAGCGCGAGGTGTGCCTCGCGCTGGGCAGCCAAGGACGCGGCGTGATAGACGGCGGACCGGACCAGTGGGTGGCGGAACCGGACGTCCCGGCCGGTCCGCCGGACCAGCCCGGCCTGCCCGGCCAGCAGCCAGGCCGCGTCCTCGGCGCGCGGCAGTCCCGCCGAGGCGGCGATCGCGGAGTCGGCGCTGTCCATGGCGGCCAGGAGCAGCAGGGCCCGCGTGGTGGAGGCGGGGAGGCTGTTCAGGCGGGCGGCGAAGATCCGCTCCAGGTGATCGGTGAGCGGAAGCGGACCTGCGGACGGCAGCCCCGCAGCCGTGTCGTGTGCCGATGCCGTCCTCGTCAGTTCCACCAGCGCCAGCGGGTTGCCGCCTGCTTGGTCGAGGATCCGCGACCTGGTGTGGCCAGTGGGGCTCTTCGGCTGCAGGTCCAGCAGCTGATTGGCCGCAGCGTTGTCGAGCGGTCCCAGGGTGAGCATCGGCACATGACGGTCGAGTCCCGGAAGGTGATCGCCGTCACGGGCCCCGATCAGCATCGTGACCGGTTCGCCTTCCAACCGTCTGGCAGCGAAGGACAGCGCATCCAGGGAAGCACGATCGAACCACTGCACATCGTCCAGCACCACGAGCACGGGATGGTGGTCGCCCAGGCCTGACAACAGGCTCAGGACGGCTACCCCGACCAGCATGAGATCGGGTCCCGACGTGGCCGACCCCTCGCCGAAGGCGTCATGCATCGCAGCGCGCTGCCTCCCTGGCAGTCCGTCCACCTCGGCCGGCACCGGCCGCAGCAACTGATGCAGTGCGGAGAAGGCCAGGCTCGACTCCGACTCGCTCCCCTCGGCACGCAGTATGCGAGCACCGCCGGCTTCAGCCCGGCGCACCGCGTGCTCCAGCAGCCCGCTCTTCCCCGTGCCCACGTCACCGACCAGCATCAGCACCGGATCGGCCGACACCGAGTCCACCGCACGAAAGAGGCGTGCCAATTCCGCGTCCCGGCCGACGATCAGCTCCCCCGGATCCAGCTCCGGTCCCATGACCGCACCGCGGCCGCCAGCGTGCTCGTCCACGGAGTCTCCCGGAATTGCGGCTTTCGATCGGGGGCGCCTGGCCCCGGCCCATCCAGGCTACAAGCGGCCGGGCCCAGTGCCCGGGCCATGCGCGCAGGTGCAGTCACGTTACGGATACCGCGCGCGCCGAGGCCGCTCGTACGGTTCCCGGAAAACCTCCACATTCCCAAGGACGTCTCATGGAACAAATCACGCTGGGCGACGTCTCCATCACCCGGGTATGGGAGTACTTCGGCTCCGTCGAAATGACGCCCGACACCTTCTTCCCGGAAAGCCCGAAGCAAGTGTGGGACGACGGCGCGCCCTGGCTGACCCCGCATTTCCTGGATTCCGAGACCAATATCGTGAATTCCGCGATCCAGACCTGGCTGCTGCGCAGCGGAGGCAAGACCATCCTCGTCGACACCGGCGTGGGCAACCACAAGGACCGCCCGTACGCGCCGGTCTGGAACCGCCTCGAAACAGGCTTCCTGGCCAATCTCGCGCGCGTCGGCGTCGCGCCCGAGGACGTGGACATCGTGATCAACACACATCTCCACATCGATCACGTCGGCTGGAACACGTACCTGGACGGCCGGCAGTGGGTGCCCACCTTCTCCAACGCCACCTACCTGATGCCGAAGGTCGACTTCGACTTCTGGAATCCCGAGAACGGCCACAAGCCGCTGCTCGGCCGCGGCAACCAGAACGTCTTCGAGGACAGCGTGGCCCCGGTGCACCAGGCCGGCCAGACGCTGCTGTGGGAGAACAGCCACCAGATCGACGTCGGCCTCCGCCTGGACGCGGCTCCCGGACACACCCCCGGCTCCTCCGTACTGACTCTCACCTCGGGGACGGACCGCGCGGTGTTCGTCGGCGACATGCTGCACAGCCCCGTGCAGATCATCGAGCCTGACTCCAACAGCTGCTTCTGCGAGGACCCCGCGGGCGCCCGCGCCACCCGCCGCAAGGTGCTGGGCTGGGCGGCCGACAACAACGCACTCGTGATCCCCGCGCACCTGGGCGGCCACGGCGCCGCCGAAGTGGCACGAGAGGGAGACAAGTTCGCCATCAAGGGCTGGGCCCCCTTCGCCCCGTACACCGAGCAGGCCTGAGTCCTGCGGAAAGGCACGAGACATGAGCCACCACACCGAGCCCGTCGTGACCACGGCGCAGGGAGCCGTCCGCGGCCTGCGCCAGGGCGACACCGCCGCTTTCCTGAACATCCCCTACGCCGCCCCGCCCCGCGGCGCCGGCCGGTTCGAGCCGCCGCAGCCGCACGAGCCGTGGGACGGCGTACGGGACGCCACCGTGCCGGGGCCCAACGCGCCGCAGTCGGAACGCCGGCTCGGCAGCGTGGACATGTCCCCCTACTTCGGCACCGGCTGGAGTCGCGGCGAGGACTACCTCACCGCCAATGTCTGGACGCCCGCCGCCGCGAACGGCGACCTGCCCGTCATGGTGTTCGTCCACGGCGGCGGATTCGTCGCCGGATCCACGCGGTCCGCGCTGTACGACGGCTCCGCCTTCGCCCGCGACGGCGTCGTCCTCGTCACCCTCAACTACCGGCTCGGCATCGCCGGGTTCCTCGACATCCCCGGCGCGCCAGCCAACCGCGGCCTGCTAGACGTCGTCGCCGCGCTGCGCTGGGTGCGGGAGAACATCGCCGCCTTCGGCGGTGACCCGCACAACGTCACCCTCTTCGGCCAGTCGGCCGGGGCCACCATCGTCGGCGGCGTCCTCGCCGCCCCGGAAGCCGCTGGCCTCTTCCGCCGGGCGATCGTCCAGAGCGGCAGCGGCCTGGGGGCGTTCACCACCGAGCAGGCCGCCCGCGTCACCAGGGCTGCAGCCGAGGCCCTGGGCATCGAGCCCCAGGTCGACGCCTTCGCAAACATCTCCGACGACCGCTTGGTCGAGGCCGGCTCCCGGCTCGCGGGCATCAACCTGCAGACCGAGACGCACCACGACCCGCTGATCGGACTCAGCCCCTTCAGCCTGGTCCTCGACACACAGCCCGCCGAATCCGTCGCCGCCGGCCTCAGCAGCGCCATCCACCTGCTCATCGGGACCAACACCGAAGAGGGAAACCTCTATCTAGTCCCGGTGGGCAAGTACGCCACCTCGACCACCGGTGACGTCGACGATGCGGCGGCGCGCGCACACCCGAAACCGGCGCGACTCGTCGAGACGTACCGGAAGGCACGCCCCGAGGCGTCCTTCGGCGAGCTGCGCTCCGCCATCATGGGCGACGCGCTGTTCGGCGCGGGTAGCTGGGCCTTGACCGGCGCGCATGCCGCCCACCTCGAATCCGCCACCTACGCCTACGAGTTCGCCTGGCGCTCCCACGCCTTGGACGGAGAGCTCGGCGCCACCCACGCGGTCGAGCTGCCCTTCGTCTTCGATGTCGCCCACTTTCCGCAGCTGCACGGATCCGCCGCCCTGCTCGGCCCTGACAAGCCCCCCGCGGATCTCGCCGCCCGTATGCACGAGACATGGGTCCGGTTCGCCAGGACCGGAAACCCCGGCTGGGACCCGTACGACGACGAGCGCCGGGCCACGATGCGCATCGACGCCGAGTGGACCCAGGTCGACGATCCCCGTAGCCAGGAACGACCGGCCTGGCGCTGACCCTCCGGCCACCATTCCCAAGGACACACCATGACCAGGACCGTCATCACCACCGAGAATGCACCCGCCCTCGCAGCCCCGCTGTCCCAAGGCCCTCACGTCGCGTCCGTCGAGGGAAGCAGCGAATCGCCTGTATGAGCGACTCGGGTTCGAGGCCAGGTCAGGCCGGAGGAGCGAGCATCTGACACAAGCGTGCTCATGGATGCAGGGGGATCCGAAGGCGCGTGCGTCCACAACCCGCATCGCTGATCTCGGAATCCCGCAGATCAGAAAACCCTGACAGGACGCGGGGCGCGGCCCACCTACCAAGCACGCCGCGCCCCGCCTTTACCTATATGGAGGTCACCATCATGACGTCCTCGTCCTTAGAGGACATAGATCGGCACCACTGATTGGCGGCTCCCCCCTTGAGTCGGTGAACCGGCCCGGGGCGAGGTGTCCATCCCCGCCAGGCGCGGGGAGCACTCCACCAACGGCATACAGGCAAGCCTGATCGGGGGGCCATCCCCGAGGCGGGGAGCACGCTTCGCGTGCGAGGCGGTCGACGGCTGCGCGGGACCACCCCCGCGGGCGCGGGGAGCACGCCATTCCCGGTCGCGGTGACGCCAGGCGCCGGGGACCACCCCCGCGGGCGCGGGGAGCACTCTTGCTGAACTGCGAGTTTGTCAGCGAAGAGAGACGTTCCGCAGCACTTTCATCGATTTCGACAGCCCGCCCCTATCGCCCCGAAATGACACCTCGAGCAGCGGGGCGAGCTGGCGCATGGTCAAATCCGTGCGCTCCGTACACTGCCACCAGCAGGGGGCCGGTCCCCCCAGCGGGAGTCCGTCCTCATCGGTGCTATCAGCGAGTGGCTGTGTCCCTGAGCCGTCACTTGGTGGGATCCACGTTCCACGCTGCGGGCAGATCGCTGCCGCAGAAGACGCAGACGAAGTCGCCCTCGCGCACGATGTCGTGTTCCTGGCAGTCGCGGCACCGCCGGAACACCACCTCGTGGGTGACGGAGGGTCGCCTGAGCTCTGCAGCGTCCAGAGCGCGAGCGACCTCCGCCCAGGAGGTGACGTCCGGTCAGTACCCAGTGGACTGGTTACTGACCGCGCTCACCGCCCACCGGCCTGCCTCGCTCATGAAGCTGATCTCGCCGGCGCTCAGAACCATGTCTCCGCCGGCGCAGGCCACGTGCTCGCTTCGTCGCGGGGCCAGCCGAAGCGCACAGTCCATACCGATCACGAAGATGAAGGGTTCGGCCAGCTCCGACAGGGATTGCTCCACGATCCAGCCCTCGAAGTCAGCTCTCGAAGCAATCCGATGTCCGCCGTCACCAAGCCGCACCGCAGCCTTCAGCTCGGCCGGTCCGACATATCGATATCCCCGCCCACTCACCTCACCCAACCTGAAGTAGGCGTAGGCGGCCGGTGGTGTCGTAGCGGCCCAGGAGCAGGACCTGGGGGGCGGCGCAGAGTGCCGGTGACGGCGCCGATGAAGGCTTCGTTTGCAGCGTGCGCAATTCCACGACATCGGCTTGCCACAAC
The DNA here is from genome assembly GCF_001700505.1 of Streptomyces mutomycini. Classification (GTDB taxonomy): domain Bacteria; phylum Actinomycetota; class Actinomycetes; order Streptomycetales; family Streptomycetaceae; genus Streptomyces; species Streptomyces mutomycini. The sequence goes on from NZ_MAPV01000056.1 coordinate 42,515, forward strand.
TGAAGGAAGTGGGGGCAACGCCCCGGTCCTGGTTCGCCTACGGCTGGTCGGTGGACGGTTCAGCAAGAGCGAGACGCGTCCAACGCTGAAGCTCCTCTTCGTGGCTGCCTGTGCGCGTCTGCTGGGTGACCGCCGCAGTGTCCTCGGGTGCCGGATCGCCATTGCGGGAGAGGAGCTGCAGTGGCCAGGCCGGAATGGCGGTCTGCTGGCCGTCGAAGGGATGCCAGTCCCATGGGCCGTCGAACCGCCAGGCACGCCCGTCATGGTCAACGACTTCGTCGCCTGCCTCAAGGAAGGCGTAGGGTCGGAACAGCAACTCGATGCGGATGGGTTCAGCGCCGACCGGGTCGAGGGCATATCCCTGGTCCTCGAGCTCGGGATCGTGGGCTTCGCCCTGCCGCAGGATTTCGAGGTAGCAGGCGGGGCGGGGCAGCATGCCAGTCACCAGGGGTGGATCGAAGTGGTGGACGGACGCGATGTGCACCACAGTCGGCGCGATTCCCACCAGGCAGGTGTCGCCGGCGTTGAGCTCTGTTTCCGCCGGCACGGTACGGAAGTACGTGCGGTCCCAGTCGAAGGCCCCCGGTGTGGGCAGCGCGGTTACGCCGTTCCAGCGGAAGCTGTGCGCCTCCGGGTCGACGTCGTTCCACGGCCACCGTACGGACACGTAGTAGCGAGAGACGGAAGCGACTGTGGTCTCGGTGAGTGGGCATTCCAGCGACAACACATCGCCGGCCCGGAACCGGACACCACCCCCGTCCAGGCGGTACCCGCCCGCCGGCTCTTCTTCCCATTCACCCATCACGTCCTCCTCGTCAAGGAGGGATCATCACAGACGGGGACGTGCCGCCTCCCGCAGGGGTCGCGCTGGCCATTCGCTGACGGGTGCGCGAGCGGAGTTCTGTCCGCCCCTGTACAAGGCGTGGGCACCAACGCCCTGCTCGGTCCGGTGAAGGCGTGATCTAAGGGCTCGCAGAGAATCAAGGTGTGACCTGATCACCAAGACCGACAACTTCAACCGGCTGCTCGCGAACGCGGCCCCCCGGGTGGAGCAAGACCATCTCCCAGGTGGAGGTCGTCGACTGGCAGAAGGGGTACTCGTGCGCCCCTGCCGCCTGCCCGGCCGCCTATGACGGCCTGCACCCCAACGCCTTCGGCGAGTACCAGCTCGCCATCGCCTTCGAGCAGACCCTGCACGACCGGTACGGCCTGGGCCGGGGCCCGATACCCTTCCCGCCCGAGAACCTGCCGGTCCGGCTGACACCCGTGCCGACCGGCCTGAAGGCCGAGTCCAGCCCGCAGGGCGTGACCGTCACCTGGAACCCGGTGTACGGGGCCTTCGGCTACGACGTGCGATCGCGGATCTCCGGCCAGACCACCTGGAGCGAGGGCCGCGTCAACAGCAACCGGACCGACACCACCTGGACCGTCGACGGCATCCAGTGGGAGTACCAGGTGCGCACCGTCGGCGGTGACAACGTCAAGGGCCCCTGGTCCGGGACGGTCAGCGCGGTCGCTCACCCGAAGACGGCGCCGCCGCCGCGGATCGTCGCCAGCCGGCCGATCGGGCAGGACGGTATCGAGCTCGAGATCGCACCACCTGACTACCCACCACCATCGACCGGTACGAAGTGATCCTCTTCGACAAGGACACGCCCGGCGCCTGGCTCACCGGCACCGGCTTCCGCGGCAACCGGGTGCAGATCTGCGGGCTGAAACCGGGCCACCGCTACCTCGTCGCGGCGGCCACCTGGAACGCCGCTGGTGGCGGGCTGCCCGGACTGGCCCGGCCGGTGATGGTCGGCGGCGGCATCCCGGCCGCCCCGACCGGCCTGCGGGTGACCACCGTCGATCCCACCACGGTGGAACTGGACTGGAACGGCGCGAAGTCGGCGGCCGGCTACCAGCTGTGGGTCTCCAACATCAAGGACGGCGGCACCACCCCGCCGGAGGCCGACGAGAACATCATCGAGGACACCCTCTACGGCGTCGGCTTCCTGTTCCCGGGCGTGTGGAACTTCCAGTTCTGCGTGACGGCCGTCAACGGCTCCCTCGAGTCCGACAAGTTCAACTGCGTGATCCCGCCCCATCCCGACGGCAACGCACCGACCAACCCCGGCGGCAGCGCGCTGAACCCCTCACCGAGCGCTCGCACCGCAGCGTCGGACACGGTGGACATCGGATCGCTCACCACCCTGAGGAACCCGGACGGCACGGGAAGTCCCGTCGCGGTCGGGGCCGGGGTCAACGGAGGTGATCGCTAACCCGGCCTCGGTGTCCCGCTGACCGCGAAGGCGAGGCGTGCATGGCCCCGCTCCACATGACCGCACCCTCACTGTGGCCACGCGGTCTCCATCACTGCTCCGGGACACCGGCCCCTCACCTGGCATGCCGGGCGCGTCAGGAGTTGAGCTCCTCCAGCGTCCTGCCCTTGGTCTCGATCGCGAACCAGGCGATCGCGGCGCCCACCGCGGCCACCACGGCGAGCTGCGCGAAGACGAGCCCCAGGCTGCCGCCCGCTCCGATGATCGCGCCCACGGTCACCGGGCCGAGAATGACGCCGAACCGGTTCCACAGGCCGCCGAACGCCGCCCCCTTGGCCCGGTTGGCCGTCGGGTACAGCTCGGGGGAGTACAGGTAGAGACCCGCGTTGATCGCGTACAGGAAGAACGTCGTGCACGAGGCGAAGACGGCGACCTGGCCGCCCGAGGTCGCACCGAGCAGGGCGAGCACGCCGAGCGAGAGCACGGTGCCGACGAGCGCGCTGATCAGGGCGGGCCTCCGGCCGATGCGGTCGATCACCATGGCCATGATGAACGTGCCGAGCAGGCCGGTGACGTTGCTCAGCAGGGTGTAGACGAGCGCTGTGGTCAGATCCAGGCCGAACTGCTTCGTGTAGAGCGACGGCAGCCACGTGGAGATGCCGTGGTTCACGTAGTAGGCAACGAACCACAGACCTGACAGAACCGCTGTACGCCGCAGGTAGCGGCCCTGGAACAGGTCGCGCAGACGGCCCTTGGATGCCTCGTCGGGCGTGCCGGCTGCCGGTGCGGGCAGCGGCTCGGCGGTGGCGCGGGCGACCTCGGCCTCGATGAGGCTGATGGCCTCCTCGGCCTCCTGGGTACGTCCACGGGCCAGCAGCCAGCGCGGGGATTCCGTTACGTGGCGCGGAAGTGCGGCGGCGATCAGCACCGGGAGACCGCCGATGACGAACATCGCGCGCCAACCGAAGTTGGGGACCACCCAGACGGCGAGCAGAGTGGCGGCCGCCAGTCCGGCAGGGAAGATCATCTCGTACAGCAGGACGAAGCGGCCCCGCTTGTCGGAGCGGGCGATCTCGTTGATGTACGTGGCCGCGACGGGCACGACACCGCCGATGCCGAGCCCCTGGACGAACCGGAAGAGCGAGAAGGTCTCGATGCTGCCCGAGAAGGCGACGGCGAGGCTGGCAAGACCGGTGATCGCGACACCCAGGGCGACGGTGCGCACTCGGCCGATCCGGTCGCCCAGCCAGCCCGCGGCGATGGCGCCGAGCAGCATGCCGATCGAGGCGGAGGTCACGGCGAAGGTGGCCTGGCCGGTGGTCAGGTTCCATTCCTTCATCAGGACGGGCAGTGCGGAGGCGGCCAGCAACTGGTCGAACGCCTCGAAGAACGTGACGGCGCCGATCAGGAACCGGACTTTGACGTGCCAGCGCGATTGCGGCAGTCGTTCGAGTCTCGCGGCTATGGAGCCGAGGGCTGGCTTGCCGGCCACAGTCGTCATGGAGGGGTTCCTTCCGCGGGCAGAACAGTTGCGGAGACAGTAGGTTCCAGTATCTAAGCGGTCAATGGTTAAGAGCTTAGGAATCTCGTTTCCGGCAACTTGGTGTTCATCATCGACGTCATGGAGGACGTGCTCAAGGCATGCAAGGCAACGATTCCACCCTGGGACCTTGCGGAAGAATAGTTAAGCGCTTAGATTTCTAGCACTTCGACGGTTCCGAGTGAGGGAACGCACCCCGTTCCTCACCCGCGGCCCAGCCCTGCCCGCCACCTCGCCCGGAGGTACACCCGTGCCGCACATCCCCACCGACATCCTGATCGCGGGCCAGTGGCGACGCGGAGCGGGCGAGCTGCTCGACACCGTCGACCCGGCGACCGGCCGCGTCCTCGCCACCGTCCACACCGCCTCGGCCGAAGAGGTCGACGAAGCGGCCGAAGCCGCTGCGAAGGCAGCCGCGGACCCGGCCTGGCGGGACCTGCTCGCCCACGAGCGCGCCCGGCTGCTGCACCGCATCGCCGAGCTGACCGAGCAGGCGGCGGACGACCTCGCCGCGCTGCAGACCGCCGACACCGGCAAGACGCTGACCGAGACCCGCGCCCTCACGCTCAGTGCGGCAGGCACCTTCCGCTACATCGCGGCAGCCCTGGAGAGCGCCGAGGACTCGGTCACGCCGTCCCGCGGCCCGTACGTCACGATGAGCGCGTACGAGCCGCTGGGAGTCGTCGGCGCGATCAACCCCTGGAACTCTCCGGTCGCCAGCGACGCGCAGAAGATCGCGCCCGCGCTCGCCGCCGGGAACGCGGTCCTGCTCAAGCCGGCTGCCTGGACCCCCCTCGTCTCCCTCGCCCTCGGCCGCCTGATCACCCAGGCCCTCGACGAGTTCCGCCTGCCCACCGCCCTGCTGTCGGTACTCCCGGGCAGCGGCCGGGTGGTCGGTGACGCCGTCGTACGCCACCCCCTCGTCGCCCGCATCGGTTTCACAGGCGGTACGGAGACCGGCCGTTCCATCGCCACGCTTGCCGCCCGCAAGCTCATCCCCGTCTCCCTGGAGCTCGGCGGCAAGTCGCCGACGATCGTGCGCGCCGACGCCGACATCGAGCAGGCCCTGGCCGGCGTGATGTTCGGGATCTTCTCCTCCAGCGGCCAGTCCTGCGTCGCCGGCTCCCGGCTCTTCGTGGCCCGGGAGATCTACGACTCCTTCGTCGGTGAACTCGTCGAGCGCGTCCGCGAGCTGCGCGTCGGACCCGGCACCGAACCGGGCACCCAGGTCGGCCCCCTGGTGCACCACAGCCACCGCGACTCCGTCGCCGCCTACGTCGACCTCGCCCGCTCCGAGGGCGCACGGGTCCTGTGCGGAGGCTCGGCGCCCGAGGGCGAGCGGTACCAGGACGGCGCGTACTACCTGCCGACCGTCCTGGAGGGACTGCCCAACACCTCCCGCACCTGCCAGGAGGAGATCTTCGGGCCCGTCCTGGTCGCCCTGCCCTACGACGACGAGGACGACCTGGTCCGCCAGGCTAACGACTCCATCTACGGGCTGGCCTGCGGGATCTGGACCCGAGACCTGCGAGCCGCCTGGCAGCTCGCCCGCCGGATCGAGGCCGGCACGGTCTGGATCAACACGTACAAGCAGTTCAGCGCCTCCACCCCGTTCAGCGGATGGAAGGAGAGCGGTCTCGGAACGGAGAAGGGCCGCGACGCGATCCGCGCCTACCAGCGCCAGAAGTCCCTGTACTGGGGCACCTCCGGCCACCCGCTTCCCTGGGCCGGCTGACCCGGCACGCACCGACGCCCGTCCGTCCGTCCGTCCGTCTGGAGAGACTGATGCACCAACCACCCCCCGGCCCGATCGCACGGCTCCGCTCACTGCGCTACGTCGAGCTGCACACCCCTGCCTTCACCGAGACCGCCGACTTCTACGAAGAGGTCTGGGGCCTGGAGACCGTCGAGTCCGACACCGGCGCCCGCTGGCTGCGCGGAACGGGCGACGAGCACCACGTCCTCCACCTCGCCGAGCGGGAGAAGCTCGGCCTCGGCCGCCTCTCGTTCGCCGTCGCGACCCCTGCCGAGGTCGACGAGGCCGCGCGGCGCCTCGACGCACGCGGCATCGTCCCCGTCTTCGGGCCCGGCCCGCTGCATCAGGCGGGCGGCGGCTACGGGCTGCGGTTCACCGATCCCGAGGGGCGCCTCATCGAGATCAGCGCCCAGGTCGAGGCGGTCGTGCCGCGCGGCCGGGACGGCGCCGTGCCCGTCGGGGTGACGCACGCCGTGCTCAACACCACCGACATCGACGCCGCCGTCACCTTCTACTGCGAGGTGCTGGGGCTGCGCGTCTCCGACTGGTCCGAGCACCAGATGGCTTTCCTGCGCTGCAACGCGGACCACCACTGCATCGCCTTCAACCAGGCCGAGTGGACCTCGCTCAACCACGTGGCGTACGAGATGACCTCGGTCGACCACTTCATGCGTGGCCTCGGCCGGCTCCGCCACCACGGCATCACCCCCCAGTGGGGGCCCGGCCGGCACGGCCCCGGCAACAACACCTTCTCCTACTTCACCGACCCGTCCGGGCTGGTCTGCGAGTACACCTCCGAGGTCGCCCAGATCGTCGAGGACGCCTGGATCGCCCGGGTGTGGCGGCGGGTTCCGGACCTGTCCGACCTGTGGGGGACGGCGGGACCGCCGTCCAAGGAGATCCGCTGCCACATGGCGGGCGCGCCGGACCCCGGCCCGCTCGCTCCCCTCGACGCCCAGGAGGCCTCCGCATGAGCACCGTACGCAAGGTCGGCATCGTCGGCTGGGGCGCGATCGGCCGGGTCGTCGGCGCCGCCCTCGCCGAAGGGCGGGTGGGCGGCGCCGAGCTGGTGTGCGTCGTCGACAACCGTCCGCTCGGCGAAGCCGCACCGGCGCGGCAGGCCACGTTCGAGGAGGCCCTGGAGACCTGTGACCTGATCGTCGAGGCCGCGGGCCAGGGTGTCGTACGGGAGTGGGGCGAGCGGGTGCTGGAATCCGGCACCGATCTGCTGATCGCCTCCACCGGAGCGCTGACCGACGAGGACCTCGCGAAGCGGCTGCTCGCGGCGGGACCCGGCCGGGTGTACTTCACCAGCGGTGCCGTCGGGGGTCTCGACCTCCTCCAGGCGGCACGTTCCCTGGGTCCGCTCGACGAGGTGCGCCTCACCACCACGAAGCTGCCCTCCACTCTCGAACAGCCCTGGATGGACGAGGACCTGCTGGCCCGGATCCGGTCGGCGACCGGACCGGTCGTGGTCATGTCCGGCACCGCTCGCGAGGTCCCGGTCAAGTTCCCCAAATCGACGAACGTGGCCGCGTCGGTCGCGCTGGCGGTCGGCGACCTGGACACTGTGCGGGTCCAGGTCGTCGCCGACCCGGCGGCGCACCGCACACGCCATCTGATCGAGGCGTCCGGCGCGCACGGTGCGTACCGCTTCGAGGTCGCCCACCTGCCCGACCCGGGTAATCCGGCCACCAGCCAGGTGGTGCCGTACGCGGTCCTGCGCAGCCTCGCCGCGCTGGCGGGACGGACGGGCCAGATCCTGTGAACGCCCGCGCCGACTTCCGCCCCGACGTCCATGTCGAAGAGGCCGGTGACCACGGCCCCCTGCTGCTGTGCCTGCACGGGATCGGCTCGTCGTCGGCAGCGTTCGCGCCGCAGCTCGCCGAACTCTCCTCGTACGCGAGGGTCGTGGCCTGGGAGGCACCCGGCTACGCGAAGTCGCCCGACCCGCTCGGCCCGCTCGGTCTGGACGACTACGCGGACGCGGCAGCCGCTCTCATCCGTGACCGCGCCTCGACCGCGCACGTCCTCGGAGTGTCCTGGGGCGGTGTGATCGCGCTACGGCTCGCCTCACGCCACCCGGAGCTCGTCGCCTCGCTGATCGTCGCCGACTCCAGCGCGGGCTCCGGCACGGACGAGGCGAAGGCGAAGGGCATGCGGGCCCGGGCCACCGAGCTCGCCGAGCTCGGCCCGCGCGCCTTCGCCGAGGGACGTGGACCGCGGCTGGTGTCGCCGGGCGCCCCCGGCGAACTCGTACGCCGGGTCGTGGACACCATGGCCGCCTCGGTACGGCTGCCGGGCTACGCGTACGCCGCCGAGTCCATGGCCGCCGCCGATCTGCGCGCCGAACTCCCCTCGATCGCCGCGCCCACCCTCGTGCTCTGCGGCGAGCAGGATCGGGTCACCGGCATCGACGCGAGCCAGGCCATCGCCGGAGCCATCCACAGGACCGCCTACGTGATCGTCAAGGACGCCGGTCACCTGGCCAACCAGGAGCAGCCGGGCCACTTCAACGCCTGGGTGCTCTCCCACCTCCGCATCACCGCATCCATCCCCGAGTAGGAGCCTCCACCATGCCTCTGACCACCGACGCGTACGACAACGGCGACGACCTCTCCGCGTACACCGACTCCCTCATCGCCACCAAGGCCTCCCGTGTGGCGGACTTCGACACCCTCTCCTTCCAGGAGAAGGCCGGCGCGCAGTTCCGTCGCGGCCAGATCCGCTACGTCGGCTCGGGCGCCACCGGCAACCACGAGAGCGACAGCCGGATCCTCCCGTCCGGCGGGTTCACCTTCTCCAACATGCTGCTGCCGCCCGGTGCCGAAGGCCCGGCCCACACCCACCACGATGTCGAAGAGGCGTTCTTCGTCCTGGAGGGCGAGGTCAAGGTCGGCATCCACCGCGGTCCCGACGAGGCCGAGTACCGCACCCTCGGCTACCGCGACATGATCGTGGTCCCCGCCGGAGTGACCCGTTCGCTCAAGAACGAGGGCGACACCGACGCCCTCTTCTGCGTCGTCATCGGCACGCAGAAGCCGCAGGTGCCGACCTACCCCGAGTACTCGCCGATGCACGGCGTCACCCGTGGCTGACCAGCCCCCGGCCGACGCTCGCACAGTCGTCGTCACCGGTGCGGGCCGTGGCCTGGGCCTGGCCATGGCCCGCCGGGCGGGCGCCGACGGCTTCCGGGTCGTCGTCGCCGAACTGGAACGGGAACGGGGCGAGCACGCCGTCGCGGAACTGAGCTCGGAAGGCATCGACGCCCGCTTCGTGCGCTGCGATGTGGCCGACCCCACCTCGGTGGCCGCGCTGGCCGCCGCCGTACGCGAGATCGGCCCCGTGTACGGCCTGGTCAACAACGCGGCCCTCGCCAACGGTGTGGGCGGCAAGGAGTTCCAGGACATCGACATCGAGGTGTGGGACCGGCTGATGGCGGTCAACGCCCGCAGCCCCTGGCTGGTGGCGAAGGCCCTGTACCCGCTCTTCGCGACACCTGGGCGGATCGTCAACATCGCCTCGGACGCCGCGCTGTACGGATCCCCCCGGCTCGCCCACTACATCGCCTCCAAGGGTGCGGTCATCGCACTCACCCGGGCCATGGCACGCGAACTCGGAGACAAGGGGATCACCGTGAACGCGGTCGCCCCCGGGCTCACCGAGTGCGAGGCGACCGAGACCGTGCCCGCCGAACGGCACGACCTCTACCGCATGAACCGGGCCATCTCAAGGCCGCAGCAGCCGGACGACCTCACCGGGATCGTCTCCTTCCTGCTCGGCGAGGAATCCCGCTACCTGACCGGACAGGTGATCGCCGTCAACGGCGGCTTCACCATGAACTGAACTGCAGGAGAAACGAGTTATGGATCTGGGACTCGCCGACCGCACCATTGTGGTCACCGGCGGAAGCTCGGGCGTCGGCCTGGCCACGGTCTGCGCCCTCCTCGACGAGGGTGCCCGCGTCGCCACCTGTGGCCGTGACGCCGACCGGCTCGCCAAGGTGGCGGCCGAACTCGGCGCCGGGCACGACCGCCTCCTGACCGGAGTCTGCGACGTCCGCGACGCCGACGCCGTGCGCGACTTCGTCCGCCGCACCGCCGAGGAGTTCGGCGGCATCGACGGACTCGTCAACAACGCCGGACAGTCCCGGATGAAGGGTCTCGACGACTCCACCGCCGAGGACTGGCGCGACGAGCTGGAGCTGAAGTTCGCCGGGGTGCTCAATCCCCTGCAGGCCGCGCGCCCGCACCTCGCCGCCTCCGGCGCGGCGAGCGTCGTCAACATCAACGCGGTACTGGCCAAGCAGCCCGAGCCCCGGCTGATCACGACGAGCGCCGCCCGGGCGGGCATCCTCAACCTCTCCAAGTCCCTGTCGGCCGAACTCGCCGGCGAGGGCATCCGGGTCAACTCCGTCTGCCTCGGCCTCATCGACACCGGCCAGTGGACGAGGCGCTACGCAGCCGCGGACTCCGGCAGGAGCTACGAGGACTGGCAGGCGGAACTGGCCGCCGACCGAGGCATAGCCCTCGACCGGCTCGGCCGGGCCGAAGAGGTCGCGTTCGCCGTCCTCACCCTGCTCTCGCCCCTCGCCTCGTACATCACCGGCACCAGCATCGACGTCTGCGGCGGCGTCGGCCGCTCCATCCTCTGAGGAGACACCATGCGTTACGACAACGGAGGCGATCTCCTCGTCGCCGTCCTTCGGGAACTCGGCATCGACACCGTCTTCGGCATCGTCAGCGTGCACAACCTGCCGCTCGTCGAAGCCGTCGACCGCGAACTGCGTTTCGTGCCCGTGCGGCACGAAGCGTCCGCCGTGAACGCCGCCGACGCCTACGGACGTGCCCGCGGCACGCTCGGCTGCGCACTGACCTCCACCGGCACGGGAGCCGGCAACGCGGCCGGATCCCTGATCGAATCGCTCAGCGCGGGCAGTTCCGTCCTGCACATCACCGGCCAGGTGGAGAGCGAATTCCTCGGCAGCGGACGGGGATTCATCCACGAGACCAAGGACCAGCTCGGCATGCTGAAGGCGGTCTCCGCCCACGCCGCGAGTGTGCAGGACGCCGAGCAGGCGGGCCGCATCCTGCGCGAGGCGGCCCGTGCGGCGCTCACCGCGCCGGGCGGACCGGCGAGCGTGGAGTGGCCGATCGACCTCCAGTTCGCGGCGCAGACCGACGAGTCCGCCGAGCTCCCCGCAGCCGTCGTACCGGCTCCCACCGAGAGCGAACTGGCCGCGGCCGGCGCCCTCCTGGCCTCCGCACGACGCCCGCTGGTCTGGGCGGGCGGCGGCGCTGCAACCGCCGGCGGCGAGCTCGCCGGGCTGCTGGAGGCGACCGGAGCGGGACTGCTGACCTCGAACTCCGGTCGCGGCGCCGTGCCCGAGGACCACAAGCAGGTCATCGGCAACTTCGCCACCACCCCCGCGGTCCGCGCCCTGCTCGCCGACGCGGACGTGCTGCTCACCATCGGCACGCACTTCCGCTCGAACGAGACAGCCGACTACACGCTGGAACTCCCCGGGGCGCACATCCAGATCGACATCGACAGGGACGCGCTGGGCCGGGTGTACCCCGCCACCCACGCGCTGCACGGCGATGCCGCCGCCGCCCTGACCGCCCTGCTGCCGCACACCCGGCCCGCGGAGAGCGGCTGGACGGACCGCGTGGGCGCGGTACGCACCGAGGTGCGGGCGCTTCTGCACGACAACATCGGACCCCAGGCCGCGATCTGCGACGCGATCCGCGCCGCGCTGCCCCGCGAGGCAGTAGTGGCACGCGACGTCACGATCCCCTCCAGCAGCTGGGGCAACAGGCTGCTGGAGATTTACGACCCGCGGGACAACGTCTTCCCGCGCGGCGGCGGCATCGGACAAGGGCTCGGCATGGGCATCGGTGCGGCGCTCGCGCGGCCCGACGCACCCACGGTCGTCATCGCCGGCGACGGCGGACTCGCCGTCCACCTCGGCGAACTCCTCACCCTCGCCCAGGAACGGCCCCGGCTGACCCTGATCGTCTTCAACGACGGCGGCTACGGAGTGCTGCGCAACATGCAGGACCGCTACAGCGAGCGCCGCTCCGGGGTGGACCTGGCCACTCCCGACTTCGAACTGCTGGCCCGCGCCTGCGGATTGCCGTACCTGCGGATCGCCGCCGAGGAGCACGCCGGCCCGGTACTCGGCGAGGCCATCGCCTCCGAAGGTCCGACGCTCGTCGAGGTCGATCTGACGGCACTCGGACCGATGAAGGTCCCGTTCACCCCGCCCGTGAGGATCCCGGGCCAGTAGCCCGGTCGCGCGTACTGCCGGTAAGGAGGCAACAGGCCATGAGCGAGCATTCGCTGCAGCTGGTCGTCCATCGAATGACCTGGGAGGCGGAGGGCGTACTCTCCGTCGAACTGACCCACCCCGACCGCAAACCCCTGCCCGCCTGGACGCCCGGCGCGCACCTCGACATCCACGTCGGGGGCCAGGTACGCCAGTACAGCCTGTGCGGCGACCCGAACGTGCCGGACGTCTACCGCATCGGTGTGCTCAACGAGCCTTCCTCGCGAGGCGGTTCGCGGTTCGTGCACACACAGCTGCGCCCCGGGCAGCCGGTCACGGTCTCCGAGCCGCGCAACCACTTCGCGCTGGAGGATGCCGGCGCCTACCTGTTCGTCGCCGGAGGCATCGGGATCACTCCGCTGCTGGCGATGGCCAGGGAGGCGGCCCGCAGGGGTACCACCTGGCGGATGGTCTACGGCGGCAGGGCCCGGACGTCGATGGCGTTCACCTCGGAACTCGCCGCGCTCGGCGGTGATGTCACGCTCGTCCCGCAGGACGAAGTGGGTCACATCGATCTGGATGCCGCGCTCGCGGAGCTGCCCGAGGGCACGCTGGTGTACTCCTGCGGTCCCGAGCCCCTGCTCGCGGCCGTCGAGGCACGCTGCCCCGAGGACCGGCTGCGCCTGGAGCGGTTCGCCGCGCCGACCGTGGAACGCACCCGCGACGACGAGGAGTTCGAGGTCGAGTGCCGCGCCTCGGGCGTGACCCTCACCGTCGGCGTCGGCACCTCCGTCCTCGATGCCGCCGAGGCTGCCGGGATCGACCCACCGAATTCGTGCCGCGACGGCATCTGCGGGTCCTGCGAGACCCGGGTGATCGAGGGCACCCCCGACCACCGCGACTTCCTGCTCAGCGAGGCCGAACGTGCCACCTGCGCCACGATGATGATCTGCGTCTCGCGGTGCGCCCCACGGAGCCGGCTCGTCCTCGACCTGTGACACCCTCCCCCGCACTTTCAGGAGACACTGTGACCGATACCTGGCCGTACCTCGACGTCCACCAGTCCCGTACGCACGAGCCGACCCCGTACGAGTACAAGCTCGCCGCGACCCTCGAGGAGGTCTTCACCAAGGAGGGCCACGAGCTGGCCGACGTGGTGCGCGGACTCAACGCCCGCCAGGTCCACGCCGCCGACGGCAGCCCGTGGACCGAGGAATCCTTCCGCGCTGAGATGAACCGACTGGGAGCCTGACCATGACGCTGTCGCCCTCCGCCACGGCGGACCACATCTACGCCACCGGTCTGCGCAACCAGTGGCATGCCGTTGTCCCCTCGCACTTCGTAGCCCCCGGCGCGATGCGCAAGGTGACCGCGCTCGGCGAGCAGTGGCTGCTGTTCCGCCGCCCGGACGGCGCTCTGTCCATGCTCGCCGACCGCTGCCCGCACCGTGGTGCGCCGCTCTCGCTCGGCAAGCACCTGGGTGACCGGGTCGCCTGTTGGTACCACGGTGTCGAGGTCGAGACCGACGGCACGGTCTCCTCCGTTCCCGGGCTGCCGGGCTGCAGTCTGGAGGGCAAGAAGCTGGTCACCTCGCTGCCGGTACGCGAGGTCGCGGGCGCGATCCTCGCCTACTTCGGGGACGAGGAGCACCCTGAGCCGGCCGCGCTGACGCTGCCCGAGCCGCTGACGGACCCCGAGGTGGACGCGTTCCTGTGTTACGCCGAATGGGACGCGCCGTGGCGCTACGCCGTGGAGAACCTGCTCGACCCGATGCACGGCGCGTTTCTTCACCACGATTCGCACACGATGTTCGACGGTGACACGACGGCCAAGTTCCGTATCCAGGAGACCGGTCGCGGCTACTTCTTCGAGAAGACCGACCAGCGCGGCGTCAACTTCGACTGGGTGGAGCTGTGCCGCACCGGCGTGGACTGGGTCGACCTGTCCATCCCGTACCCGCCGTCGGCCGGCCCCGGCGGACCGTTCGGCATCGTGGGGATGGTCTGCCCGGTGGACGAGCAGCGTACCGGTGTCTTCTTCTGGCGCTATCGCCGTGTCGAGGACTGGCAGCGGGCGTCCTGGCGCTTCCTGTACAGGACGCTGATCGAGAAGCGCCACTGGGAGGTCCTGGAGCAGGACCGCCTGATGCTGGAGGCCATGCCGTCCGACGCCGACCAGCGGGAGAATCTGTACCAGCACGACCTGGGTGTGGTGCGGCTGCGCCGACTGTACCGCGCGGCGGCCGAGGCCCAGTCGGCGGCGGGTGCCTGAGGGGCCGCCGCACAACGGACCGGTGCGGCGCGCACATTCGCCGCGCACGGGGGGCTGTCCGATGCCCGCTGTGCGGTATCGGGCAGCCCTTTCGGCGTTGGTTCTGTTGCCGTCACCGCCCACGGTCCTGCTCCCGCCGCGGGCAGGGTGGTCCAGGCCGCAGGCCCTCACCCGCGGGGCGGAACAGCGGCCCCGACCGCAGCGCCGAAGCGCCCGGTCGGAAGGCGAAGACCCGGCCTTCGGTCAGGCTCACCCGCATCTCACACGCTTTGCCGGTGGCCGACCAGGTGACGCTACGGCCCTGCCACACGCCGGTTGCGTTGAGGACGACGGGGTCGTACTGACGCGTGCCATGGACGAAGGTGGAGGCGTTGTGCGTGAGCTCTGCCTCGGTCCTGTCGACGCGGCCGGCGAGCATGGCGGCGTTGCCGAAGTTGGCGGCGTCGCCGAGGGCGGGGGCCTCGGGGAAGATGCCTCCGGGGGCGCCGTCGAGTTCGGGGAAGCCGGTGGTGCGGATCTCCTTCGGCTCCTGGCCTGGCTTGTCCAGCCGGGCGACGGTCTGCGAGCCGAAGCGCAGGGCTGACGCGCAAGCACAAGAGGTTGCCCGGCTGGGCCCGGTCGCCCCCGGCGTACGGCGGGGGTACGACCGCGAGAAACTCGCATCTCGCGAGCCGCCGCTTGGGGCCGGGTCAGCGGGGGCGCCAGGTGCGGATTTCCAGGTGCGTGATGTGGGCGCCGGGGTGGATACGGCCGGTGTCCACGAGCCATTCGTGGATGGCGGTGGTGACGTCTCCGCCGCTCTGGTCGACGCGGCGGGCGAAGTCCGCAGCATCGAACCCGCCGGTGGCAGCCGATCCGTAGGAGCGCTCTTCGGTGTGGTCGGTGCGCTGGACGACATCGCGGCGGATACCGGGCGAATCGGTGCGGCTTCCGGAGGCGTGCACGTAGCCAGTCCTGGCGAGGCGCACGGTAAAGGCCAGGCGCAGGCCCTGATGGGCAGCTTCGGCGATGAGGGGGCGCAGGCGGGCGGATCCGGAGGCGATTGCCTGTGCTGCGACACGGCCGGATCCGGTGCCGGTGGGGGTGATGAGGAGTGCTCTCGTTCGGACGCGGGCTTTGGTGCCGGCGGCCGTCGTGCGGCGGGTGATATGCCCGGCGGCGATGGCCGCAAGTTCGGTGGTGTCGGTGATGCCTGCGCTTTGGATGGCGGCGAGGACCTGGGTGAGGGCGGGGACGAAGGCTGCGCCTTTGTTCTTTGTGTAGAACTGGGAGACCAGGGAGGGGTCACGGTTGATGATGCGGGCGATGTCGCGTTTGGTGTAGCCGGCTGCCTGGAGCCGGTCGGCGAGCTGGGCTGCGTCGTTGCGATGCGTGCGCGCGGGGGTGGCCCGGCGGCGGGGCGGCATCAGGCACCCTCGTTGTTGGGTGCGGGCTGCGGGGTGGTACGGCCCTTGTCGCGCAGGGTCAGGAGTTCGTCTTCGGTGGTGGGGGCGGTGATGGGGCCGGTGAGACGGCCCTTGTTCAGGTAGTCGCCGGGCTGGCCGTGGTAGGGCCAGTTCTGGGGCAGGGTGAGGTAGACGGCGTCGGTGCGGAAGGCGACGACGCTGCCGGGCGGGGCGTGAAGGGCTCCTGCGTAGGTGTCGTCGTCGCGGTGGCGCTGGGAGAGCAGGGCGGCTCGGGCGGAGGACCAGATGTGGGCGGCCCATTCGGGGTGGGCGTTGGGGTCTCGGGTGAAGCCGGTGGGGCGCTGCCAGGTGATGGTCTGGTCGTCGAAGCCGATGATCTCGGCGTCCGCGGGGACATCACGCTCCGCGGTGCGGGGGGTGGTGCCGGTGACGGTGCGGGGGCGTTGGGCGAAGGCGCCGATGCCGTAGAGAAGGATGGCGCGCACCGCCCGGGCTGCGAGGTGCGCGGCGGTGCGCTGGGCGGGGTCGCCGTTCAGGTCGGCCTGGGCGGTGAGGGAGGACCAGGCTTCCTTGAGCTTCTTGGACCAGTCGTCCAGGGGCTTGCCGTCGTCGAAGAGGATGCCGTCGAGAATTTCGATCTTCCACGGGCTGCGCGGGTTGGACAGGGCGGTGTGGATTTCGGGTCCGCCCGCCCAGGTGGTGAACGTGGTGCCGGGGGTGGCCGGGTAGTGCCAGGCGCGGTCGCCGGGAGCGGGCGCGGGGAGGATGCCCACGTGGTCCCAGGCCTCGGGGACGGTGACGCGGACGTGCCAGTGCCCGCAGGCGAACAGGGCCTTGGTCTGCTCCTTTTCCGACCAGGCGGCGAACCTCGCGGCTGTGACACGGCGGGGGGCGCCGACTCCGGCTTTCCAGGTGTGTTTGGCGTAGGCGAAGGTCCTGTCGTACTCGACCAGGGCGGGCAGCTGTGCGGGGACGCGGGGCGGGGTGATGAGTTCGGTGCGGCCCTGTCCGGCCGTCGAGTGGAAGAGCCCGCGGAGCTCTTCGGACAGGACGGGGTAGCCCTCGGCGTACTGGCCCTTGGCCGGGATGGTGCGGGTCCACAGGTCCCGTCCCGTCTGGGACGGAGAGCCCATCAGGACGGCGTCAGGCCAGTGACGGCGCAGTGCCTTCCAGAGCAGGACGAACGCATCGCGGATGGTAGCTGGTTCGGCGCCGTCAGTGTCGAACCACTCCCCCGCCGAGCGGATCTCCACATGCTGCTCGCCATGCTCGCGCTGGTAGCGGCCCACTGGGTTGCGGGGGTGGACGAAGTGGCCGGCCATGCGGTCCTTGCCGCGGCCGGTGTCGGTGCGCCAGCCCGGGGTGGGGGCGTTCAGCCAGGCTCCGACGGCGTCCTTCAGGAAGGGGTGCTGGTCGGCCTGGCGGTGCCAGGGGGCACCCGCGGTGATGTAGATCCGTTCGACGCCGTCCGGCAGGACGGCGAAGACGGTGTTCAGGATTTCTGCGGCACTGGCGGCCTGCAGGTCCAGGCGGAACGTCTGGTCGCGATGGACCAGCACACCGGTCTCGGTGTCGAGGAAGACGGTACTGCGGGCCTGCTGGGTGAAGTTCGGGTGCGTGGAGGCAAGCTTCGCGGTGTGGGCGAACCAGCGGTCCCCGTCGGCGCCCGCAGGGAGGTTGGGAAGGGTGCGCTGCGCGCCATGGGCCACGAGAGGAGCGGCTGCGGCCGGGGCTGGCACTGTCGGCGGCGCAGAAGGAGCTGCGGGCGGTTCGGGTTCCGCTGCTGGTTCAGGGGTGGGTCGGGTCATAGCCGGGGCGACCGTGCCCTCCTGGGCCTGAACCTGGGCGTGTTCGATGCCGCTGGGCACTGTCTCCCCAGGGGGCTGAGGGGATGAGACGGCTGCGCCGGTCTGGGCTGTTGATGCGGTGTTGGTGAGCCGGTCGGGGGCGAGGATCGGGGCGATCGCCACGATGTCGGCAAGGCTGAGTCCGGCCGCGGGCGCGATGCGCTCTGCCTTCGCTTTCTCGTATCCGGCCAGCGCGGTGATCTGCCGGGCGCGGTCGGTCTCGAGTTTGACGAGGGTGGCCTGGGTCTTCTTGATGTCGTCACGTAGGGACCGCAGCTCGGCCAGCTGTGCGTTGTAGGTCTTTGCGTCCATCACGATCCCTTGGGCCTGCAGGTCAGTTGGTGGTACTGCTACGGGTGGAGACGTACGCGATCGCGCCGCTCGACAGCGAGGGCAAGCGGGTACCCAGGAGGAGGTCCGCGATATCCCGGTCGGTTTGTCGCGGTGCAGTCAGGTGCTTTACAGGGGTGGCCAGGTCGGTGACATATCCGGCCAGGACTGCGTCCGGAAAGGCGTGCCGCCCACCCTCGCCCTTCTCCCACCTGTCCAGGCCGGTCAGGACGGCCACCACGTAGCCCGACACCGTCACCGGCAGCACTCCCCCGGCCGCCAGGCTGGCGGCATCGCAGCGCCACCAGCCCCTCAAGCCCTTGAGAAGGTCACCGGGACTGAGGTCTGCTGCGTAGCCGACCCACTGCCGGCCGGTGTCCTCGACCTGGCGTGCAGAGTCGACACGCAGGACCCCGAGCAGGTCGGTATCCAGACGGTTCACGGGCGCAGGGGTGCGTTCCCGCAGGGCCTGGACGACCCAGAGCGGTGTCATCACGCGAACGCCCCGCCGGGAGAGGCCGGGAAGTACGCCCGCGTTGACGAGACGCCGGTAAGTGGTGATCGCACAGCCCAGCTCCTCGGCGGCCTGTCCGGTGGTGAGCAGCATGGCCGGCCTCCTTGGGAATCTGGGCGTTGCCGTACCTGGACGCTAGCGGCAGACCAACCACACATGCAAGTCTGATCAGATATCTGAGTCCTGTTGTGGCAGTTCGTGGAGGAGCCACAACACCCGCGGCGCGGCGGGCTGCACGGTCCTTCGCTGAGCGACTGAAAGCCGCTCAGCCCGGCCCGGCCGCTGGATATCGCCAGCCGACCGGTTTCCGGGGCAGCACCCCACCGCCTCCGGAGGTCCAGCGGTAGACATTCCTCCGCCTGACCTGCAGCGGACGCCGGTGGCGTGCTTCGACGCACTCCTGGCCGACAGGGTGGATGCGGGTGCCGCCGCCGGTATCGAGATAGCGAGTCAGGCCTGGGTCTGCAAGCTCCTTCACTCCAACGGGATGCCTTCGCACTCCGCCCGCACGGCGGGCTGGGCGTTGGCCGTAGCCCCCGCGCGGCTGATCAGGCCGTCCCGGATGAAACCCCTTGCTGCTGCCCCCTAGGAAAGAGAGGTTGGTTTGCGTGGCGGCGGGACGGCGCGCAGCAGCTCCCACAGTGGGCGGGAGCCGGCGGCCCATTCGGCGAGGGTGTGGCGGTCGACGACGTGAAGGCGCTGTTGCTTGGCGAAGTCCCCGGCCGGCCCGGTGACGCGGCCGTTCGTAACGATGACCGCGACGTCGGCGCCGTGGACCTGGCGGGCGGTGCCGTTGAGGACCTGGAGGTCCGGAGTCCCCACCGCGGAGCCGGCGAGACCTTTGCGCCGGTGCTTGCACTGGATCACCCAGCGCCGCCCGTAGGGGTCGGTGGCCTTCACGTCCGCGCCCAGGTCTCCGCCGCCTCCGACTCGGACGGCGTTGCGGCAGCCGTCCCGGTGCATCAGGTCGCGCACCGCATCCTCGAACTGCGAGTGGTGCAGGGCGTCCAACTGGGGCAGGCCGTAGCGCAGGCCCTGTGCGCGCACCGCTTCCCACTGCCCGTGTTGCTGCTTCCGATAGAGCCAGCCTCCGCCGGCCAGCACGGCGAGCACGCCGATGACGACGAGGATCCACCAGTTGACCAGTAGCCAGTTGACGATGGCCACCACCAGGGCGACGGCCAGAGCCGCGGTCACGAGGAGGCCGATCAGCCGGTCATCCGCTCGCTGTCGACGCCTGCTCGGCCTGCGGGTCCGTCGCCGTGCCGGCGGGCGCCTGCTCGCCACCGCCCGGCCCTGGCGTGGACGGGGGCTCACCGGCCGGCCTGGGTGACGCCGCTCGCGAGCCGGCCGAGGAAGTCCATGATTCCGCGGCCCACCGGTGTCGGTGCGATGAGCACTCCCAGGGCCAGAACGATGACGACGGTGAACTTCTCGTCCAGCCGACTCCGCGAATGCGTACGCCGGCGCAACCGTATGACGACGATGACCGCGAGCAGCACAGCCACATTGATCGTCAGCAACCGCCTGACCTCCCCGGAACCAGAACGCTGGAGCGGCAGGCGCCTGCCCCAGCCCTCTTGTGTAGCGCGGCTTTGGTGATGTCGAAGGCGAATTGCTGACGAATGGCACAAAGCCATCGGGCCTGGCTGAATACCGGGCGGGAGCTCAGTCTTGGATGTGCACGGTGACATGCAGGTCCTCCGGTGCGCCGCCATGATTCCTGGGGCTGCCGGACTCTCGAATCCGGGCCTGCTGGTCCGGTCGCGGAAGGCGGCCTCGTCGGCGGAGTCCTTGCACTCAAGCGGGTTCCACCAGTAGTTCCGGTCGAAGCCCTCGCAGTGGTTGCAGAGGTTTGCGGTGGCGCGCAGTTCGTCAACCTCGATGTCGGACCTGTTCCACGCCGGACTGCGGGTGTTCGGTGACGCCGCCGCCCGTGCCCACGCCGAGTGGTGGAAGGAGCTGGAGGATCGTGAGGAGCACGCCCTGCTCTCCGTGGCTCCCGATCCGACGCCCCTCTTCGTCCGGCGGTCCATCCGGCGCACCAGCAGCTCGGCGTACACCAGCACTGCGATGAGGACGACTGTGCCAGCAAGCATGACGGGCGAGGCGATGCGGTCCGCACCCTGTTCGACGGCATCCGCGTGCGGCGGGACCTGGTGGAGGAACACTCGGTGCTCTGCCGGGGGCCTCATCTCCTGCCCCGCGACCATCACCCGCGGCGGAAGACGGCTGCTCGGTGCGCAAGAGGGGCCACGACGGGGGAGACGATCGAGGGCCTCGCCTAGGCCACGGTTCCGTAGAAGGTGAGGGTGGAGGCGCACCTTCCGATGGCCAGCTTGTCCAGGTTTAACTATGTTGATACCGGTTACTGGTCCGGCTAAGGCGGGAAAACGGGGAGACACCGGGTGGCGCAGCCGTCCCGTGCGGGGCTCTACGTCCGGTCTCGGCCTCGTCCGACCCGTGTCCCCAGCCCTACCGACGTTTCACACACCCCACGACGAAGGGGAAACAAAGTGACCGACACCTCGCACAAGCCGACCACTACTGACTCCGGCACCCCCGTCGAGAGCGATGAACATTCGCTCACCGTCGGCCCGGGCGGCCCGATCCTCCTGCAGGACTCGTACCTGATCGAGCAGATGGCTCAGTTCAACCGGGAGCGCATCCCCGAGCGTCAGCCGCACGCCAAGGGCAGCGGGGCCTTCGGACATTTCGAGGTGACCGGGGACGTCAGCGGATACACCAGGGCCGCGCTCTTCCAGCCCGGCACAACGACCGACCTGGTCATCCGGTTCTCGACCGTAGCCGGTGAGCGGGGCAGCCCCGACACCTGGCGCGACCCTCGCGGCTTCGCGGTGAAGTTCTACACCAGCGAAGGCAACTACGACATGGTGGGCAACAACACCCCCGTGTTCTTCGTGAAGGATCCGATGAAGTTCCAGCACTTCATCCGGTCCCAGAAGCGTCGTGCGGACAACAATCTCCGCGACCACGACATGCAGTGGGACTTCTGGACGCTCTCGCCCGAGTCCGCCCACCAGGTCACCTGGCTCATGGGCGATCGTGGCATCCCGCGCACCTGGCGTCACATGAACGGCTACACCTCCCACACCTATATGTGGATCAACGCCCAGGGTGAGCGCTTCTGGGTGAAGTACCACTTCAAGACCGACCAGGGCGTCGAAACGTTCACCCAGCACGAGGCCGACCAGATGGCTTCCGCCGACACGGACTATCACACGCGTGATCTGTTCGAGCACATCCGCGACGGCGAGTTCCCGAGCTGGACGCTGTACGTCCAGGTCATGCCGTACGAGGACGCGGTGGACTACCGGTTCAACCCGTTCGACCTGACCAAGGTGTGGCCGCACGGCGACTACCCGCTGGTCGAGGTGGGGCGGATGACTCTGGACCGTAACCCCACCGACAACCACGCGGAGATCGAGCAGGCGGCCTTCCAGCCGAACAACCTGGTCCCCGGTATCGGCCCGAGCCCGGACCGGATGCTGCTCGCACGGCTGTTCTCCTACGCGGACGCGCACCGCTACCGCATCGGGGCCAACTACCAGCAGCTCCCTGTCAACGCGCCCGTCGTCCCGGTGCACACGTACTCCAAGGACGGAGCGATGGCGTATCGGAAGACCACCGATCCCGTCTACGCCCCGAACTCGAAGGGTGGCCCGGCAGCCGACACCGACCGCTACGGCAACCCGCCGAGTTGGCACACCGACGGAGACATCACCCGGGCGGCCTACGTCTCGCATGCGGAGGACGACGACTGGGGCCAGGCAGGCACCATGGTGCGCAAGGTCCTCGACGACGCCGGGCGGGACCGGTTGGTGGACAACGTCGTCGGCCACCTGCTCAACGGAGTGACCGAGCCGGTGCTGCGGCGGGCTTTCGAGTACTGGACGAACATCGACAAGTCGATCGGTGAGCGCATCGAGAAGGGGGTGCGCGCCAAGGCGGGCGAGAAGGACCCCAAGGCCTCGCAGCAGGGCAACCCCGCGCGCCGGTCGATGCAGGACAAGGCCTGATCCCCCTGCGTACGTCGCCTCCCCGCATGACGCCCCCGGTCGATGCCGGGGGCGTCATGCGTGCGGGCTGTTCACCCCCGCCCGCCGCCGTATCCGGTCGCGTTACCCGATTCCGTCCCGGCCTCGCCGGCGCCGTGTGAACCTGTGGGCCACGGCCCTCGAACGGCGAGATTCCTGTCCTCCGGCATGGCATCGGTCACCCGGCGGGGAGTGATACTGGAACTGCGCGTACGCGGGGCAGCCTCGCGCCGGTAGTGACGTCACGGTGTCTACAAAACCGAGGGGAGCCGTTCATGACTACGGCGACGGACCTGTTCATCATCTCTGTGGACCTGGACCATTCCGTGGGACAGGGTGACCTGTCGCTCGCACTCGCGGGAGCCGAACTGATCGATCTCATCTCATCGGCTTCCGACGTCACGCTGGACGGCGACCTGATCGTCCCGGGCGGGCCAGCGGCGCCTGCTGATCGACTCCTGGCCGGTGCGTGGTCGGTTCTCGATGGTCAGGCGCCGTACGAGCGGGTCGAGGACTGGCTGTGGCGGCGAGGGCACGATCTCTCCGCGGCGTACCAGACGGCCCTCGAGGAGAACGGCCTGCTCCGTCAGCAGCGACGCGGCCGATCGCCGTTCGGCGCCGAGCGCGTGGAACTGGCCGATTCACCCTCTCGTAGCCGGGCCTTGAGCCGCTGGGCAGCCAGCGAGCCCGTTCTCGTCGCCCTCGCATCGGCAGTGGGTATCCGGAGCGAACCGTCCGAGGACGAGCCGAGCCTCGATGACGAAGCCGTGACGACAGTGCTCGTCGCCGTCAATGATGCGGTGATGGAGCTGGAGGCGGAACGTCAGAAGCGGGCCATCGAGAATACGGCGTTCGCCAATCTCTGGCGCGGCCCGTAACGGACATGCATCCGACGATCTGCCCTTCGAGCCCGCAGGTGGAGGGGCACTCGTCGCACCTGCCCGCCGTCCGCGTACGGCCGGCAGCGCCGTTCGTCCCTCGGGCCCCCGCCACGTCCCGTACTTGGGCGGAGGGGGCGGCGGCGAGACGGCGGGCCTCGGCTCGTCTAACGGGTCCCGTGCTCTCCCGGTGTGCCGCAGGGCCTCGCGATGAGGGTCAGAGCATCGGTGGTGCTGGGAAGCGCCGGTATCAGTTCACCGACTCCCGTGACGTCCAGCAGCCTCGCGAGGTGTGGTGGTGCGGCGGCCACGGACAGCGACCCGTGCCGGTCCTTCGCATACCGCAGGATGCCGATCATGGTGTTGAGGCCGGAGGAGTCACAGAATCGAAGGGGCGCCATATCGAGGACCAGGTGTGATCTGCCCTGTCTGATCAACTCAAGTGCCCTCGTCCGCAAGGTGGGCGCGCTGTCCACGTCGATCTCGCCCGCGACGGTGAGGACGGCGGTCGAGTCCATCGGCTGCCGGACGGTGAGGATGAGGCTCGGGCTTTGCGTCATAGGTGTCAGTGCTCCAGGCCGGGGAGCGGTAGCCGCCCCGGGTGGGGCGGCCATGACCGCTGGATGATCACGCGTCGGATGTCGACTGCGAAACCGTACCCCATGACAACTATTGCCATGGGGAAACACACCAGGGGTCGGCCGGCCGGCTCCGGAGGTGGTGCTCTCAGGAAACCGTTGCTGACGGAGGTACGATATCCGGGGCCACGCGCGTGTCCCGGAACCTTCGTCGTGGCTTTCCACACGAGCGCATCAGTGCCCGGCTCGTTTGCTCGGTCCGGTGGCCAGACGGACGAGTGAGACAACTGCCGGATCGGAGTGTCATCGATATGGGCCTGAACCCCGAACCCGACCACTGTCGCCGGGATGCGGCGCGTGAGGGTTCCGAGTTCGTCGAACTTCTGGAAGTTCTCTGGGAGCACGGACGTGAAGCCGTACCCACCGGCCCCGTATCCCCCTCGCAGCTCCGCGTGCTGTACACGCTGGACCGGGAGGAGGGCATCAATCTGCGCATGCTCGCCGACGCCCTGGGTTCGGCCTCCCCCTCGGTCAGCAGGCTGTGCGACAGGCTTCAGGCCACGGGATTCGTGGAGCGCGCCCCCAGCCCGGTGAGCCGCCGGGAACTGGAGCTCCGGCTGACCAGCCACGGCAAGGCGTATCTCGTCGACCTGCGCATGCGTCGGGAAGAGGTACTGATGTCCACGATCGACGCCATGCCGGCCAAGGCGCGCCGCTCACTCCTCGAAGGACTCAGGGCCTTCCGCAACGCGTCCGCGTCCTCCGGGAAGGACAGCGGTGGAGCGAGACCCTTGCGGTCGACCGGATAGAGGCCGGCCGACCGCAAGCAGGCCAGGTCACGCAGATGTGCCGCCGGTGGCCGGCTGCCGGCCGAACCAGTCCAGGCAGACCACCAGGGCATCGTCGTCCAGCGGTGCGGCACCTCGGTGGTCCCTCAGGTCCCGGAGCACTGCCAGCGGAACCTGCTCGGACGGAAGGAAGCGGTGAGCGGACAGCGACCGGGCGATGGCGCGCTCCCCGTAGCGTTCTCCCGCCGCCGACGCGCTGTCGTAGACGCCGTCGCTGCCGATCAGCAGCCGGTCGCCAGGTTCGACGCGCAAACGCTCAGTGACGTACTCCGTCTCTTCGAACATCCCCAGCGGGAGCTGCGCGTCGAACTCGCAGGACTCGACGCTGCGCCCTCGCTGCCGCCACATCCGCGGGGATCCCGCGTCCACAGCCTCCACCTCGCCCGTGGCCAGGTCGAAGCGGAGGAGCAGGACCGCCGCGTGCAGCGCGCCTCGGTACTGGGCGTAGACAGCCTGGTCGGCGAGGCTGGCCTGGCCCGCGAGGCCGAGGCCGGCGCGCCGGGCGTTGCGCAACGCGCTCACGACGAGATTGGTCAGGAGGGCCGCCTCCATCCCCGTGCCCATGCCGTTGGTGACGGTGAGGGTGAGGTGATGGGCCGAGACCGACCAGTCGAAGTTGTCGCCGAAGATCGCGTACGCGGGCTCCAGATGGGCGCCCAGCTTGAATTCGGGGCGGGACACGGAGCGGCCCGGCAGCAACTGCCACTGCATCTCCGCGGCCAGGGTCAGCCTCGTGGCGCGCCGGGCGAGGAGGTAGAGGTCGGTGTCCCGTTCGGCGACCAGGATCTCGTGGCCGAGCGCCTCACAGACCTGCTGCATCTCCGCCAGGTCCGCCCGGGAGAGACCGTCCTCCGGCCCGGTGACGGTGAGAACCCCGAGCCGGTCCCCCCGGACGGTCACCGGCAGATGTACGTGCAGGGGGCCGGGTGCGGTCCGGGGCTCCACATAGGGCTCCTGGACTCCGAAGGCGCGACCCTGTGGGCTGTCATGAACGTGCACCGGCTCGGCGAGAGGCGCCTCTGACACCACCTGGAGGGTGGTCATGCCGTAGTCGGCGAGCCGCAGCTCCACGCTCTGCACGGCGTACTGCTCCCGCAGAGCCTGCGTGACGACGTCGAGGAGCAGGTGGGGTGCGGCGTTACGCAGCTCCCGCTCGACCGCAGCGTATCTGTCCACGTGATCCTGTTTCTCATTGTGCTGCGCCGAAACCCGGGCCGCCCTCGGGCCCGGCCGGCCTCCAGCGTACGGGCCTGTACCCGATCCAGCGCGGCACGCCCGAAAGGATCGCGCCGGTGGACGGCGCCGCTCATTCTACGATGTCCAGAGACAACTGTTTCCGCGCAGCAAGAAAAGAGCCGTCTTCGCGCATGGGTCTGCGGGGGCGGGGCAGGGGCTCGTCAGGTATCCCGTACAGCACCAGGGAGGGTGGCTACACAGTGATTACTCAACAGACAGCCGGAGCCGCGCCGGTTGACGGGTTGCAGACTTCGGATGCCTCGCAGGAGCGCATAGGCGAGCTGCCGTGGATCGAGGACGCGGGCAAAGTTGCCCCGCAGAACGCCCGGGCTCTGTCGACGCTGTTCTTCGAGCGGCTGCAGGTCCTGGAGGAGGGCACGCACGAGTACCAGTACGCGCGCAACACCCTCATCGAGATGAACATCTCTCTCGTCCGGTTCGCCGCGCGCCGCTTCCGTAACCGGGGCAGCGGGGACATGGAGGACATCACCCAGGTAGGAACCATTGGTCTCATCAAGGCCATCGACCGGTTCGAGCTCTCGCGCGAGGTCGAGTTCGCCACCTTCGCCGTCCCCTATATCGTCGGCGAGATCAAGCGCTTCTTCCGTGACACCACCTGGGCCGTCCACGTCCCGCGACGGCTGCAGGAGCTCCGCGTGGAACTTGCCAAGGCCAAGGACGAACTCGCCACCCGGCTGGACCGCGATCCGACGGCGAAGGAACTGGCCGCCCACCTGGACCGCACCGAGGACGAGGTCATCGAGGGCATCATCGCCTCCAACGGCTACACCGCCGGTTCGTTGGACCTGCCGACCGATACCGGTGAGACGACGGGCACAGCGTCGCGTACCTTCGCCGACGTCCTGGGTGAGCCGGACGCCGCGATGGAGACGGTGGAGAATCTGCACGCCCTGGCTCCGCTCCTGGAGGAGCTCGACGACCGCGAGCGCCGCATCATCGAGATGCGGTTCGGCCAGGAGATGACGCAGGCTCAGATCGGCGCCGCGCTGGACGTCTCCCAGATGCATGTCTCCCGTCTTCTGACACGCACCCTGGGCAAGCTCCGGGCCGGCATGCTGGCCTGATCCGTCCGTGTCCGTGGCGCTCGGTGGTGTCTTGAACGCCACAGAATCACTTCCGGCGCTGGCGCCAGGCCGTTCAGCACGAGACGTACATGAGGCCGCTCTGCCGACTCCGTGACACCGGGCTACTGCTCCGCCGGGTCCGGGCGCGGTTTCCGCCTTTCGTCCCAGGCCTTCGGGGGCGGGCTGGGGCGGAGGAGAAGGGCACATCCCGCACCTTGCCGCCCCTCGTGCTCCGAACTCCGGTTCGAGCCGGTCACGTGCCTCGGGTCATGCGACTCGGAGTGATCGGGCCACCTCGGCAGTCTCGTCGAGCTTCCCGGGCGCCACGGGCACGCAAACAACCGGACGGCCGCCCGCGCTGATGCCGGAACGGGGGCTGAAGCCATCCGCTCGCGGCTGCGTCGCCTCCCGCTCTCCCGCAGGAGCACGCGCCACCCACCTGCGTTCCCCCGTACGGCAGCCGCGCTCCCCCGGCCGATCTCGGAGTGGTCAAACGGCCGGAAGATGCTCACGCACGGCGCCGGCAGCTGACCGGACCCCGTGCGCCCTGTCTGTGACTGCGGCGCCCACGGCATGTCCGGCCTTGCGTGCGCTGCGGGCACCGACAGCGGCCGCAGCTCGTGAGCGGTAGGCCAGAGAGGGCTTGCCGTGGGTGTCCGCGGCCGCGATCAGCAGACCGCCGAACAGCGACAGGTTCTTGGAGAACTGGACACGCTGACGGGAGCGTTCCCCAGGGTCCTCGACATTCCACCACGCGTGACCGGCCAGGGTCGTGGGCACGAGCGAGACGGCCAGGGCGAGGGCGGAGGCTCGCGGAAGGCGGCCGACCGCAAGGAGTGCGCCGGCTCCGATTTGGACAGCACTGTTGATCCGTACCAGTCGTGTCGTGTCGTCCGGCAGTGGCGGGACGCGCCCTGCGACGGGTTGGGCAACAGGATCTGCCAGGGCCGCCACGGAGTGCGGGTCCCGAAGCGTGCGGAGCCCGCCGGAGATGAAGACGGAGGCGAGCAAGGGGCGGGCGACTGTCCTCAGAATTGCCATGCTTCGCACTTGCCCGGGTTCGGACGGCGCACGCGTCCGGGTCTCTCGCGGCGTGTCATAGCGGCTTCAACCGCCCGGTGCAGGGCCGACCCTGGGCGTTCCGGTGCGTGTGTACCCAGCGACGGCAGCCGACATGGTGGTGCCGGGACCACGGCGGCCCGGACCTGAGTTGGTCCGGCCGTTCCCTGCCGTGCGATGCTGAACGGCACGTGCATCAGGGTGGTTGACGAGAGAAAGCGCAGGGTGAGGGCAGTGCGGCGGGGCGGGGCCATCATGTGGGATCGGTTCGCGGCGTCCGATCCGGGGCTTCTGCGGCTTACGGCCGGGCTGCGCACCGTATCGGCGATCGCTCTCACCTTGGTGGTCCTTGTCCTCCTCGACACGGATGTCACCCACTTGGTCGCCGGTGCGATGACAGCGATGACCGCCACCTTCGCGATCAAGGACACACTCGTACGCGACCAAGCGATCACGCTCGCTCTGGGCCTGCCCGTCGCACTCGCCGCGACGTCACTGGGTGCGCTGCTGGCCGACCAGGTCATCGCGGGCGACGCGTTCTTCGTGGCCCTCATCTTCGGCGCCGTCTACTGTCGGCGATTCGGTGATCGTGGGACTGCGCTCGGCCTCATCGGCTTCCAGATCTACTTCCTCTCCCTGTTCGTCGGTGCCGCGACAAGTAGCTTGCCGACGCTCTGTCTGGCCCTGGCCATCGGGTTCGGATGCAGCGCGGTGGTGCGGTTCGCCGTCGTTCCCGAAACTCCCCGACGCGTTCTGAACCGGTTGCGCGACGCCTTCCGGACGCGAGTCGCGCAACTCGTCTCCATACAGATCGAACTACTCGATGCCGGGCCCGAGCAGTTGGAGAAGGTCCTCGACGACATGCGACGGCATACCGCTCGCCTGCACGAGACCGCCCTGATGATCCAGGGCCGCCTGGAGGAAGGCACTGAGGACGCGGACAAGGCTGCGCTGCTCCAACGCCGGGTAGCGGATGCGGAGATCGCCACGGAGCGGCTCGGCATGCTGCTGCTGAACGCCCGCAGTGCGGAGCGCGCGGACACCCTCACCCTTCATCTGCCGCACGCGCCGGTGCCGCTCACCGGGGACTGGAGGCCGGCTGAGGACGACGCGACCATGGCCCTGCGCCGCGACCTCAAGGCTCTGCACCTCCTGGTCGGCAGAACGGCCTCGAACGACGGAGGTACGGGAGTCGCCCACCTCCGCAACAGACTGCTCGGCTACCGCGACGAGGAAGGGCTTCCGCCCGCCCCTGCGGGCATCCAGGACGCCTTCCGCGGCATCGGTGAGGCCGCCCGATCCGTGCTGGGTCTGCGACTCGCGCTGGACGGGCCCCAGGACGAGTCCGACGACTCGCCGGCAACCACCCGTTCCCGCGAGGAGTTCGACGCCGAAGACATCGCGCTCGCGTCATCCGAGGAGTCCGGGGAGGAGGACCGCACGGGCTTGCAGCGGCCCACCACGAGAGCGGCCTTCCAGGTGTCGGTCGGCTCGGTCCTGGCCATCATCGGCGGTGAGCTTCTCTCCGCACAGCGCTGGTACTGGGCCGTTCTCACGTGCTGGGTGGTCTTCCTCAACACCGCCTCGACCGGCGAGATTCTGGTCAAGGGCTACCGGCGTCTTCTCGGAACGCTGCTGGGTGCCGTGGCCGGTGTCGTGCTGGCGGGACTGGTCGGTGACCGCACCTGGGTCGCGTTCGCGCTCGTGCTCGTCTTCATCTTCGCGATGTTCTTCACCGCACCGCTGTCGTACGCGGTCATGTCCTTCTTCGTCACGGCCATGCTGGGCCTGCTGTACACACTGCTGAACTCGTACAGTTTCGACGTGCTGGTGCTGCGTATCGAGGAGACCGCGATCGGGGCCGCGTGCGGCATCATCGCCGCTGTGCTGGTGCTGCCGGTGCACACCGACCGCCGTACCGACGAACTGCTGGGGACCGTCCTCGACCGGCTCGGCGATGTCGCGTCCGCATCGGTGGAGCAGCTCAGTGGCGGTCCTGCGTCCGACCTGCTCAGCAAGGCCCGCGGCTTGGACACGGCTCTGGACGACCTGCGTGAATCGACAGGACCGTTGACCTATCCGATCACCCCGCTGCGTGGCCGTCGGCAGACCGTCCGCTATTTGGTGGCGCTTCTGGAGACATGCGCTTACCACGCCCGAGCGCTTGCGGCGACCGCCGAACTCGTGCCGCACAGCAAGACTGTAGCGGCCGATCCACGCCTGCAGCGGGCCGGGCAGCGGATCGCCCACAACATCGAGGTCCTCGCCGCGCATGTCGGGGACGAGGGTACCGGCGGCCGGGTGCGGGCTGGTGCCAGCATCGCGTCGACGTTGCGGGACGACGGATCCGGTGCGCCGCCGTCCGGCACCGTGACCTTCCGCGTGCTGCGTCACCTGCAGCGCCTCGACGAAGGTGTGGTCGGCCTGGCCAGGCCCCTGGACGTGCCGGTCGCCGAGAGCGCCGGGGCGAAGGGCGTACGCGGCTGACGGGCCCTGGTGATGCTCTCGGCGGGCTCCCTGCGATGTTCGGCGCCCACGGGCACGGGAGCCGCAGGCCGTGGCGGTGTCGTCGAAGGGCGTACGCATCGGTGACGCGGTCCGCGGGACGGCTGCCCTGGGTTCGGGGTCCTGAGGCACGCCAAGATCCCGGCACGGAGAGCCGGGCCCCGGTAGGCGGCTGGGCGTCGACCCGACAGGTTCGCCCTTCCCTCGGCTGAACACTCCGGTTACGTACTCCATGGCACGGTCGCCGCGTCCTCCCGACAAGCCGTCAGCCTCGGTTCGCTGCTGATGCGGGCGCGATCCTGGACGCCGAGCCTCAGCACGAGCGGGTTCTGTCCACGGTGTACTCGGCGACCGTCCACCGTTCTCCGTCTCCCCGCTCCATCCGCGCCGTGGCCACGTACCGTGGCGGCTGATCGGGCGGCGACGGGATCCGCCATCCGGTCGTCATGTCGAGGGTCTGCCACCTCGACCCGTCCACGCAGTCCTTCACCGTCGCTGTGGGCGGCTGCGCATCGGCAGCGAACGCGAAGACCGACGGCTCGTGAGCGGGAGCACCGCGCATCACCGTGCGCTCCTTGTCCATGCGGGCCAGATCTGCCTCCAGCGCGCTCAACGCGTCGGGCGTCATGTAACGCTTCAGGTCCGTCCCGTCGGCCGACGCCACCCGGTAGGCCTTCACCCGCTCCGCCCACATCAAGCCGTACACCCTGAGCACGTCCGCCCTGGTCGTCGCGTCAGCCACCCCGGTCGGCAAGGGAGCGGGCGCGGTCGATGGCGCGGGGGCAACCCTCGCAGGTGCGCCCTCGGACACCTTGGCGTCGTTTTCGCCGCCCCCACCGTCGATACCGCAGCCGGTAAGGGCGAGAACGAACGTCGCAGCACCGCACAGGAGCGTCTCGCCCACCCGGGAGCACTTCCGCCGCACCGTCTCCATCAGCACCCCGAAGCCACAGTCCGATATCGATCACCGGCTCAACGACGCCCGCCCCTTGAGGTCACCCCCCGGCCAGTTGCTGCGCCACGGAGTCCGCCGGGCCGGTCACGCAAGCCGCGTACAGCCGCTCGTCCTGGCGCGGGGCACACGCACGCCCTGGAAGGCGCCGGACGGGCGGCGCCGGTGGCTGGACCACGACGAGCGGGCGGATGAGGCGGTACGTGGCCCATCGCTCGGCCACGCAGATGATACGAAGTCCGGTGTGAACGAACAGATTCAGCCCGCGACCGTTCGCGTGTTCATCGCCCTCGCCCCGCCCGACCACGCGAAAGAGGAACT
This sequence comes from Streptomyces mutomycini, assembly GCF_001700505.1. Lineage (GTDB taxonomy): Bacteria > Actinomycetota > Actinomycetes > Streptomycetales > Streptomycetaceae > Streptomyces > Streptomyces mutomycini. Next base: position 74,231 of record NZ_MAPV01000056.1, read on the forward strand.
GGCCCGGGAGCTGCACCTCGCGTACGACACGCACTCACACCTGCGGTGGAACCGTATCGAGGACTGGCACATCACCCTGGCCTTCCTCGGCGAGCTGCCGGCTGAGACGGTTCCGGTCCTGCGCCGGCCGCTGGCCGCCCTCGCCGCGGGCCGCCGGCCTCCCCGGCTGACTCTGTGCGGCAGCGGCGTCTTCGACGACCGGGTGCTGTGGAGCGGAGTCGACGGAGACCTCGACGAACTGCACCTGCTCGCCGCCGATGTGCGTACCGCGGTCAAGAGCTGCGGAATCGCCTTCGAGGACCGGCCTCTGCGCCCCCATCTGACCTTGGCACGGGCACGCCGAGGGGATCGTTCCTCGGCTGCGGAGATCGCCGAGGGGTTCTCGGGCTTCACGGGCCGACGGTGGCCTGCCGAACGCCTGCATCTGGTCGGCAGCAACGCCGGGCGTGGCAGTGGGCCGATCCACTACCGCGACATCGATGCCTGGGCGTTCGGCAGTGGGGAGCCTCCCTCGTCTCGTACGGGCGGGAGCGGTTCCGGCTGACCGGCCGGGTCACGACGGCGAGACTGAGACGGTCCACCGGCAACAGTGCGCGCGAAGGAAGCAGCACGCGACGAGGCTGCGCTGGGCGGCTCGGGCGTAAACTCGGCTCGGCACAGCAGGGGGGCGGAAGACATGACGGTCGGAGCGGCACAGAGGTGGGGATCGACCCTCGATTCTGTGGTGGTGTACGAACAGGGCGCGGTCTGCAGGCGCTTGGCCAGGGGCAGTGTCCCGCCGGGCGGACAGGTTCGTGTGACGGGGCTGCCGCGCTCTCTGGATCCGGGCTCGCTGCGGGCCCGCGTCACGGGCGCCCACGGTTCCGTCAGGGAGGCCCGGGTGGTGGTCGGGGCAGAGCCGCTCGGCGCGCGCACGCTCGAAGGGTTGCAGGAGCAGGTGGAAGAGCTGCGCAACGAGTTCACGGCGGCGCAGGGGCGCCGGGACCATCAGCTGCGCCTGATCGAGGAGATCGGGGCCCTGCGCCCCGTCGCGCCGGCCCGGAGGCGTGAAGACGCGCATCGTCGCACCCCCGTAGATGCCTGGCTGGAACTCGCCGACTTCGTGGACGAGCGGCTGGCGGGACTGCACACCCGCCTGGTCGAGCTGGAGGATGCGGTGCGCCTCGCCGAGCACGAGCTCGACATCGCCGTTGACAGGCTCGCCCGCTCTTCGACCGACGCACCGTCAGCGCATGTGGAGACCACGGTCTCGGCTCACCTTGTCGTGGACGTCTCCGCCGCGGGTGACCTGGATGCCGAGGTCGAACTCGAACTCGAATACGAGGTACCTGGCGCTGTCTGGGTACCGGCCTACCGGCTGAGCTGCCGTCAGGGAGCCGAGAGCGGGCGCCTGGTGCTGCGCGCGTCGGTGGCACAGCGCACCGGGGAGGACTGGACCGGCGTGTCCGTAGGTCTGGCCACGGCCGACCTGCGGCGCGGGACGGGCTTGCCGAGGCTTCGCTCGATCCGGATCGGCCGCAGTCAGCCGGCCTCAGTGCCCACTGGCTGGCGCGAGCCGCCCGCAGGTCTTGCCGATCTGTTCACCGGGTACGACGCGGCAGGCCGTCCGCGCGCCACGACCGCCGTACCCGTGGCTTCCGCGTCCGGGCCCCCGCCACCGCCACCGCCACCGCCACCGCCACAGGCCTACGGCGCGCCTCCGGTACTTCCGGCACCGGGCGGCGCGGCCCCCGAGCATGCCGCCGGCCAGATGTCCGTCGCCCCCCAGCCGGTCCGGGCTCGTACGGGCGCCGGGCGGGGTCCCGGCGGGGGGCCTTCCGCAGCCCCTCCCCCCGCTGCGCCTGCGGCCCCTGGCGGAGCCGTGCCGTCGGTGTCACCGGCGGCGACGGCCGGTCCACCGCAGCCGAGCGCTGCCGAACTCGACTACGCATGCCTCGTCCTGTGCGGCCCCGACGAACAGGGAGGCCGCAGGGGCAGGCTGATTCCCGGTTCTCCCTTCGACCCCGTGGCGACCGAGCACCGTCGCCGCGCTGAAACGGTGGTAGCACTGCCGCTGCCCGGACACGCTGTGCGCACCCGTGAGTCGGCGGGTTCCTTCGACCACCGCTTCGATACCGCCGCCCGTGTCGACATCCCGTCGGACGGCACGTGGCACTCGGTAACCGTCGGCGAGATCGCTGTCGGCCTGCACACCGAGTACGTGTGTGCACCGGCAGTGGAACAAACCGTCTACGCGACTCTGGTTGTTCGCAATACCACTGATCGGGCGCTTCTTGCCGGACCCGTGGAGGTCACCGTCGACGACGGCTACCTGCTGACCGCGGCACTGCCCACGCTCGCTCCCGGCGAGGTCCGCCGGGTGGGGCTGGGTCCGGCGGAGGGTATCCAGGTGACGCGGCGTACGAACCTGCGTGAGTCCGCCTCGGGACTGCGCAACAGCACCACCGTGCTCGATCATCGCGTCCACGTGGAGCTGGCCAACCGGCTTGCCGGCCCCGTCAGCATCGAGGTTCGCGAGCGGGTGCCCGTCACTTCCGAACCTGATGTCCGGATCGAGGAACGGGCGGAGTGGACGGCGCCCGAGGACGTCCCCGGGCCGGACCTCTATGCCCCGGGCACCCGCATGTGGCGGGTGGCCCTGCCCGCGGGCGGTACCGCCGTACTCGACGGCGGCTACGAGATACGAATGCCGGCCGGCAAGGCCCTCGTCGGCGGCAACCGCAGGAGCTGAAGCACCCCCATGACCACGATTCGGAAGCCGATCGCCCTTCCCGTCACGGCTGTGACCTGCCTGGAGGATCGCGCCCACGTCGAGCGCGGCGTCGTGCTCGATCTGAAGGCCGGGGTCCAGCGGCTGCGCCTCGGACCTGTCAGTGCGCTGGCCGTGGACCGGACGCTCCACGCGGAACTGGCCTCCGAGCAACAGGCGACCGTACTCGACGTCCGGATCATCCGTACGTGGACGCCTCGAGAGCCGCCACCGCGGGCCGAAGGCGGCTCCGCCCTTCGCCGGCGGGCGACCGCCCTAGCGCGGGAACAGCGGGTCCTGGAACAGCGGCGCGACCGGTTGCGCGCCCGCCATGATCTGCTGGGCCGGCTCGCTGCCGATCTCCTGCGCGACATCGGTGAGGGCGCGGGCTCCGGACAGACCGACGGACCACGCTGGACCAGTGAGCTGGACCGGGTCGACGACGAGCGGGCCTCGAACGGCGAGGAGATACGCATCGTGGAGGCCGGGCTGGCCGTTCTCGACGTCGAGGTCGCTCAGTTGGAACGGGCGTGGCGCGTGTCCGAGGAGGAACCCGCCGAACTCGTCGGCCATGTCGAACTGACCGTGGAAGCCGCGGTTGCCGGGCGGGTCGAGCTGCACTTGAGCCACCTCACCCCCTGCGCGATGTGGCGCCCCGCCTACCGGGCCGTGGCCGATGGTGAATCCCTGACGCTGGAGACCGACGCAATGGTCTGGCAGCGCACCGGCGAGGACTGGTCGGACGTGCTGCTGACCTTGTCGACGGCCCGCTCGGCGCTCGCCACCGAGCCGCCGCGCTTCGGCGAGGACCGGCTCACGCTCACGGACCGTTCCGTCGCGGAGCGCCGCACAGTCGGCGTGGAACTGCGCGAGGAGGAGATCGGGATCCTCGGCCCGGCCCCGATGCCGGGCCTGCCGGGGGTGGAGGACGGCGGCGAGGCCCGGGTGTTGCGGTCCCCGGCGCGGGTCTCCGTGCGCGGTGACGGCCACGCGCACCGAGTACCGCTGTCCGGCTTCACCACGGCCGCCCGTAGTGAATACTCCTGCGCACCTGAGTTGTCTCCGCTGGTCACCCGGGTGGTGCGGTTCGACAATCTGGCCGGCCACGCGCTTCTCGCCGGTCCTGTGGACCTGATTCGTGACAGTGGGTTCAGCGGTCGCGGCACGCTCGGCTTCACTCCCCCCGGCGCCCCGGTCGATCTCGCCTTCGGCAGTTGTGACGACCACCGGGTGGTACGGCATGCCGAGGAGTCACGGGACACCGCCGGAATCACCCAGCGAACAGTGATCACCCGCACGATCCACCTGCATGTGTCGCGGTTCTGCTCCCCAGGAGAGCGGGGCGACCGGGTGGTCGTCCTTCGGGAGCGGCTGCCGGTCTCCGAAGTCTCGGCCGTGGAGGTACGCCTGCGGGGGGAATCCTGCTCCCCTGCGCCCGATTCGGTGGACGCCGAAGGTATCGCCCGCTGGGAGGTCACTGTCCCACCGAACGGACACCGCACGGTCACCCTGGTCTACGAGGTGTCGGCGAGCTCCAAGGTCACCGGGCTCTGAGCTCCGGCCTCTCGGGCAGGCGGAGCGACCCCCTGCTCCGTTTGCCTTGCCGCCGGCAGAGGCGCCGTACCGAATCGGGTACGGCGCCTCCGGACTGTCCACCGACAGCTGCGGCCGCGAGGTTGGATGCCCGCGCGACGGCCTGCGGAGATGAGCGAATGGCCTGTCAGCGGATTTCGGTGGTCCGCTGCTCCTTCAGGGAGGCGCAGTTGGAGTTCTCCACCGACACGTACACGTTGTCGATGTGGCCGCCCCAGCTCACGCAGTAGCCCTTGCCGTAGACGTAGCCCGGCCCCGCGTAGGAGGTGAACTTCCCGTCGTCCCCGGCCCACTCGTCGGTCGCGGGTACGTGGATGTACGTGGACATGTACTTGGCTGAACCCGGGTTGGCACGGATGGTCGCGACACAGTTCATGCCGTTGGACGAGTTGTACGTCAGGTAGACGGTGCCCAGCGAGCCGACGGGTGCCGAGTTCACCGTCTTGTATGCCTGGCCGCAGACACCCTGCGGCGTGACGTTCGGCGCGGCGGAGGCCGTGGCACCGAACGCGACGGTGCCGCCGACGGCCAGTGCGGTGAACGCCCCGACAGCCGCGAGATGACGGATAGTACGCATATTTCCCCCTTGTATCCCTGAGAGCGTTTGCTCCTGCTTGATGTGACCTCCGAAGTGCCCGAATGGTTGCACCGCATGGCGGGTTGACCCAGGGCGGCGAAATTCACCGCCGGTGCGCGCGCGTCGCTGAGTCGCAACTGACTCTGGAAGCCTGCCCGTACGGTGCCGGCCGTGCCATGCAGGTGGCTCCCGGGTGGGACGGTTCAGGTTCACACTCGACCGGTCACGAAGGCTGTCACCACGGGGAGATCGACCGCGACCGGAACACGTCGGCCACTTTGCGGAACCTTTACCCGTGCTCGGCCGTTGGCAGGGTGAACGCACGGCTTGTGACCGACAACTCAGACGAAGACCGAGGTGACCTCAATGGCAGTGTGGGACCGGCTCAAGGATCAGGCCAGGACTCTGCAGCAGTCGCAAGGAGCGCGCGGGCCGGCAGCCGGACGCAGCAGCGGGCAGGGGTCCGGCGGTGGTTCGCGAGCGCAGTTGGTCAGCACGCTGAAGTCGCAGCTCGCGTCTCTCAAGACGGAGCTGAAGAGCGGCGCCTACCGGGACGCGAGCATGGCGATGTGCGCACTCGTCGCGGCCGCGGACGGACACGTCGACCCGGCCGAGCGTCAGCACGTGGAGTCGATGATCCTCGGCAACGAGGTGTTGCAGAACTTCCCGCCCGAGCAGTTGCGTCAGCGCTTCAACAAGCACGTGGACCAGTTGACACTCAACTTCCAGCAGGGCAAGGCCGACGCGATGCAGGAGATCGCGAAGACCGCCAAGAAGCCGACCGAGGCGCGTGCCGTGCTCCAGACGGGCATCGTCATCGCCGGTGCCGACGGCAACTTCTCCCAGGCCGAGCACATGATCCTCCGCGAAGTCTGCACGGCGCTGCAGCTGTCCCCTGCGGAGTTCCAGCTCTGACCCCTGGGCGCACGGCGGGGGCGCGGCGGAGCGGTCTCGGCTGCGAGCGGCGTCGATGTCCGCCCGGGTGGGCGGCGAGTGCCTGGCGCGTGGGGGCGTGTCGGGCACCCTCGTCGGCGGATCCCCTCGCTCGTCGGCCGGGGCGGAACCGCGCTGTGACTGGGCCGCGCTTCAGATGGTGGTCACCACAGGTGAGTCACACGCTGCGAACAGCTCTTCGAGGGCGGCACGGACGGCTTCGTCCTGGGTGAAAGCCCGCCAGCCGCCGTTGCTGCAGAACCGCTGATCCCGCGACGGCAGGCCGCGCAGGAGCTGCGCAGCAGGCCGGGCAGCACGCCCGGTCAGGGCCAGGCAGCGCAGCGCGGGAAGGGCGACCGGCAGACAGGTGCCCTCGGCCAGAGCCCGCACGGCGGTCGTCATGGCTGGGACCGTGGTCTCGGTGTCGCCGGTGACGGCCCAGAGTGCGTGGGCTGCCTCGATACGGGTCCAGTGGTCGGCATCGGCGGTCAGCGTCCGGAGCTGGTCCGCATAGCGGGCGGCGTGCGGTCCGAGGCCTGCGAGTGTGCGCAGGGAAGAGCGCGGTAGGAATGCCCCCGCAGCTGTACGTCCGATCGCCTCCAGGGCAGGTCCGGGATCGCCGCCGACCTTCCAATAGGCCCAGGCCGCGAGTTCTGCGCGTTCTTCGCCGGGGCCCGATCGGGCCAACAGCAGGTCTCGTGCCCCGTTGCCCGCCCTTCCGATGCCTGCCAGCGCGTGCGCCGCTGCTGCCCAGGTGCGGTCGTCCTCCAGGAGGCCGAGCAGTTGGGGAACTGCCGCCTTCGCAGCGGGACCCCAGCCTGCGAGCACCTTGCACAGCCGGTTGACCGCGTGCTCGTCCGTGGCGGCTTCGAGCCGCTCGCCGAGTGGGGCCAGGAGCAGCTCGGCATGGTCGGGAAGGAAGCTCAGCACCTCTTCGATGGCCGGGAGGACCGAGTGGTGGAGACCGTCGGTGACGGGGTAGTAGGCAAAAGCCGAGGCGAAGCCGGATCGTGCGCCGGCCATCGCTTCCATCAGCCCCGGCAGACAGCGCGGATCGTTGAACCGGGCCAGCGCCCACACTGCAGCCTCGGCGACGGTCTGCCCCGTGCGGGTGGTCCGGGCGGCGGTGTCTTCGAGCAGCGAGGCGACCTGGTCGGCGTGAGCCACCGCTTTGGGACCGAGACAGGCCAGCAGCTCAACAGCTCGGAATCGGACCTCGGCGATGGGGTCGTCCAGACGCGCGGAAAGGCTCGGGAGGAGTGCGGCGGTCGGCGAGCGCCATCGGGTCAGCAAGCCGCCTGCCTGGTTCAGGGCGCCGATCCGCTGCTCGCCATCGGGATGCTCATCCAGGAGACCGAGTGTGAACGTGGGCGACGGCCCCGTGAACAGGGCCGCCGTCCAGTGGTGAACACCCTGGACGCCGGCCTCGACCGAAGCGGTGTGGCGCCATAGCTCAACGCTCGGGTCCCTGATCGCTTCCAGCAGGAAGCCGAGTCTCCGTACGGGAAGGCCCGGGTCGGTCGGAGCCAGTGCGTGGACGGCCGCCAGCCGTATTTGCGGATCCGGAGCGTCGAGCAACTCGCGGAGCAGGTCGAAGACCTCAGCTGCCTGTGCACCGACGGGCTCCCGTTCGGCCGCTCGTCCCAGCCCGAGGACCAGGTCAAGTCGGACCACCGGATCTTCGTCCTCCTCCCAACAGCGAAGCAGCGACGGCAACACGGATTCACCAGGGCTGCCGCAGACACCGAGTGTGTGGGCCGTGTCCCTGCGGATCTCCGGGGAGGGATCGGCGAGCAGGGCAAGTACCTCGGGCAGCGCCCTTTCCCAGGCCGTCTCCCAGCCGGGATCCACGGACTCCCCGTTGACCTGCCCGGCCTCGGCCGCCAGCCTCGCCACCAGGTCCAGCATCGCGCGACGGCCCGGAACCGGCACGCCGGGCGTTGCCGCCAGGCGCAGCAGGAAGGGCAGTGCGACCGAGGCGGCTGAGCAGATCCAGCCGCCCTGATGAAAGAGGTGGTCGGAGATCTCGAATGCCGCGTCGGCTGCGTCCCGCGCATCAGGTCCTGCGCATCGGCGCAACAGACCGGCCATGTCCCCCGCAGGCCCGTGGTTGTGTTCCAGCTCCGTCCAGTCCACCGCTTCCAGTCCCACCCACATGGCCGCGACATTACAGCCGGCAACGGAGATGCGGGCGGACAGGATGGCCGCTGGCGGCCGGCTTCGCCTGACTGCGCAGGGACATCGTCCGGCCCGTGGTGGTCCGTCAAGACGTGGTCGGGTGCGGACGGGTGTTTCGCGGCATCCCGCCGCGCGATGGCATCGGCGGCTCCGGGTGGTGCCGCCGACGCCATCGCCACGGAGTCCGGCCTCAGTTGCCCTTTGGATCAACCTCAGCTTAGGCTTACCTAACACGACTGAGGTGTGGTGCCACAGACGGTTCCCGCGCGTCCGGAGACGTCACTCCGCATTCGTCAGCTGCCCGGGACTCCGCAGCCTCGGAGCAGCCGACCGACAGTGATCACATGGCGCGGCGCGAACCGCGCCCGATATCGCGGGCGCTTCGCACGAGGCGCGCGCCCAGGGAGAACAGCACACATGGCCTCGCTCGATCGTCGTGTCCGCCGCGCAGCCGCGACCGCCGTGGCCCTTGCCTTCGGCGGCGCCCTCGCGCTGACCGGGACCGCCGCGGCAGGTTCCGGCAATCCTGTCCGCTCGCACACGGCAGCGGTCCCGCTCACTCAGGGCCTCTACCAGTCGGCGTACTCCGAGCGTAACGACGTGCTCTGGGCCACCGCCTCCGTCGGGCAGCCCCCTGCTCCCGTCACGGCTTCGCGGTTGCTGCGGATCGATCCCGGAACTCTCGAGGTGGAAGCGGAGTACACGCCTCCCACGAACAACGGCACGGTCGAAGCCGTTTACGGCATCGACGTCGACGACGAGCACAACACCCTCTGGGTCACCAACACCCGGAACAACTCGGTTGCCGTCTACAGCCAGGAGACCGGCAGGCATCTCGCCACCCGGCTGAACGTGAACCACTCGCGCGAGGTCGTGGTGGACGAGAAACGCGACGTGGTGTGGGTGAGTGCCTTCGGCGACGGCGCGCTGGTCGCATTCGACAGCCGTACCCTCAAGGAGATCAAGCGTGTCACCGTCCTGGGGAGCGGGCCGACGGGGCTTTCGGTGAACGAGCGGACCGGAGCGGTCTACGCCGCCGACTTCACCAACAGCAGGATCATCGAGGTCGCTCCCGGTTCCAGGGCTCCGCGCCTCGTCCCGACCGGCAACGGGCCGCTCTCGCTCGCACTCTCCAGCGACGGGCGCACCGCGTACACCGCCGACCAGACCTCGGGGACCATGTCGGTCGTCGACCTGCGAAAGGGCATCGTCGTCAAGTCGGTGGCGACGGGTGAAGGTGCGAAGTCCCTTGCCGTCGAACCGTGTTCGGGCCGTGTCCTGGTCGCCAACCGGCTTGCCGGAACCGTGTCGGTGGTCGACCCGCGCGCGGGAACGGTTGTGGGGAGCGTGGTCACCGAGGCGTATCCCAACCACGTCGAGGTGACCGACGGCGGCACCGCCTACGTCGTCGACAAGTCCGGCTCCGGTCCCGCAGGCGAGGACGGGCTCACTCGGATAGGTCCGAGCGCTCAGGCTCCTGGCCGTAACGTGGCGGCAGGGCCGCGCCCGGCCTGCTGACCCGTCGTCCCCCCGTGGGTCGGTGCCCGGTGCCGGCCGTACGACCCGGTGCGATGTACCGGGCGAAGCACCCGGGTGTATATGGCGTTCCTCCGCGTCGTCGCCGTCACGTTGCGACTCCCCCGGCGCCCCGTACCGCGGGGTCCGTCCGTGCCGGCGGGCCGCCGTCGAGTTCGTCGCGCAGGCGATCCGGTTCACGCTCGCCGGTCAGGCCCGGGCACGTACCCGGCGACGCTCAGGGGCGGTAGCGGAGCGGGTGGTCGGCGGGGACCTCGGTCATCACGATCCGGTGGCCGTCCGGATCGGCGAGCCACATCTCGATCAGGCCCCAGGGCTCCTGGAGAGGCGGGCGGAGGACACGTGCGCCACGGCCAGCCACCTCCTCGTGCGCCGCCGCGCAGTCGGCGACCTGCATCCAGAGCTGCAACGTCTCGGTCGGCGGTGCGTCCGAACGCCCTGACACCTCGAGGAAGCCGCCACCGAGGAAGTACACCGTTCCGCGGTCGGGGCCGGTGCCGAACTCCCGGTAGACAGGCAGCCCGAGCGTCCGTCCGTAGAAGTCGCGGGAGGCCTCCGGGTCACCCGGCCTCAGCAATACCCTGCTGCTCAGTACATGCACCATGGGTCGACCCTACGCGGACCGGCACGAGGGAGCGGCTCCCACACCCTTCCGGCAGGTCCGGGATCAGGAGGCTTCCACCGCGGCCTTGATCCGCTGCCCGAAGGCCGGGGCGTCCTTCCGGGCGCCGGCGACAGCGAGTCCGACGAGGAGCTTGCCCAGCCGGTGGCCCTCCAGGTCGTTGAAGATTCGCACGCGCGTTCGATCGCGTGTCAGGGGCTCGAGGTCGTAACCGCCTTCCCGGGCAGTCACAAGGTTGCTCGACACTTCGTTCCAGCGGATGCGCGCCGGCGCCACGAGTTCGCTGATCCGGAACTCGCGTCGGGTCGACATACCGGCGTCCTTCACCGTACTGCGGAACACGGTGCCCACCGCTGTCGGACCGGCCGGGGACTTGGAGATCTCCTGGACGCGTGGGCTGAACTTCCGGTCGTTCTCGCCGTCCGCGAGGAAGGCGAAAACGTCTGCGACCGGCCGGTCGATGTCGACCGTCGCCTCGAACCGGGCCATGGGGGTCTCCTCTCGTACGACGTGCGCGGCACGCGGCGTGGCGTCTCCGGAGGGACGCTGCCTCTCAGGATCCGCGCTCCTCGGCCCCCCGGCAGCCGGACGGGCACGTTCGGCGTGCAATCGGGTTGTCCGCGGCCACGGCGGGCGGGAACCGACTAGCTCCTCGCCCCTGCCGGTCCGGCTCGGAACCTGAGCCCGTACGGCCCGGCGGACGGGAGGACCGCCGGGCCGGTAAGTCAGTGGGCGATGGTGTCGATCAGCTCGCGAGCGCCTTGGCGCAGCAGGGTGACGGCCACGGAGGTACCCAGGGTTGCGGGGTCGAGCGGCCCTGCCCATTCGTGTGCGTTGAGAACGGTCTTGCCGTCGGGGGTGAACACACAGGCGCGCAGGGAGAGATCCCCGTTGCGGTGGGCTGTGGCGTACCCGGCGATCGGGGAGTTGCAGTGGCCCTGAAGGACGTGGAGGAACATGCGCTCAGCCGTGATCTCCCGGTAGGTTCCGGGGTGGTTGAGCATGCTCACTGCGTCGATCGTCGCCGTGTCGTCCTCGCGGCACTGCAGGGCGAGGACGCCCGCGCCGATCGGGGGGCACATGGTCTCCGGGGCGAGGATGTCGCTGATGACGTCGGGGCGGCCGATGCGGTGGAGCCCCGCGACGGCCAGGAGGAGCGCGTCAGCCTCTCCTGCGGCGAGCTTCGCCAGCCGCCGGTTCGCGTTGCCGCGGAAAGGGATGCAGTTCAAGTGGGGATGCGACGCGGCCAGTTGCGCGGTCCGGCGTACGGACGAGGTGCCGACACGTGAGCCGTCGGGAAGTTGATCGAGCGTGAGACCGCCCGGGTGGACGAGGGCGTCGCGAATGTCGTCGCGTTCGAGGAACGCGGCGAACGTCGTGCCGGCCGGCAGCGGGCGGTCGGCGGGGATGTCCTTGACACAGTGGACGGCCAGATCCGCCTCTCCCGCCAGCAGGGCGGCGTCCACCTCCTTGGTGAAGGCTCCCTTGCCCTGGACTTCGGAGAGATCTCCCATCCATTTGTCGCCTGTGGTCCTGACGGGAACGACCTCGGTGGCGGTGGCGGGGTGGCGGGCCGCCAGTTCGGCCCTGACACGCTCGACCTGGGCAAGGGCCATGGGTGAGTCGCGGGAGACGATGCGGATCAGCTCGGGGGCGGACATGCCTCCCACGATAGACCGCCGCGTCGGCGCGGCGATCGTCCGACGCGGTCCGGGGAGCGTGCTTCCCGGCCGTGGCGGCAAGAGTACGCAGAGATACCGGCGATCAATTTTCAGCCGCGTTGGAATGGGCTCGGTACGGTCCGCGCAGTGGTGCCGCACCGACGCCGATGCCCAGCATCAGTCGTTTTATCAGGCAGAGTTGGCGCAATCGATGTCCGGAGTGATCGTCCCGGCGGAGCAGGCCCGGCCGTGCGGGTGTCCTGCCCTGGCTCTCGTGTGGCTGAATCAACTCCCTGCGGCCCTGCCTCACTCCCCCGAGGACTGTCAGCTGCCCTGCTGGATACCTAGCATGACCTCTAATTCACTCTCTTTGAACCGCGAGGCACTGGATGAGCAACGGGGACACCTCCATTCCGAAGAACATCGATGTCAACGTGCCGAGCGTCGCGCGGATGTACGACTACTACCTGGGCGGCAAGGACAACTACCCGGCCGACCGGGTGGCATGTGAGCAGCTCCTGGAGCATGTGCCGAGCACCAAGGTACTCGCGGTGAACAACCGAAGGTTCCTGCGACGCGTCGTGCACCATCTGGCCTCCGAGTACGGGATCCGCCAGTTCGTCGACCACGGATCCGGCCTGCCCACCCAGGACAACGTGCACCAGGTCGCCCAACTCGTCGACCCCGACGCGAGGGTCGTCTACATCGACAACGACCCCATCGTCCTGGCGCACGGCAAGGCCATACTCGAGGAGAACGACAGGACCGCGGTGATCCAGGCGGACATGCGGGACACCGAAGGGATTTTCGGCCATCCGGAGGTGAGCCGGCTCATCGACTTCGACGAGCCGGTGGCCGCCCTGTTCGTGTCCGTGCTGCACTGCATTCCTGACGCGGACGATCCTGCGGGGCTGGTGCGCCGGGTGGCGGAGCGTCTGGCGCCCGGAAGCTTCCTGGTGGTGTGTCAGCTCGTGAGCGAAGACGCCGTCACTCGTGATTTCGTCACGGACTTCATGGCGAAGAGCACCGGCAATCAGTGGGGGCGGGTGCGTCAGCAGGATGACGTCCATGGCTTCCTGGAGGGCCTCGATGTACTGGACCCGGGGCTGGTCGAGGTGTCGACGTGGCGACCGGATTCGGATCTGGCGCCGAAGCAGGCGACCCGGGAGTGGATCGAGTTCGGCGGCGTCGGCCGCAAATGGTGACGACCTCGCGAGAGGGCAGGGTAGCGGTGACGGGGCCGGTTTCCAGATAGCCGGCCCCGGGACGGTTCCCGCTGCCGCTGGGAGGCGGCTACCGTCGAGGCCGACGGCCTCGGCTTAGCCGGAAGGTCCGGGCTGCAGCTTCCCCCTGCGCGGCGTGCAACTGCCCTCCTACCGCGCCGCCTTCAGAGAGCTCAGGGGCACGATGTCGACGTCACCCCGTGGATCCCCTCGGGGCGCTCACCGGTAGCGCTCAAGTGCCAGCCTCAGCAGGCCCCTGCTCTCGGCGGGGCTCGGCGACTGGGCACTGAGCGAGTCCAGGATCCACCGGTATTCGTCCGTGCTCTCCTGCTTGTTCACGGACGTGGCATTGGTCAGATGCTCGATGTACGCGACATCGGGAAGCCCTTCCATCGCGAACCGCAGATAAGTGATGCCGTTGCCCGGAGAGGTATGGGCGGTCACCTCGAATGGAGCCACCTGCACGATCACGTGAGGCAGCTCCGTCATCTCGATGAGGTGGGCGAGTTGTTCACGCATCACCCGGGCGCCACCCGTCGGGCGCATCAGTACGGCCTCGTCCAGCAGCACCCAGAGCTTCGGCGCATCGCTTCGCCGTAGCAACTTCTGCCGCCTGAGCCTCAGTTCGACACGGCGCTGAGTGACGTCCTCCGACTCGAGGGCGTGTCCGGAACGCACCACCGCGTAGGCGTAGTCGGCCGTCTGCAGAAGCCCCGGAACGTAATGGCCCTCGTATGTACGGATCGATGCGGCGGCCTCTTCCAGACCGACCAGGGGCTCGAACCAGTCCGGCAGCACGTCGGCGTAGTTGCGCCACCAGCCGCGCTGTCCCGCCCTGCGCACCAGATCGATGAACTCGGCCGTCCTGGCGGGGTCGGTCACGCCGTACAGCGCCAGAAGATCGATCGCGTCGCGTTCCTTGCACGGGGAGTGCCCCGTCTCCATCCGGCTGATCTTGGCTGTCGAGCACCGGATCCGGTCGGCCGCGGCATCAGGGGTGATGCCCGCCTCGCCCCGCATCCTGCGGAGCTGCGCACCCAGAACCAGGCGCAGCGCCGTAGGACTCGCCCCCAGGGCCGGGGCGAGGGTCGGCCTCCGTGACGGCTGTAGCGGTTCGATGCCGGGCATGCGGACTCCTGAGGACTGACGTCGTGACGCCAGTGTGCCATCAGGAGCCCCCCGAAGGCCCGGCCGATGCGAGAACTCCGCGCCTTTTCGGCCCGTACTGCAGGCTGTTCAGCCGGTCATGGTGTCGAAGTCGCCGTCCCTGACGCCTGCGAGGAACGCGCGCACTTCGTCGCCGGTATACACGAGAGCGGGTCCTTCGGGGTGGCGGGAGTTGCGTACAGCGACCGCACCGTCGGGCAGCCGGGCCATCTCCACGCAGTTCCCACTGGGATTGCTGTGGTGACTCTTCTTCCACTCCACGCCGGTCAGGGAGGTGGCGGGAACGCCGTTGTCGATGTGCTGCATGCGTCCATTCCTTTTCGTTGCGCTGATGCGTCCTGGTGTGCAACCAGGGCCCTGCACCGGGTGAACAGGTGTCTTCTGCTCACACCCCTGGGTGCAATTCCGGATGCAATTGCACCGTGTGTGCGGACGGCGAGGATACTAGTGGTCGTCCGGCCCCCACGGCACCTCTGACCGGCTTCCAGCGGATGGTGATCAGCGCTCATGTACGCGGACAACACACCACGTCACGGAGCGGCAGCATGCGTGCCCGGTCCGGCCGGGAGCAGCGCGGAGGCCCACGAGGAGCTGGCGCGGGATCTCGGCATCGAGGCACCGGGATTCACCACGCACGGTCTGGGCGCGGATGCGGAGAGCCTGCGAAAGGCGCGGGCATTCGTCCGCGACGCTCTGGAACGCTGGGACCTGCGCTCCGGCGCGGACGATGTCGCCCTCGTCGCTGGTGAGTTGATGAGCAACGCGGTCTGCCACGGGCTCCGGCCCACAGCGCGGCTGACCGGGCGGTGGGCTGCCCGGCTCGGCCTCGCCTGCCAGGAAGGGACGCTGGTCTGCGCGGTGAACGATCCCAGCCCCGATGTGCCGGTCCTGCGCCGGGCGGACGAGTTCCTGGAGCGCGGCCGGGGACTGCGCATCGTCGACGCTCTGAGCAGTTCCTGGGGCTGGTCGCGTCCCGGCGGGACCGGCAAGACAGTCTGGGCCAGGATCCCCGTGCTCCGGTCCCCTGTGAGTTAGAGCCCCGCCAGTGCCGTCCACGCCTCCGCCAGGAGCGTATGCCCCAGCGGGGTCGGGTGGACTCCGTCACCCGCGATGTACTCGGCACCGCCGGCGGCGCGCGCCGCCTGGTTGAGCAGGCCGTCCGCCGCCAGCAGTGCGGCCCCGAACTCCTCGGCCAGTCGGCGGACCGTCTGGATCCTGGGGTCGAGGTCCTCGCGCCAGGCCCACTGCTCGTCCCGTACGGGGACCAGGAAGGGCTCGATGAGGATGAGCTGGGCGTCGAGCTCGTCCCGGACCTGCGTAAGGATGGCCCGGTAGTCGTCTTCGTACGCGCGCACCGAGGTGACGACGCCGGAATCGTAGCGGCGCCAGGTGTCGTTCACGCCGATCAGGACGGACACCACGTCCGGCTCGAGGTCCAGGGTGTCCTCTCGCCATCGAGCGCGCAGATCCGAGACGCCGTCGCCGCTGACGCCCCGGTTGACGAACGTGATGTCACCGTCCGGTCGGGCGGAGCGCACACGTTCGGCCGCCATCAGGGCGTACCCGTTGCCCAGAGGGGTGTCCTGTTCCACGAGCCGTCCCACATCGGTGATGCTGTCGCCCTGGAACAGGACGGCTGCTGAGGGGCGCAGGCTGATGGTCACGCGGGACTCCGAACAAAGAGGGACAGGGGACGCCGGACATGATCCTGCCCACGTTCGCCGAGATGATCCGGAGGACCTGGCTCAGCGGGCGGAGGCCGGCGCGCGCACCGCACTGAAGTCGAGCACGCTCTCCACCTCCTGCAGGGTCTCCTCGGCCACCCGCCGTACCTCGGCCGGAACATCCCCCTGCTCCTCGACGAGACCGGCGTAGATCGGTGCGTCGGACGCCTCTGCGAAACTCACGTGAAACTGCCTATCCATCGGTTATGCCCGCCAATCAGCGGAAACGGGAGCCGAGTGTACGCGGTCCCCTCCGACTGCCGGGGACCGGACCCCGGAAAGGGCGGGCCCCGGCGCGACACCCGGTTGCCGGCGGCTGCGATACCGCTCTCACGGCAGGGTGCAGCGTATGGCCCGGAACGCCGGCCCCCGAAACCGGATGCCGCAGGTTCGGCTCCCGACTCCCCCGCGGGATCGCTTCCCCGCCCGGCGGAGGGCGGGGAAGCGGGTCCGCTATTCGATGACGAGTTCGACGTCGATGTTGCCTCGCGTGGCTTTGGAGTAGGGGCAGTACGCGTGCGTCGCCTCGACCAGACGCCGGCCGGTCTCCCCCTCGAGCGCTTCAGGCAGCTCTACGCGCATGACGACCGCGAGGCCGAAACCCGTATCGTCCTTGCCGATCGAGACCTCGGCCGTCACCGAGACGTCCTTGGTGTCGACCTTCATCTCGCGGGCGACCGAACTCATCGCACTGGCGAAGCACGCGGCGTATCCGGCAGCGAAGAGCTGCTCGGGGTTGGTGCCCTCCCCGTTGCCGCCGAGGGCCGGCGGCAGGGCGAGCGCGAGGTCGATGCGTCCGTCCGAGCTCACTGCCCGGCCTTCACGGCCGTTGGCGGTGGCGGCAGCGGTGTACAGCGCTTCCATGGGTGACCTTCCCTCGTGCGGCGTGACCGCGGACCGGCCACACCAAGAGAGTGTCACACAATTGAATTGCGCACAACTCAATCATGGGCGGCAGGCTATCCTGGGCTCATGACGCGACCACCGACCCCCGACCTGACCGGCCTGCCGGACAGGGAGCTGCTCAAGCTGGATCACCAGGTCTGCTTCTCGCTGCAAGCCGCCTCGCGTGCGTTCGGCGGCGTCTACCGCGAGGCGCTCAGGGACCTGGGCCTCACCTACCCGCAGTACCTCGCCATGATGGTTCTGTGGGAGCACGGACCCTTGCCGGTCAAGACGATCGGAGACCGGCTGCATCTGGACTCCGGCACCCTGTCGCCGCTGCTGAAGAGGCTGGAGTCGGCCGGTCTCGTCAGACGTGAGCGCGGTCCGCAGGACGAGCGGTCCGTCACGGTCCACCTCACCGACTCCGGGGCGGGGCTGCGCGAGCGCGCGCTGCCTGTACCCCGCTCGATCCTCCGGGCCACGGGTCTGTCGGTCCAGGAGGTCCTGGACCTGCAGGAGACCCTGGGGCGTCTCACCGCATCCCTCGGCCGGGCCGGCTGACCCGACCGGCTCCCCCGTCCCCTGCGGCCCGCGTCCCCGCGCAGCGCTCGCCGGAGTTCCGGTGCCGAAATATGATGCAGGAACTATCGCAACGCGGAGCGGCCCATGAACCGGCGTCGAACTCCCCGGTCCGCGAGCGCCGAGGACCTGCTCAGCACCCTGCAGCACCTGACTGCCCGTGCCCGGCAGGAGGTGGGACTGCACCAGGCCCGCGTCGAGCTGGCCCAGGCTCTGCAACGCAACATGCTGCCCGCGACGCTGCCCGCCTTCCCCGGCCTCCAGACCGCTGCTCGCTACGCTCCCGCGCGCGACGGGCTGGACATCGGCGGCGACTGGTACGACGGATTTCTGCTGCCGGACGGAGCACTCGGTCTGGCCATAGGCGATGTCCAGGGGCATGACGTGGACGCGGCCGCCTTCATGGGGCAGATCCGGATCGCCATGCGCGCCATCGCCGGATCGGCCTCCGATCCGAGCGAGGTCATGCGCCGGACGAACGATCTGATCATGTCGATGGACTCCGCCCTCTTCGCGACGTGCTCGTTCCTCCGGCTGGATCCGCTGACCCGGGAGCTGCGTAGCGCCCGCGCGGGCCATGTCGCCTCGGTGTGGGCGACGGCCGACGGACGCTCGGGCGTCACCGCCGACGCCGGGGGCCTGCCGCTCGGCGTCGAACCGCGCCAGCACTATCCCGTCACCCGGCGAGTTCTGGATGTCGACGGTGCTTTCGTACTGCTCACCGATGGAGTCATCGAAGGGCCCTCACTGTCGATCGAGGACGGTCTCGAGCGCATCAGGCATCTGGTGAGCACCCATGCCGGCGCCGATGCCGAGGAGCTCGCGGACCTGGTGCTCCAGGCCGCGGTGTTCACGGGCCACGAGGACGACGCGGCCGTCCTCGTCCTGCGCCACACAGACGCCTCCGCACAGCCCGGGTAAGCACGGCCCGCCGAGCGTGTCACAGCGGCCTGCTTTCACGGTCGGTGTCTTATGGGACGCGTGATCCGCAGCAAGGAAACAAGACGCCGAGCCATGCTGGTTCTGGAGATGCTGGGCATCGCAGCTGCCTATTACGCGTCCGGACGGGTCGGTCTCCTCAGACCGGTCGAGGTGGAGAGTTCGCTCGTCACCCCCTTGTGGCCACCCTCCGGGATCGCCGTCGCATCGCTGCTGTACCTGGGGCCACGGATCTGGCCCGGCATCGCGCTCGGTGCCCTGCTCACCGTCATCTCGACGAGCGGCGGTCTCACCTTCTGGGGGCTCACCATCGCGGCGGGCAGCACTCTCGCCCCGCTGTGCTCCTTCCTGGCCCTGCGCGCGGTGGGATTCCGCGCAGAACTGGACCGCCTGCGTGACGGAGTCGCCCTGGTCTTCCTGGGTGCCATGGGCGGCATGGTGATCAGTGCCACCGTGGGTGCCGGGGCCCAGCTTCTGAGCGGCGCGCTGCCCGCCGCGGAGTTCTGGTCGGTCTGGTCGGCCTGGTGGGCGGGAGACGCGATGGGCGTGCTCATGGTCACTCCGCTGCTGCTCGTCCTGCGCAAGGCGCGCCTGCCAAGGGTTGACGACCGGTGGGCCGAGGCCGGGGCCCTCGCCGTCGTCACCGCGGTGGCGACGGCTGTGGCGACCAGGAGTTCACTGTCCATGATCTATGTCATCTTCCCGGTGCTCGTCTGGGCGGCGCTCAGATTCCAGCTGGCCGGCAGTGCCCCCTGCGCTCTCTTCATCTCCGTCATGGCGATCGTCGCGGGAACCGACGCCGTGGGACCGTTCGCCGGCCACTCGGTGCTCGAGGTGATGCTCAACCTGTCTGTCCTCAACGGTTGTGTGGCGCTCACCGCGCTCCTGCTCGCGGCGATCGTGACCGAGCACAACAACATCCGTCATGAGACCGAGCTGGCGTGCGAGGAGCTTGCGGCTCTAGTGGAGGAGCTCTCGCCGCAGCCTCCGGCAGAGGACTGGCCGAACGGGGCGCACAACGGGCACGACCGGGGAATTTCCTGACGCCCGAAACCGCAGGTGCCGCCGCGCGGTGGCAGGAGTGGGGTGACCACGGGCATCCACCGGCGGCGAGCCGGCTTCGTGGGGACCGGCGGACTCGCGCTAGTCGGTACGGGGGAAGTGGTGAGCCAGGAACTCGTTGCGGAAGGTGCCGGAGGGATCGAACCGTTCGGTCAGCCGCTCGAAGTCGGCGTAGTGCTCGTACAGCTCCCGGAGCTCACCGGGCGGAGTGGTGAAGACCTTGCCCCAGTGCGGCCGGGCCCCGAACGGGGCGAGGGCCTCCTCTATGGCACCGAGGACGGGGGTGACGGCCGCGGTGTCCGGTACCCACGTGAAGTGGAAGGCCACGGAGTCCCTGCCCTGGGCAGGGCTGAGCCACAGGTCATCGGCGGCCACAGTGCGGATCTCCCCGATCTGGAGCAGCGGCGAGAACTGCTGCCGGATCCGGTCGAGTGCCTCGTAGGCCGCGACGGCTTCGCGCCGGGGGACGAAATACTCCGACTGCAGTTCCTCCCCGTTGCTCGGTGTGAATTCGAGACGGAAGTGGGGCAGCCTGGCGTGCCACGGACCGGCTGCGCCCTGCTGCTCCGTGCAGTGCTCGGCCGCCACGCCGGGGACCGGGTGTCTGGGCCCCTGGGCGAGCGTCGCTCCGTGCCACCGGTGCGGGGCGGTGCGCGGTCCGTCGTCCTCGACCCGGTGCTTGAGCCACACCTGGTCGATCGGGCCGCCGTGCCAGCCGGTGAAGAGGCTCACGCTGTAGGCCTCGGACATCACCTCGTCGAACCGGCTCAGGGCCTGCTCCTGCGGGAGCGCTTCGTACACCCACTGCTGGATCTCGAACGCGGGCACGAGGTCCAGGGTCAGTCGGGTCACCACCCCCAGCGCGCCCATGGAGACCACCGCACCGTCGAAGCCGGTGTCGCCCCGCTCCAGTGGCACGGTGCCGCCGTCCGCGGTGACGAGTTCCAGCGCACTGACGGCACCTGCCAGACAACGGTTTCCAACCCCCGAGCCATGGGTCCCCGTAGCGCATGCTCCGGCTACGGAGATATGGGGCAGCGAGCCGAGATTGTGCAGAGCGAATCCGCTGCGCTGCAGGGCGCCGGTCAGCTCCCCGAAGCGCATGCCCGCGCTCACCGTGGCGGTGCGGGCCTCACGGTCGATCTCGACGGAGCGGGGCAGTCCCGCGACGGATATCAGGTCGCCGTGGGTGTCGGCGACGGTGTTGAAGGAGTGCCCGGTGCCGAGCACCTTCACAGCCGTTCCGGCGGACACGATGTCCTGCAGCTCGGCAATCGAGGCGGGCGTGTGCAGCTGCTTCGCGCCGAAGGTGATGTTGCCGGCCCAGTTCGTCTTACGGGACGGGGCGCGCGCCGAATGGTCGATCATGCCTCCGGAGCTTACGCTCCGCCGGTCGGCGGGCTCAGGGCCCGCGTCCCAAGGCGGCGAAGCCGGTGCGCGGCTCAGGAGCTCAGTAGGGCAGGGGTCGTCCGGACGGTGTGCGCAAGTCCAGCGGGGGCGGCCCCGCTGGGGGCTGCGGACGGCGGACGATCTGGATGCGGCCCACGGCCACCACCTCCTCCAGGTAATCCGGTATCTGCCCAACCAGCCGCCCTTCACACGTCGGCAGCCCGTCCGGACCGTCCAGGCCGTGCGGGGATGCGTACGCGGCGATGTGCGGTGACCCTGGTCTGGTGGGGGAAGCCGAGTCGAGGAGGATCCGCCATGTCCGCACTGGACAAGATCAAGAAAATGCTGAAGGGCCACGAGGACCAGACCGGAAAGGGCGTCGACAAGGCCGGAGACATGATCGACGACCGCACCCACGGCAAGCACAGCAAGCATGTCGACACCGGCCAGGACAAGCTGAAGCAGCAGTTCGGCTCGGACCGTGACCCGGACGACCCGCCCCGCTCCTGATCACGGAAAGCGTCGGCCGGTCGTCTGACGGCGTCCCGTGCCGGGCCCGGTGACGGATCCCGCCGTCACCGGGCCCGGCAAGCGTTTCCCCGGATCCGGGAACGAATTTCGAGCGCTTGACCGGATTCCTGTTATCGTCCCCGCCGCACGGCGTCTCCCGAGTGTGGGAAGTGACGGAACAGGATCCCGGAAGAGTGAGCACAGCATGGGCGAGACCGGCCAGACGGCGCTGATCAAGGCCGCGCAGAAGGGCGACCCCGCGGCGCAGGACCGGCTCGTGGCGGCCTACCTCCCGCTGATCTACAACATCGTCGGCCGGGCGCTCAACGGCCACGCCGATGTAGACGACGTGGTCCAGAACAGTGTGCTGCGCATGCTCCGCGGCCTGCCCTCGCTGCGCACCCCGAAGAGCTTCCGGTCGTGGTTCGTGGCCATCACCATGAACGAGATCCGCGAGCACTGGCGTGCGCGCAGGGCCGGCGAGATGTCCGCGGACCCGATGGAGGACGCCTACGAGGTCGTCGACCCGGCTGCCGACTTCGTCGAGCTGACGATCGTCCGGCTCGGTCTGACGGGCCAGCGGCGAGAAGCCGCCGAGGCCACTCGGTGGCTGGAGGAGGACGACCGCGAGCTGGTGTCGCTCTGGTGGCTGGAGACTGCCGGGGAGCTGTCCCGGGCGGAGGTCGCGAGCGCCCTCGACCTGTCCACCCAGCACACCGCGGTGCGTGTCCAGCGTATGAAGGAGCGGCTGGAGGCTGCCAGGGTGGTGGTGCGCGCCCTGGCGGCGGATCCTCGTTGCGTCCTGCTCGAAGACCTGACGGCCGGGTGGGACGGAGTGCCGTCCGCACTGTGGCGCAAGCGTCTTGCGCGTCACGCCCGTGAGTGCACGGTGTGTGCGGGGCACAGGTCCGGCCTGGTTCCTGCGGAGGGCCTGCTGGTGGGGCTGGCGCTCGTCCCCGTGGCGGCGACCGCCGGTGGTCCCCCGGGCGAGCTCATGCCTACGGCGTTCCTGGCCGCCGAAGCGGGTCTGTCCGGTCCCGGACGCGCCGAGCGTCGGCGGGACGGCGTCAGGCGCCGCCGGCGCACGACGGTCGTCGCCGGTCTGGCGGCCGTCGGAGTACTCGGCGGCGGCGGAGCGTCCGTGCACCTCTACACGGACGGTGCCAAGGAGGAACCGGCGACCGCCACAGCTCCGCTCACCGGCCCCTCGGCACCGATGAGCACGCTGTCTTCCCCGTCCGCGTCCCCCGCATCCCCCTCACCCTCACCCTCGTCGGCGTCGCCTTCGCCTTCCGTCACGAAGTCTCCGTCCGCGTCCAGGAGCCGGAGTGCCACCGCCGTTCCCGACAAGGCTCCGAAGCCGCGCTCCCCGTCCTCGCAACCGGCCGCCGTACCGAAGGCCTCGCCGGCCCCGTCGGTGACCCAGGAAGTCATCGCACTGGTCAACACCGAGCGGGCGAAGGAGGGCTGTGGGCCCGTCAGCGGCAACAGCCTGCTGTCGAAGGCCGCGTCGAGGCACTCCGCGGACATGGTGGCGCGGGACTACTTCTCCCACACCTCTCCGGACGGCACGGACCCCGGCACCCGCATAACCGCCGCCGGGTACCGGTGGAGCACGTACGGCGAGAACATCGCGAAGGGCCAGCAGACCGCCGAGTCCGTGATGGACGCCTGGATGAACAGCGAAGGGCACCGGGCGAACATCCTCAACTGCGCTTTCAAGGAGATCGGGATCGGCAGGGAGGAGTCGTCCGGGGGCCCCGTGTGGACCCAGAACTTCGGCGCCGCTCTCTGACACCCGCGGCCCGGTCAACCGTCACACTGTGGAAACGCGCAGGTAGCACCCCCTCCACGCAAGGGGTCTAGGCTGGGCCCGAGCCCAGGCCGAAGGCGTCCGCCGGCGATACGCCGCTTCACCCGCGGACAGGAGCACGGTGCCCACGCCTCCCCTTCTTGCCACTCGGCTTCCCCCATGGCTCGCCCACGTGCTGCGCGCCCAGCGCGGACCGGTGCCGTGGAACGCGGTACTGCGCGGAGCGCTGGCCGCCTCGCCCCTGCTCGTTTCAGTACTCGCCGAACGGCCCGCCGCCGGGGTCCCCGCCGCCCTCGGAGCGATGCTGGCAGGCATCAACGACCGGCCGGGCAGCCGCCGCGCATCCGTCGCGCGGCTGGGCCTGCCCGCCCTGGCGGGCTCGGCCGGCCTGCTGACCGGCACGATGATCGCAGCGACGGTGGGCAGTGGCCGGTCCCTGGTCGTCCTGCCGCTCGTCCTCGGGCTGCTGGGTCTCGTCGCGGGCGCGCTGAGCTCGACGGGTCCCGTCGCGTCGGCGTGCGGCACCCAGGTACTCGTCGCGGCCGTGATCGGGGCCGGCATGCCGTCGCCGGAGCCCGGCCCGCTGCGCGCACTGCTTTTCCTGGCCGGTGCGGGATGGCTCCTGCTGCTCCGGCTGGTCCTCCCGTCTCCGGGCAGGCTCGGCGGCGGACCGTACCGGCTCGACGGGGAGCGGGAGGCCGTCGCAGCGGTGTACGACGCCGTGGCCCGGCTCCTGCAGGCCTCAGGAGGCCCACAGGCCCGCGCCGGGCGCGCCGCGCTGAGTGCCGCGCTCGACCGGGCCCAGGACTCTCTGGCCGGTCCACGGCTCCGGCGCTACGCGAGCTCATCCGCCGAGCGCCGGCTGCACGCCCAGTACGCGGCGGCGTTTCCGCTGGCCGAGGCCGCGACCGCGCTGGCGTGGGCCGGGAACCCACTGCCCGCCAGGATCACGGAGGGCCCCCGCAGGCTGGCGGCATCGGTGCGGAGCGGTGGGACCTGCGGACCGTTGCCGGCTCCCGCCCGGACGGATGCCGGGCTGCGAGCCCTGGACGATGCCCTGCTGCGAGCCGCGGCGGTCTTCGACCGCCCCACCGGGGCGTCGCCCGGCAGACGCGGAGAACGCTCGTACTCCTCCGTCCTGGGCCGGGCGCGGAGCGCTGCGGGGCGTGAGTACGGTCTCAGGGTCGGGGTGTGCTGCGCTACGAGCACGCTGGTGGCGCAGTGGCTGCATCACGACCACTGGTACTGGCTCCCCGCCACCACCGTCTTCCTCGTCAAGCCCGATCTCGGGCCGCTGGCCTCCCGGGTGTTGTGCCGGGCCGTGGGGACCGTCGTCGGCGCCGCGGTCTTCGGCCTCGTCGTCATGCTGCCTGCGGCGCCGTTCACCCTGGTCACGACGGTCGCTCTCTGCGGTGCGTTTCTTCCTGTCGCCACCCGTCACTTCGCCGTGCAGACAGCGGTGGTGACCGTGCTCGTCCTGTCCCTCGTCCTCCTGGGCGGTGAACCGCCCGCCTCCTGGGGGCGGGTGGTGGAGTCCCTCCTCGCTTGTGCGACGGTGCTCCTCGTGGGGCACCTTCCGCTGCCGGGCCGGCGGGGCCACTCCGTGCGGGCCGCTCTCGACGCGGCGGTGGGAGCGGCGCATCGCTATGTGGGGCACGTCCTGCACGCACAGGAGGACCACACCGGGAGGGGGGCGCTGCGCCGGGACGCCTACCGGTCGCTGGCGGCGGCGCGCACGGCGATCGATCTGTCGGCTGCCGAACTCCCTGCGGTGGCCAGGCAGTCCGCGGGATCCGAGGGGGTCGCCGGTGCCGTGGAGAGGCTCATCGACACCACGACGGCATGCGCGGTGCAGTTGGACCACCCGGCCGCCGAACCACCTCCGGTGCACGCCGGGATGCTCGCCGCGCACCTCTTGGAGCTCGACCGGGCACGGGCGGTTCCGGCGCGGTGAGTACCCGCTTGCGGAATGCGGAGCACGACCGCTCCGGCCGGACCCTTCGACCGTCTTCCCGCGGTCGAGGAGCACCCGCCTCCGCGGCGTCCGGGGCCTGCCTGCTGCTCGCGCTCGGGGCGACCGTCCCGGACGGCACGCAGGCACGGCCTGTGTCCACCGTGCCTCCGGACATCCGTTCCGTCCCGTCGCCACTGGCCTCGGGGACCCGGATGCGCGCCCGGGTACCCGAGGCCGGAATCAGCGGCTGATCATCGTCAGGCCGGCGCAGGTGCCGCCCACCATGCCGACGGTCAGGACGGACACCGCCACGCAGCGGGCCCTCAGACGGTCGTAACGTGCGGTGTACTCACCGCGGAGTTCCACGGCACGGCCGGCGATTTTTGTGAGCGTGTCACGGCATGCCTCCACCCTGTCCGCCACGTAGACGCGCTCGACGTCCTCACGCTGGGCGGTGGTGAGCCAGGGCAGGGCGTCGGTGAAGCGGCGGGCCCGTCGGCGGGCCTCGTCGACCTCGGCGTTCCAGAGCAGGTAGCCCTCGACCTGAGCCAGGCCCCGGGCGCTCTCCTTGTCCGGCTTCACTCGGTCCTCCTCTTCTCGAGCCGTCGCCCCGGAGTCCTATTCCTGCTTGTCCCCGGGTGCCACCGTGACGGATTCGTGCGGACGGTTCACTTCCTCTTCGAGGGCACGGATCGAGGGATAGTGCAGGTCGAACGCCGGGGATTCGGAACGGATCCGCGGAAGTGTCAGGAAGTTGTGACGCGGGGGCGGGCAGGAGGTCGCCCATTCGAGTGAACGGCCGTAGCCCCAGGGGTCGTCGACCTCGATCTTCCTGCCGTACTTGGCGGTCTTCCAGACGTTGTACATGAACGGAAGCATCGACAGTCCGAGTACGAACGACGAGATGGACGAGATGGTGTTCAGGGCGGTGAAGCCGTCGGCGGCGAGGTAGTCCGCGTAACGACGCGGCATGCCCTCGGCACCGAGCCAGTGCTGCACCAGGAACGTGCCGTGGAAGCCGACGAACAGCGTCCAGAACGTCATCTTCCCGAGCCGCTCGTCCAGCATCTTGCCGGTGAACTTCGGCCACCAGAAGTGGAATCCGGCGAACATCGCGAAGACCACGGTACCGAAGACGACGTAGTGGAAGTGCGCGACCACGAAGTACGAGTCGGAGACGTGGAAGTCCAGCGGCGGAGAGGCCAGGATCACGCCGGTCAGACCACCGAAGAGGAAGGTGACCAGAAAGCCGACGGACCAGAGCATCGGTGTCTCGAAGGACAACGACCCCTTCCACATCGTGCCGATCCAGTTGAAGAACTTCACACCGGTCGGCACAGCGATGAGGAACGTCATGAAGGAGAAGAACGGCAACAGCACGCCGCCCGTCACATACATATGATGCGCCCACACCGTCACCGAAAGAGCGGCGATGGCGATCGTCGCGCTGATCAGACCGACATATCCGAAGATCGGCTTGCGGCTGAACACCGGAATGATCTCGGAAACAATGCCGAAGAACGGCAGCGCGATGATGTACACCTCTGGATGGCCGAAGAACCAGAAGAGGTGTTGCCAGAGCAGCGCGCCGCCGTTGGACGCATCGAAGATGTGTGCGCCGAATTTCCGGTCAGCTTCCAGCGCCAGCAGGGCGGCGGCCAGGACCGGGAAGGCCAGCAGGACCAGGACACCGGTCAGCAGGACGTTCCAGGTGAAGATCGGCATGCGGAACATCGTCATGCCGGGGGCGCGCATGCAGATGATCGTGGTGATGAAGTTGACCGAGCCGAGGATCGTGCCGAAGCCGGAGAAGGCCAGACCCATGATCCACATGTCGGCGCCGACGCCCGGCGAGCGGACCGCGTCCGACAGCGGGGAGTAGGCGAACCAGCCGAAGTCGGCCGCACCCTGCGGGGTGAGGAAGCCGGCCACGGCGATCAGCGAACCGAAGAGGTACAGCCAGTACGCGAACATGTTCAGCCGCGGGAACGCCACGTCGGGCGCGCCGATCTGCAACGGCATGATCCAGTTCGCGAACCCTGCGAACAGCGGCGTCGCGAACATCAGCAGCATGATCGTGCCGTGGATCGTGAAGGCCTGGTTGAACTGCTCGTTCGAGATGATCTGCGTACCCGGACGGGCCAGTTCGGCGCGCATGACGAGCGCCAGGACGCCACCGACGATGAAGAAACCGAACGAGGTCATCAAATACAGCGTGCCGATCGTCTTGTGGTCGGTGGTGGTCAGCCACCTGATGACCACATTGCCCGGCTGCCGACGCCGTACAGGCAGTTCGTCCTGGTAGGCGGCATCGGCTTCCGCCGATACTGAGGGACCCCTCGTCGTCACTGCGGCACTCCTTCGGTCGACGGCCGATTGTGGACTCGGCGACCAGAATGGACTCCCTGCCGCGGTACGGCAGGTCATCTCCGTGCTCACTGCACCAGTGGCTGGCAAAGGGCACTCCACTGGCCGATGGCCACGGCCCCGGTGTTGACGAACGTGCCGCACCCTCCGTGGGCTGCGCTCCGCCCTCAGACCGTGGCCCAGGCGCGCATCGCCTCTCGCGAGGGGAAGTCGGCCACGTTCTTGTCGAGGGGGTCGTCGGTGTACTGATGGATGCGCCAGTCCGCCTCGATGCGCGGTGCTGCCGCCTTGCCGCATTCGGCGATCCAGAGTCCGTCGCCGGAGTACGAACTCGTGTCGTGGTTGATCCAGAAGGAACGGTTGCAGTAGAGCAGTACCCGGTGATGCGGCCTCAGCCTTTTCACCTCGCGGATGAAACGGTCCTTGTCCGCGCTGCTTGCGCGCGTCCCTTCACCCGTCTGCTCCCAGTCGACGGCGAGGAGGTCTCCCTCCCGCTCCGGTGTTCTGTCGAGGAAATACTCCGCCTGCTCGTTCACGTGTCCGGGCCAGAGGAAATGGTAGAAGCCGACGACACACTCGGCGTCCCTGACGCGCTTCACCTGGTTCTTCAGCCTTGGGTTGACATAGGAGCGGCCCTCGGTCGCCTTGACGAAGACGAAGTCCAGACCGTCCGTCTCGAAATCCGTCTGATGAGCGCTGACATCGACACCGTGCAGCACGGGCACCAACTCCAAGAGGGGCATCATGGTTCCGTTTCTCTCTCCCATGCGTGCCCGTCAGGGGCTCTCGCATCCGTCATTCGCCTGCTGAACCGATTCGGCAGGCCCCGGATCTGGTTGTGCACCCGGCTTGGCCCCACTTGCGTGTCTGGCTGTCAGACGGGTTGGTGCAGGGAATCACCCGCCAGGACGGCTGCCCGTGAACGTAAACACGGAGAACACAGCGTGTCCCGCGACCGCGGGGCCGTACCGGGGCGGTGAGGACAAGAGGGGCGGGCCCGTGCGGGGCTCCTGGGTCCTGTGGTCTGAACACGGCTACGTGTACGCGACACTGTCCAACGAACCAGTACCGCCAACCGTTCGCTCATGACCCGTCCGGCCTGCGCGAGATGCACCGGCCGGACGAGGACAAGGAGACCTGTCATGCCCCGCACCATGTCCGTATCGGACAGCATCCTCATCCGGGTGGCGCCGTCGGCCGTGTACGAAAAGCTGAGCGACCCCACCGCGATGGGACGCTGGAGTCCGGAGAACCGGGGCGCGAGGATACTCGGTGAGCACCGGCCGGCCCATGTCGGGATGGTCTTCGAAGGGCGCAACAAGCGCGGCTCCTTCAGGTGGACGACCAAGTGCACGGTGACGGCCGCCGACCCGGGCCAGCGGTTCGCCTTTCACGTGCACGCCATCGGGGTGCGGCGTCCGCGGCTGGCGGGTGCCATCGCGCTGTGGGAGTACCGCTTCGAGGCGGTCGACGGCTTCACCCGCGTCACGGAGACATGGACGGACAACCGGCGGGCGTGGCCCGACTTCCTCGCCAACGCCTTCGACCGGGTCGCGACGCGGGGGCACACGTTCGCTGAGTTCCAGCGCGGGAACATCCGGACCACGCTGGAGCGCCTCAAGGCGGCGCTGGAGATGGACGGCTCGGTGGACGCCGGCCATGTGGAGGGCGGGCCGGGTCGCGGCTGACGCTTCGGGACACGGGCGGCAGACGCCGAAATGAACGGCCGAGGGCGGATTTCAGGCTGCGGCCGGCCCGCCCGCCGACCAGTGCGGGGGCCGGCTCAGGGAATCCGGCAGCTTCGTGGCGGTGTTGCCCCTCGCCGCGTTCAGCTGTGCCTGGGTGAGGAAGAGTGCGCCGGTCAGGTCGGCGTCGGACAGGTCGGCGTCACGGAAGTCGGCGCCGATGAGCTCCGCCCTGCGCAGGTCGGCGCCGCGCAGATCGGCAGCGATGAGGTAGGCCCCGCGCAGTTCGGCCCCGCGCAGGTCGGCGCCTCGGAGTTTGGCTCCGATGAGGTCGGCGCCGCGTTGGCTGCGCTTCCTGCGCCGGTGGACCGTGGCACGCTCGAGTTCGCCGGCACGCAGTAGCAGGGCGGCCACCCTGTCGCGGTGCGCGGTCACGTCCAGTTCCGCGAGTTCGTCGGCGGGCAGTCCGGTGAGGTGCCTGGTGGCGCTGAGGGCGTCGCGGAGGTCGGGGTGCAGGCGCTCGGCGGCCGGCAGGGTGAGGGCTTCGGTCAGGTACCAGAGCAGTTCGTGAAGCTGCCTCATCACCGGAAAGACCTGGAACATCTGCTGCGCGGTGGCCGCGTCCGACCGCCAGTCCCCGCCGTCATAGGTTCCCTGGGACACCTTCTGGCCCGCGCCGAAGCAGTCGTACACGGTGCAGCCGGAGAAACCTTCGGGCCGCAGCCGGGTGTGGATGCCACAGCGGAAGTCGTCCGCCAGATTGGGGCAGGGGGTCCCCGCCCGCTTGTTGATCGCGAAGTCCGCCGACGCGGTCAGCGTCAGCGCTACGCAGCACAGGCCGAAGCAGTTCGCGCAGTCGGCACGCAGGGCGGCCCGTTCCACGAGGGGCTGGGCGGTCGGGTCGTCGTGGGGCACGTGCCTGATTCCTCCGGTCCACGGTGTATCCGCCGATCTTACGCGTGTGCACGGAGGCAGCCGGGGCTCTGTCAGTGAGCGGGTGCAGACTTGGCCGCGGAAGTCGGCACGGGTGTGAAGGAGGCGGAACATGAGCGCGCCGCAGGAAGGGGGGTTCGAGCCCGCGACCGGCGACGGCCCCGCGGTCCCCGACGCGTCCGGCAGCCGTGCCGGGGAGGTGCTCACCGCCTTCGAGGGGATGCTTCAGATCAGGCGGCTGACCCGTGCGGAGGCTTCGGATCCCGAGAGCGTGCCGGCCCCTTGGGAGCTGCACCGGCCGCTACGGGCCGTGGCGTTGGCGCTGGAGGCCGCCCGGGTACCTTCGTCCGCGGTCGACGCGTCCGGGCAGCGGACCGCCACGGGCTACCGGGTGAGCGAGGGCGAGGCGCCGGGATCGGTGCGGGTCGAGTGGGCAGGCCCGCCGGGCAGCGGAGCGGCCCACGACGAGGAGGAGGCGCTGGCCGGCTGCGCCGGGGTGTTGCGGAGGCTGGGGTGGACGGCGCTGCTGTACCGCGGGCCCCGGAGGCGGCGTTTCCTCGAAGTCGAACCGCGGTCTTCCTCCCCCGCCCCCGGCGGCCTCGCTCGGTGACGGAACAGGCATTGTCAGACCCATGAGGGAAGCTTGACGGTACGAAACCTCTGACGGGGAGAAATGAGATGCACCAGGAAGAAATGGCTGCGGCCCAGGCGTACGTCCGTTTACTGGCTGCCACACGCGCCGCGCTCGCCGATCCGGCCGAAGCCCCTCTGTACATGCCGCTGCTCGCCTCCCCGATCGAGGAGGCCGACGAGGCCCTGCGGAGTGCGGGCCTCGCGGGGAACGAGGACAGGCTCTTCGCTCTGGTGAGGGAGCTGCAGCCGAGCACTACGGGCTGAGATCGCCGGCTTCCTCAGGCCACGGTGGCTGCCCCGTCTCTGACGGCAACGGGTCCGCCATGCCCGGGTGTTTCGACGGGGCAGCCGGGGTGGCCGGCCGGCTACTGCTCGCTGTACATGAGCGAGCCGGGGGTGGTGAGCAGCTCGCCGGTCTCCAGCCAGGTCTTCAGGCCGGAGAGGATCATCGGCCAGCCGCCGTACAGCTCCTCGTTGGCACCCTCGCGGAGCTCGTCGTGGGTGACCGTCAGCCGGCAGGAGTCGCCGATGGGCTCGATCTCCCAGGTGATGCGGGACGGGCCCTCGCTCCTCACCTCGTCACTCCAGAGTGCCACCATGCTCTGGACCAGCCTGCGCGGCGGTTCGACCTCCAGATTCTGTCCCTCCCCGAGCGGGCCCGGAGCGCCGGGAGCGCCCATCTCGAAGCGTGAGCCCTGGGTCCAGTCCGAGGTGACGCGGGCGCCGAAGTTGTACTTGCTTCTGATCCCGGGATCGGTGATCGCCTCCCAGAGGCGCTCGGGAGTGGTGCGGATGTAGATCTCGAAGATCTTCTCCATGGGAATCTCCAGTCGGCTCTTGAGGTCGCTGAGCCCGGCCGCCCAGGGCTCGGCGTACTTGCTCACCCATCGGTCGTGGACGAGCCTGATGGGCACAGGGTTCAGGAAGTGGAGCTTCTCCCGCCCCCGGCGTCGCGTGACGACCAGGCCCGCCGCCTCCAGAAGCTTGAGGTGCTTCATCACAGCGAAGCGCGTGATGTCGAAGCGGGCCTCCAACGCACTCAGTGTCTGCCCGTCCTCGCGGAACAGCTCGTCGAGCAAGCTGCGCCGCGTCGGGTCGGCCATGGCTTTGAACACCGCGTCCATACGGACAAAATTACGTGACCTAATGGTCACATGTCAAGGTCGGGCAAGCGCCCGGAAGCCCCTCACCGCAACGAGATGAATTGATTCAAATCCGAGAAGAAACGTGACCAGCAGCTTGACGAGCAGCTGTGCACAAATCTAGCGTACGCACTGATGAAACGATTCACATCCACGATCCTGAGCGGTCGTCGGATGACTCTGCTTACGAGGTGTTCATGTCTGATGTGTCGGCCGTCAAGGCAGCTCTGAAGTCTCAGGTCATCGAGACGCCCTCCTGGGGTTACGGCAATTCCGGAACCCGTTTCAAGGTCTTCGCCCAGTCAGGCGTCCCTCGTGACCCGTTCGAGAAGCTGGCGGACGCGGCGCAGGTGCACGCCTGCACCGGGGTCGCCCCCAAGGTGTCGCTGCACATTCCGTGGGACAGGGTGGAGGACTACGCGGCGCTGACCCGGTACGCCGAGGAACTGGGGCTGCGGATCGGCGCGATCAACTCCAATGTCTTCCAGGACGACGACTTCAAGCTGGGCTCTGTCACCCACCCGGACCCGAAGGTCCGCCGCAAGGCCACCGATCATCTGCTGGAGTGCGTCGACATCATGGACGCCACCGGCTCGCCCGATCTCAAGCTGTGGTTCTCGGACGGCACCAACTACCCCGGCCAGGACGACATCTCGGGCCGCCAGGACCGCTTGGCCGAGGCGCTCACCGAGGTGTACGAGCGGCTCGGCGACGACCAGCGGATGCTGCTGGAGTACAAACTCTTCGAGCCGGCGTTCTACACGACCGACGTCCCGGACTGGGGCACCTCGTACGCCCACTGCCTCAAGCTCGGGCCGAAGGCCCAGGTGGTCGTCGACACCGGCCATCACGCACCGGGCACCAATATCGAATTCATCGTGGCCTTCCTGCTGCGGGAGGGGAAGCTCGGCGCCTTCGACTTCAACTCCCGTTTCTACGCCGACGACGACCTGATGGCAGGGGCCGCCGACCCCTTCCAGCTGTTCCGGATCATGCACGAGGTGGTGAAGAACGGCGGCCTCGAGACCGAGACCAACGTCAACTTCATGCTCGACCAGTGCCACAACATCGAGGCCAAGATCCCGGCCGTCATCCGTTCGGTCACCAATGTCCAGGAGGCGACCGCGAAGGCACTCCTGATCGACGCCGAGGCGCTCACCGAAGCGCAGCGCTCCGGTGATGTCCTGGCGTCCAACGGAGTGCTGATGGACGCGTTCAACACGGACGTGCGGCCGCTGCTCGCCGATGTCCGCGAGGAACTCGGCCTGGCGCGAGACCCGTTCGCCGCCTACCTCGCCTCCGGCAACCAGGAGCGCATCGCCGCCGACCGTGTCGGCGGCGAGCAGGCCGGCTGGGGCGCCTGAGCCCCGCTCCCCCGCTTTCGTACGTAGCCGCACCCGTCCGTCACCTCTTCCCGAAGGAACTCTCATGACGTCCGCGACGCACGCCGAAGTCGCCGCGCTCCTGGAGCGCGCCCACCGGACCGGCTCCGACCCCCGCAACACCAACTACGCCGGCGGCAACGCCTCGGCCAAGGCGACGGAGACCGACCCGGTCACCGGTGGCGAGGCCGAACTGCTCTGGGTCAAGGGCTCGGGCGGAGACCTCGGCACACTGACCGAGGCCGGTCTCGCCGTGCTGCGACTGGACCGGGTGCGAGCGCTCAAGGACGTGTACCCGGGGGTGGAGCGCGAGGACGAGATGGTCTCCGCGTTCGACTACTGCCTGCACGGCAAGGGGGGTGCGGCCCCGTCGATCGACACCGCGATGCACGCGCTGGTGGAGGCCGCGCACGTCGACCATCTGCACCCGGACTCCGGGATCGCCCTGGCGTGCGCGGCCGACGGCGAGAAGCTGACCGCCGAGTGCTTCGGTGACAAGGTCGCATGGGTGGACTGGCGCCGGCCCGGATTCCAGCTGGGCCTGGACATCGCGGCCGTCAAGGAGGCCAATCCGCAGGCGGTCGGTGTGATCCTGGGCGGCCACGGCATCACCGCCTGGGGCGAGACCTCCGAAAAGTGTGAGCGCAACGCCCTCTGGATGATCCGTACGGCCGAGAAGTTCCTCGAGGACCATGGCAGGGCCGAACCCTTCGGCGCCGTCCTCCCTGGCCGGCAGGCCCTGGAAGAGGATGCGCGCAGGGAGCGGGCCGCAGCCCTCGCGCCGTTGGTCCGCGGGCTGGCATCCACGGACCGCCCTCAGGTGGGGCACTTCACCGACGCGGCACCCGTGCTGGACTTCCTCTCACGTGCCGAGCACCCCCGTCTCGCCGCTCTCGGCACCTCCTGCCCGGACCACTTCCTCCGTACGAAGGTCAGCCCGCTGGTCCTCGATCTGCCTGCCGACGCCCCGCTGGAGGAGGCTGTTGCCCGGCTCGGGGTGCTCCACGCGGAGTACCGCGAGGCGTACCGCGCGTACTACGAGCGCCACGCCACGCCCGATTCGCCGGCCATGCGGGGAGCCGACCCGGCGATCGTGCTGGTGCCCGGTGTCGGCATGTTCTCGTTCGGCAAGGACAAGCAGACCGCCCGGGTCGCCGGGGAGTTCTACCTGAACGCCATCAACGTGATGCGGGGCGCCGAGTCCGTCTCCTCCTACGCGCCGATCGAGGAGTCCGAGAAGTTCCGCATCGAGTACTGGGAGCTGGAGGAGGCCAAGCTCCGGCGGATGCCGAAGCCGAAGGCGCTGGCCACGCGGGTCGCGTTCGTCACCGGTGCGGGGTCGGGCATCGGTAAGGCGATCGCGCACCGGCTCGTCGCGGAGGGCGCCTGTGTCGTCGTGGCTGACCTTCACTCCGTGAACGCGGCGGCTGTCGCCGAGGAACTCGGCGGTCCGGACAAGGCCGTCGCGGTGACGGTGGACGTGACATCCGAAGAGCAGATCGTCGATGCGTTCAATGCGGCCGCACTCGCCTTCGGTGGTGTGGACCTGGTCGTGAACAACGCCGGGATCTCCATCTCGAAGCCCCTGCTGGAGACTTCGGCCCGGGACTGGGACCTCCAGCACGACATCATGGCGCGCGGTTCCTTCCTGGTGTCCCGCGAGGCGGCGCGGGTGATGCGAGCCCAGGATCTCGGCGGCGACATCGTCTACATCGCGTCCAAGAACGCCGTGTTCGCGGGCCCCGACAACATCGCGTACTCGGCCACCAAGGCCGACCAGGCACACCAGGTGCGCCTGTTGGCGGCAGAGCTCGGCGAGCACGGGATCCGGGTCAACGGGGTCAACCCCGACGGCGTGGTGCGCGGTTCCGGAATCTTCGCGGCGGGCTGGGGGGCCCAGCGCGCTGCGACCTACGGCATCGAGGAGGACAAGCTGGGCGAGTTCTACGCCCAGCGCACGATCCTCAAGCGCGAGGTGCTCCCGGAACATGTGGCCAACGCCGTGTTCGCACTGACCGGTGGGGACCTCACCCACACCACCGGCCTCCACATTCCCGTCGACGCCGGTGTGGCGGCGGCGTTCCTGCGCTGAGCACGTTTCACCCTGCCGCGCCCCGGATGCTGTTCGGCGAGAGCCCGGGGCGCGGCTCCGCCCGGATCGGATGAGATTCTCCATGTCTGCGACTTCACGGCACGACCCGGTGTTCGCCGCGGTGGACCTGGGCGCCACCAGCGGCCGGGTGATCACCGGCGGTGTCGGCCCCGACAAGCTGGTGCTGACCGAGGTGTACCGCTTCGCCAATACCCCGGTCCAGCTTCCCGGCGGGCTCCACTGGGACGTACTCGCCCTCTACCAGGGCATGCTGCACGGACTGCGCGCGGCGGCGCTCAGCGGCCCGGTCGCTTCGGTGGGCATCGACACCTGGGCCGTCGACTACGGCCTCCTGGACTCCGACGGGTCACTCCTCGGCCTCCCGTTCCACTACCGCGACGGGCGTAACACCGCCGCTGCCGAGGAGGTGCTCGCGCGATGCGATGCGCAGGAGCTGTACGAGGTCGGCGGACTGCAGCACCTGCCGTTCAACACGGTCTTCCAGCTGGCCGCCCACCGTTCCACAGCTCAGTGGCCCGCGGCCCGGACCCTGCTGCTGATGCCCGATCTTCTGGTGTACTGGCTGACGGGGTCGGTGGGCGCGGAAGTGACCAACGCGTCGACGACCGGTCTGTTCGACGCGCGTTCAGGCTGCTGGTCCGACCGCCTGCTGGGGCGGCTCGGACTGGAACGTTCGATGTTCCCCGCCTTGCGTGAACCGGGTGTGCGAGCGGGCACGCTGCTTCCCCACGTGGCCGGGTTCACCGGGCTGCCGGTGGAGACCCAGGTGACGACCGTCGCCTCGCACGACACCGCGTCGGCGGTTGCCGCGGTCCCCGCCACCGAACAGGGATTCGCGTATGTGTCGTGCGGTACGTGGTCGCTGGCCGGTCTCGAACTGGACGCGCCGGTACTCACAGAGGAGTCGAGGGCCGCGAACTTCACCAACGAGCGCGGTGTGGACGGCACGGTGCGCTATCTGCGCAACATCATGGGGATGTGGCTGCTCGAGGAGTGCCGTCGTACGTGGGAGCGCGCCGGTACGTCGACGGGTCTCGCGGATCTTCTCGCGGGCGCTGCGCGTGCACGGCCGTTCGCCTGTGTGATCGACCCGGACGATCCGGTGTTCCTGGCGCCGGGAGACATGCCGTCACGGATCGACGCCGCTCTCATCCGGACGGGGCAGGGGACCCCGGACGGCCCTGGTGGGTATGTCCGGTGCGTTCTGGAGAGCCTGGCGCTGGCCCATCGCAGGACGCTCCGGGAGGCCGCCGAGCTGGCGGGCCGCGAGCTGACACGGATCCATCTGGTCGGCGGTGGCTCGCGTAACGAGCTGCTGTGCCAGTGGACCGCCGACGCGACCGGTCTGCCGGTCACAGCAGGGCCCGCCGAGGCCACCGCGCTCGGCAACGTACTGCTCCAGGCGCGGGCCCATGGGCTGGTGGGCGGCCTGGCGGACATGCGCGGACTGGTGGCACGCACCCAGGAACTGCGCCACTACACACCTCAGGGGGACCCGGGGGCATGGGACAGGGCCGCCGGCCGGCTGACGGTACGCCTGTGAGCGGCCCGGTCCCTCCCGCTGCCGCCGTCGGCGGCCGTGGGAGGGACCGGGAACACCTTTGCGTGTGCGAGGAGGGGCGGGTCAGTTCGAGGCGAGGCCCAGTTCCTGGTCACCGAGCGGCTCGAAGTGGCGTGCGACCTCGGCGGCGCTGACATCGGCAAGCTCGGCGGGGTTCCACCGCGGAGTGCGGTCCTTGTCGATGATCCGGGCACGCACGCCCTCCACCAGGTCATGTCCCGTGAAGGCTCGGCAGGAGACACGGAACTCCTGGTCGAGGGCGGCTTCCAGACTGCCGAGCCGGCCGGCACGGCGTACGGCGGCCAGAGTGACCTTGAGTGCGGTGGGTGACGCGGTGAGGAGCGCGGCGGCGGTCTCCTTCGCGGCGGACACCCCACTGTCCACCAGTCGGTCGATGATCTCCTCGACCGTGTCGGCGGCGTAGCACTCGTCGATCCACGCGCGGTGCGCTGCGAGCTCTCCTTCAGGCGCTGCCGCCGTGCAGCCCCGTACTGTCTCTGCCAGGTCGGCGGGTGTCGCGGTACGGGCGAGGGCTGTCGTGAGGTCGGCCAGGCGGTGGGACGGGACGAAGTGGTCGGCCAGGCCGCACAGGATGGCGTCGGCCGCGTCGACGGCCCTGCCGGTCAGTGCGAGGTGGGTCCCGAGCTCACCGGGTGCCGCGGCCAGCAGGTAGGTGCCCCCTACGTCGGGCACAAAGCCGATTCCGGTCTCGGGCATCGCGACACGCGAGCGTTCGGTGACGATGCGGACGTCGCCGTGGGCCGACACGCCCACGCCGCCGCCCATCACGATGCCGTCCATGAGCGCCACGTACGGTTTCGGGAACCTGGCGATCCGGGCGTTGAGGCGGTACTCGTCACGCCAGAAGTCCACGGAGGCACGACGGCCCGCCCGTGCGTCCTCATAGATAGACCGGATGTCGCCGCCCGCGCAGAGGCCGCGCCCGCCGGCTCCGCCTATCACGACTGCGGTGACCGTGTCGTCGCCGGCGGCCATGCTGAGCG
Organism: Streptomyces mutomycini; assembly: GCF_001700505.1. Lineage (GTDB taxonomy): Bacteria > Actinomycetota > Actinomycetes > Streptomycetales > Streptomycetaceae > Streptomyces > Streptomyces mutomycini. The sequence goes on from NZ_MAPV01000056.1 coordinate 112,145, forward strand.
CTTCATCGATGCCACGCACCATGGTGTGCGTGAGCGCGTTCATGGCTCTGGGCCGGTTGAGGGTGATGTGCAGGATGTGACCCTCGGTGTGCAACAGGACGGGCTCGTCATCGTTCATGTGTGCGCTCCGGTCAGCCGTGGACGATCTCTGCCCGCCATTCTGCGACGGCCGCCGTCGGGTCCGGGCGCCGGGGGCGCCCGTGCCAGCGCTGTGGCACTCCCGCATCGCGGGCTCGACAATTGAGATCTACGGGCCGCGACGTCCAGCAGCCCCGCCGGACAACCTCCGGAGCAGGCATGACCGACTCTTCACGGCGAGCAGACGACGCAGCGTCGCGGCTCCGGATCGAACGGCGAGCCGCCGGTGAGACCAGGACCGCGGAGCGCCTCGCGCTGAACCGGACCGGCAGCTTCGAATGGGATCTGGACGCCCGGACCCTGGACGTCGACGAAGCCGGGCTGCTGGTCTTCGGCCTGGACGCGGCGGCCTTCGAGGCGTCGCCGTCGGCAGTGGCCGACCGGCTGGACGCGACGGACCGGGCGAGTCTGGAGACCACCATCGACGAGGCGATCTCCGGCGGGAGCAACTCCTACAGCGTCCACTTCCAGATACCCCTGGAGGACGGGACCAGCCAGTGGACGCATGTGCAGGCGCGGATCCTGCGGTCCGAGGACGGGCGGGCGCACCGCGTCGTCGGCGTGGTGCGGGATGCGACGGCCGAGGTCACCCGTTCGGCCTTGGTCCTGGATCTGGAAAAGCGGCACCGTCGCCAGACGAGCATCGTCGAACGCACCACCACGGCGATGTCACGCGCGGTGACCGTGGACGACGTCACCGCAGCGCTCACCGGCCCGGGCGGTCTGGTCGGAATCGGTGCGGACGGACTGGCGCTCGGGCTCGTGGAGAACTCAGCACTCAAGATCATCGCTTTGAGCGGTGACTCGGTGGAGGTTCTCGAAGGCCTGGGTTCCGGGCAGCTCGACGCGACGTTCCCTCTCGGGGACACGATCCTCAGCGGGCGCCCCCGGTTCATCACCTCTCTCGCCGCGCTGCTCCGGCGCTATCCGGTACTCGAACCCCATATCGGCGAGCTGAACTTCCGCGCCGTCGCCTACCTTCCGCTGATCGCTCAGGCCCGCCCGCTGGGCGGACTCGCGCTCTTCTACCGGGAGCGCACGGTGTTCAGCGCGGACGAGAGGATCCTGTGTCTGGGGCTGGCCGCCATCGTGGCCCAGTCACTGCAGCGGGCGATCCTCTTCGACGAGGAGCGCGAATTCGCCACCGGGCTGCAGTCGGCCATGCTGCCGCGGCGGATCCAGGAGATCGAGGGCGGCGAGATCGCGGTCCGCTACCACTCGGCGTGGAGCGGCCGCGAGGTCGGCGGCGACTGGTACGACGTGATCACACTACCGAGGGGCCGTATCGGCGTCGTGGTGGGCGATGTTCAGGGACACGACACGCATGCTGCGGCGATCATGGGCCAGCTGCGGATCGCCCTGCGCGCGTACGCCGCGGAGGGGCACCCTCCGGCGACCGTGCTGGCGCGGGCCTCCCGCTTCCTGGCGGAGCTGGACACCGACCGGTTCGCGACGTCGACGTACGCGCAGGTGGACCTCGCCACGGGGGCGGTGCGCGTCGCTCGGGCCGGACACTTCGGACCGCTGATCAGGCACACCGACGGGCGGGTCGGTGTGCCTCAGGTACGCGGAGGTCTGCCGCTGGGAATCTCCACGGACTTCCGTGACGAGGAGTATCCGGAGACCCGCCTCGACCTGGTGCCCGGCGAGACGCTCGTCCTGTACACCGACGGGCTGGTCGAGGAACCGGGTGCCGATGTCGACACAGGTATCGCGGCGCTGATCCATGAAGTGAGTGACGGGCCGGACAGTGCCGAGGCGCTGGCCGACCATCTCTCGGACCGGCTGTGGGAGCGGTGGGGTTCGGGGGATGACGTGGCCCTGCTGGTCCTGCGGCGCAGCCCGGACCTCGGTTCGCCGAAGGCTCCCCGACTGCATCAGTACATCCATCAGGCGGATCCGCAGGGACTCTCGGAGGCACGGTCGATCGTGCGTCAGGCACTACGCGACTGGGGCCTCGCCGTGTTGGCTGACGACGCGGAGCTGGTCACGGGCGAGCTGCTGGTCAATGTCCTGCTGCACACGGAGGGCGGGGCGGTGCTGACGCTGGAGGTGCTGCCGGAACCGGTTCGGCGCATCAGGCTGTCGGTACAGGACCGTTCGAGTGTCTGGCCGCGACGCCGCGAACCGGGCGAGACGTCGACCTCGGGGCGGGGTCTGCTGCTTCTCGACGCGGTCGCCGAACGCTGGGGCGTCGAGCCTCGCGGAGAGGGCAAGGCCGTCTGGTGCGAGATCGGCCCCACCTCGTCAGGCTGAGGATGTGGTGGAACGTCACGGGGGCGTACCGCAACGGAGTTGACGCGGTACGCCCCCGTCGGCACACCGGTGTTCCACCACCGGCGTGCCGGAGAGCCCTGACTCGTCAGTGCTGCGTGGCGCGGCGCTTGCGGACGGACCACAGGATGCCGCCGCCGGCGAGAAGAACCGCGAGAGCGGCTCCGCCGATGACGGGCGTGGCGGACGAGGAACCGGTCTCGGCCAGGTCCGGAGCGCTGCTGCTCGGCTCAGCGGGAGCGGGGGCGGTCTGCGTGGCGGTCTCGCTCGGCGTCGCACTCGGCTCGGCGGTCTCCGAGACGGGGGGCTCCGTGTTCGGGGTCTCCGAAGGCGTCGCCTCCGTCGGGGTGGGGGACGGGGTCTCGCCCTCGCACACCTCGGCGGTCTTTTCCTCCTGGAAGGAGTACTGGGCGTCGTCCCCGGCCTTGACGACGAGGCGGACGGTCAGCTCCTTGTCGTGCTTCGGAAGCTGCAGCGGGGTCTTCGTGCTGAATTCCTGGCCGAACTCGGTCGTGGCGAGCAGATCGTCGCCGCCCACGACGGAAACGGTCACCTCATTGGTGGCGCTGCCCGAGTAGGCCTTCAGGTCGAGCGTGACTTCGGAGCAGGTCACGGCCCAGGTGGGGGTGTGAGCTGCGGCCGGACCTGCGGAGATGACCCCGCCTGCCAGGCCGACCACCGCGGCGGCCGCGAATGCTCCCGCGCCACGCCACGATCTCCTGGGTATGGTCATGGATTTTTCCTCCATTGAGTACACCGCTGGGATTGCGGTGGGGCGCACAGTACTGCCACCCGTCCCAGGCACACCCACCCGCCCCACGCCCCAACGAAGCGTCAACCATGCGCGGATCATCGGTACTTATGACATGTCGGACACGCCAGGATAGCCGGAAGTCACCGCACTCACGGCCCTCCCGGCGGACTATGAGGTTGATTTCAGAGAGCCTTGTGCATGATGTGCAGCCCCACGTAGCCCTGTGTGGGGTGGTTGAATCCTTCGGGCAGTGTGCCAATGACCTCGAAGCCCAGGGAGCGGTACAACCGCACGGCGTGGGTGTTCGTCTCCACCACGGCGTTGAACTGCATGGCCCGGTATCCCGCAGTACGCGCCCAGTCCACGGTGTACTCGCACAGGGCCCTGCCCACGCCCCGGCCGCAGTGCTCCGGGGCGACCATGTAGCTGGCGCTGGCGATGTGCGAGCCGTTGCCCATGTGGTTCCGGTTCATCTTGGCAGTGCCGAGAACGGTCCCGGCGTCGTCCACCGCGACGACCGTACGGTCCGGCCGCGAGAGGAGCCACCAGCCCCGGGCCGGCTCCTCGCCGAGCTCCACAGGGTAGGTGAAGGTCTCACCCGCGGCGACGATGGAGTGGAAGAACGGCCATATTGCGGGCCAGTCCTCCTCAGTGGCTTCTCTGATCAGCATGGGGGCCACGATGCCTGGGCGAACATTCCGACGCAATCCCTTTAGTGATCTCTGCGCCCCGGCCTCCGCAGCCTGATCCGATCGAGCAGCCCCCACCCGGCAACGAGCCCCCGGCCGCGACGGCGGGCCAGCCGGCCGACTTGCCCGGACACCAGCCCCGGTACACCTGGAACCGGTCCATCCGACACCCGCTGGTCCGAAACCCGCAGGTCCGACACCCGTCGCTCCGGGACCAGTTGATCCGGTGCTGACCGGAACGCCACCGAGTCGCATCCGGGGCGCGGAGCGGCCCGGACAGCACGCGCCTGTTCGAGCTCCAGCGTCAGATTCACCCGGCGCCAGAGGATTTCGTCCGGATCATCCGCCAGCATCAGCCTCACCATGGCCTCCCTCCCGGATTCGGACCCCGGTCGCCCGAATGCGGCATCCGGCTGCACCCGGGCCAGATAGGCGCGCTCGTAGGGATCCTCCACCACCTCCGCCAACTGGACCGGGTCCAGGGCGGATGCCTGCAGCGCGGCTCGCACCCACGGGTCCTTCGCACGGACCAGAAGCCGGTCGATCCTGCGTGAACGCCAGTTGCGGGCACGCCAGTCCGTGCCGGCCTCCAGCATGGTCCGCATCCCCACCGGGCTCCTGCCCGCGATCAGATCCGGTTCCTTCGCCGCGAAAGTGAGGAGCTCGTCCACCAGATACAGCCACACCACCGCGCGGTAGCGATTCAGATAGAACGCGACCGGCGAGACGCATCCGACGCGGGCAAGGCCCGTGAAACGCGCGGGGCTGACTCCGAGCAGCCTGGCGCCTTCCGCCGTCCCCGCCGTGCGCACCCGGTCCCGCAGCGAGTCGGGGAACCCCGGCAGAGCCCGCAGCCGGTCGATCTCCTCCTGCCGGACCCGCGGCCGGGCCCAGCCCGTCGCCTGTTGTGAACCGATCACCCCCAGATGGACGGCGAGATCGAATTCGCCCCGCTTCAAAGCCAGTTCGTGAGCCGCGCGGGCGGCGGTGACGCACACGGCTGTCCCCGACCCGGCGATGCGCGCGCGGGCAGCTTCCGTAACGGTCATGATCTTCCTCCCCCATGAGGTCCGCATACTCTCTGTGATCACAGTAGCTCGGAGAGCAATGCCTCACGAAGGCCTGTGGACAACTTCCGGAAAGTCACTGAACCTGCAGGTCAGAGACAGCAGAGGACGTCATGGGGTCGTGCGGGTCAGAGGCGGTCGATGCTCTCGACGCCCTGCCGCGCCGTCACGCCGAGGTGCTCACCCACCCGGTTGACCATCAGGGTCATCTCGTAGGCGACCTGACCGACATCGGCTTCGGCGGTGGTCAGCACGCAGAGGCAGCTGCCGTCCCCCGCCGCCGTCACGAAGAGCAGCGCCTCATCGAACTCCACCATGGTCTGGCGTGCTTTTCCCGCCCCGAAGTGACGGCCCGACCCGCGGGCCAGGCTCTGCAGCCCGGACGAGACCGCCGCGAGGTGCTCAGCATCCTCCCGGGCCAGGTCTGTGCTCGCCCCGGTCACCAGCCCGTCGTTCGACAGCACCAGCGCGTGCTGAATGTGCTCCACCCGGCTGGTGAGATCATCGAGAAGCCAGTCAAGTCCCCGGTCCAGCGCCATGTGCTCGTCCTCCCCGTTCGTCCGTTCCCCACGTTTTGCGCAAGCCTTGCGCACGGCTCCCCTGCGGGCAAGCGCCTGCCCACTCCGGGGGCGTCGCTTCCCGCCACGGTCCACAAGCCGCCGAGGACGGGCGCCCCGAGCGCTCCGTGATGCGCTCGGCGGGCAGCCGCGTCAGCGGAACGGGCCTGGCGCGCCCGGACACAACCGGCTTCGGCAGGTCTCCGGGAAGCACCCGCACCACACCTACGCGCAAACATGCGTCCGCTGGCAGTTCAGCCACCGAAGGCCGCACTCCTCCGGACCGCATGAGCTGCCGCGGCTTCAGGGGGCGGCCCCGCTCACTCGGCCGGTGCGTCCGAGTGCCGTCCGTGCGGCACGGGGCAGCCGCGCACGCCCGGAGTGGGGAAGGTACCGAGCCGGGCCACCGCGTATCCGTCCGGGTAGCCCTTGATCTCAGGGTTCTGGCGGGCGTAGTGGGGTGCGGAGCGCGGCGGCAGGAGGCGGACCGCGCGCGCCCTCAGCCGCAGGGCGCCACGGGTCACTCCCCGGGCGACGGGCCCCGGTCGCTCGTAGCGGAACGTCCGCAGCAGTGAGTCGTCGAGCAGCGCCAGGCCGGCCTTGCGCACCAAGGGTGCGAACGGACGCGGATGCCAGGAGCCCATGAGGGCGAGGGTGGCGTCGGACACCCTGCGTGCGCCCTCGTCCCAGCCGAAGTGCTCGTCCTCGTAGGAGTCCAGGGCGCGCTCGAAGTCCTCGTACGTCTGCGGGACGTCCTGGATGCCCATGCGGGCGCCGAGGGTGCGGTAGTACGCCGCGAAGGCACGCAGTTCGTGACCGGACAGCTTGCGCCAGCCGTACGTGTCGAGCCAGCGCTTGGGGGTGACGACGAATGTGCACAGCACATAACGCATGTCGTCGTTGCTGATGTCGTAACTACGGTGCATCCGGTTGATCCGCCTGACGGCTGTACGACCTGCCTCGCTGTCGAAGCCGTGCTCGACGACGGTGTCGAGAAGAAGTGCGGTGTCGTCGTACCTCTTCTGTGAACGTTCCGTCAGTTCTCCTGTCTCCGCGAGCAGCCGGCCGATGCTGGGCACGGCGTACGTGCGAAACAGGGCGAGTTCGAGAGCGCGGGTGATGTCCCAGGGGAATTCGTACGAGACGGTGAGCCGGTAGATCTCCAGGAAGTCCCGCTCCGGGTCCAGACGCCGGATCTGCTTCAGGCGCGCGTACCGCTTCACCATGATGTCCCCCTGGTCGGCCGGAGTCACCAGCCTACGGGTGCCGGACAGGCCGGCACCACGACACACGGCGCGCCGTGGTGCGCCGCGGCGGCCGGCCGTCTCCTCCGGGTACGTGTCCGTTGTCGCTTGTCAGGGCCTCGACGGCAGGGTTACCGAGTAGTTAGGGTGCGCCGACGGACCAAGCGATCAGGGATGAGGGTGGGTGCTGTGGCTGCGACGGACGAGACGGTCGCCGACGACGACGCGCTGTTTGTGCTGACCGCGGTGCTGCTGACCCCCGCGCAGTTCCCCAGCGTGCTCGGTGACGACTACGTGGCCGCGTGCGCCACGCTCGGGCTGGAGCCGTACGCCGAGGGGTACGGACTCGTACTCGGCCAGGACAGCGGGGGTGCACGCTGGACGGTGGTCGTGGAGGACGTCTCGTCGGTGGCGGTGGCCATCGCCTCGTGGGACTGCGGGATGGAGTACGACCTCTCCCCCGACGACCGCTCGGTGGTCTGTGCGCTCCCGGGATGGCCGCTGGCACTGGCGGTCTCCGCACCCGGTGTACCCGAGCCGCACGATCCGTCGCCGGACCCGGACGGCGGGGGTCCGGCTCCCCTGAGGCCGCCGGACACCGAGGTCTGGGGGCCGCCTCAACGGCGCCTCGGGGCGGACGAGATCGCCCTGCAGTGGGCGGCGTGGCGCGATCAGATCGACGACGAGACCGCGTTCGGGAGCTCCGCGGAGCCCACGGAGGACGGCGAAGGCCAGAACGACGTAAGCCCGGACGACGAGGACGGAAGTCGGGCGGCGCCCGGCGGACCCGGGCAGCACTCCGGCGTACGCAAGGCGCTCGAAGCGGCCCTGGCGTATGTCGGCTCCCCGCCCCCGCCCGGCCGGATCCGCTCCGCGTTCGCTCCGGACGGGGCCCGCACCCTGCGGGTCGACGGCCCCGGCTGGTCCCTGGTGGCCAGGACCGATGACATCGCGTTCGTCCTGCTGGACGACGAGCCGGGCGAGATCATTCCGGTCGGCCGCGGACCCGAACTGCCGGGGCTGCTGAAGTCGCTCGACGAACTGGCCGCCCGACCGGCCTGATCCCGCGCGTCGCGCGGGATCAGGGCCTGGCCGGTACAGCCCGTGCGTACTACACGCGCTCCAGTGGGCGGTGTGGTCCGGCCGGCAGTTCGGCCTCGACAGCGTCACCGGGCCGTACGACTCCGCGCGTCGTGACGACGCCCATGATCCCGGCCTTTCGGACGATGGTGCCGTCGTCCGCGCGGCAGACGACCTGCCGGAGGAGCCCTTCCTGGAATGCGTCGATCTGCAGGCACGGGTTTCGCAGACCGGTCACCTCGACGACCGCCTCGTCGCCGAGGCGGAGCAGGGTGCCCACAGGGAGCGCGAGAAGGTCGATCCCGCTGGTGGTGATGTTCTCCCCGAGATCGCCCGGACCGACCTCGAACCCCGCGTCCTTGAGCTCGGCGAAGAGCTCCTGGTGCATGAGGTGGACCTGACGCAGATTGGGCTGCGTCGGGTCCTGGGCGACCCGGGAGCGGTGCTTCACCGTGACACCGGCGTGCACGTCGCCCTCCACACCGAGTCCGGCCAGGAGCGTGACGCTGTCCTTGCCGGGCTTGGTGAAGGCGTATCCCTCGTTGCTGCTGACCGCCGCCACGATGCTGTTCAGCGCCCTATCTCCTTACGACGGATCCTGCGGAGCCTGCGCCTCTGCGACGGGTCGAGCATCAGGTACCCCAGCGTGGGTACGCCGATGAGGACCAGCAGCGACCACCAGAATCCGATGAACGGAATCAGGACGACTGCCGCGACGACTCCCCCGATGGCGATCTTTGCACCGTTCGACATGATCCACGCCTCCTCCGCGGCCGGAGCCGCTCCTGGTGAGAGAACGCTTGTGCGCCCCTGACGGTTCCGCCCGCGAGGCACCGGCCCGGCGGTGTCTACCGGAGGGGCTCGCCGACCTCGTGCATGTGCTGCAGAGCCTGCCGGTAGGACTCTACGAGGCCAGTCTCCGCGTACGGCATACCGATCGATGCGCAGTGCGCCTTCACCAGAGGCTGTGCCAGCCTGAGGTGGGGCCGGGGCATGCTCGGGAAGAGGTGGTGTTCTATCTGGTAGTTGAGGCCGCCGAGGAGCCAGTCGGTGAGGACGGCGCCCCGCACGTTGCGTGAGGTGAGCACCTGGCGCTGCAGATGCCCCCAGCGGTCGCCGTCGGGGTCGGGCATCTCCATGCCCTTGTGGTTCGGGGCGAAGGCCATGCCCAGGTGGAGACCGAACAGCGCGTGGTGCACGAGGGCGAAAACAACAGCCTTGCCCGGGGACATGACGGTCAGGAGCAGGGTGGCGTACAGCGCGAGATGGCAGGTCAGCAGAAGACCGGACAGCGCGCGCTCACGGACGGGCTGGCGCCGCAGGAACTGGAAGCCGTAGATCTTCAGGGCGATGCCTTCGAGGAGCAGCATCGGGAAGAAGAGCCGCGCCTGGTTCCGGGTGAGCCAGCGGGCGAAACCCTCGCGCTGAGCGGCCTGCTTCTGGGTCCACACCAGGGCTCCGACACCGACGTCGGGGTCCTTGTCTATGTGGTTCGGGTTGGCGTGGTGGCGCACGTGCTTGTCGTTCCACCACGCCTCGTTCATGCCGAGGAGGAGGTTGGCGTGCACGAAGCCGACGATCCGGCCGGCCTTGCGGTCGCCGGTTATCTGGGCGTGGCCGGCGTCGTGACCGAAGAAGGCCGTGCGGGTCCACAGGACGGCCAGCGGCAGGGCGAGAAGAACGTTCCACCAGGTGTCACCGAGGAGCACCATGCCGGTGACCACGACCCCGAGAGCGACCAGGTTGGCGGCCATCCCCGCCGCGTACCAGCCTGTGCGCCGCTCCAGGAGACCCTGCCCCCTGACGGCCTTCAGGAGCGGTGCGAAATCACTGCCGGGGGCCTGAGGGCTCTCCGGAATCTCCGATCCGTCGCGGGTGTGCTGCGCAACGGTGGCTGCTGCCGCCTGGGGCATGACGTCTCCGGTTTCTGGGCATCTGCGCTGACCTCGTCAAACGTACGGAGGGCGGGCCTGCGGCAGCCATGGCGCCATCACCCCGGCCGTGCGGGGGGAATCCCCCGTGTCCGGCGGTGGTGCGGGCTGCACCCCAAGCTTCAGAAGGCAGAAATGCGTGAGGTGGGTCACTGTGCATTTCTCCCGGAACGGGCCGTGGATGGAGTACCCTCGGCGACCCCGGGCTCACTAGTCAAATTTGAGGAATCTGACATCGCTGTGCACAGGCTCCCTGCGGCAACGCTCAACGAGATCTCTGAACTGTCCCGCTGCTCCGCAGTCTTCCTCCCCGCGGATCCGGCCCGTACCGGCCTGATCGCGTTCTGGAATGCGGACGGTAGCACCCCTCCTGGCGATCCAGGGAGTCCGGCGGAGCTGACGGTCGTCGGGAGCGACGTCCGCCCTTGCCTGGTCCCGGCGTTGATGGTGCCCGTGCGGGACGCACTGCCGATCCTGACACGGGCGCGGGCGGCCGCCCATGCCTCCCCCTCGTCAGCTGACGCACATGTCTCCCCGTCCGCCGCGTTCTGGGGTGCGGCCGGTCTGCTCGCGCTCCAACTCGTGGCGCGCGGACGGCTGCTGCCCGGGCTGAGTCCCTCGGACCGCGATGCCTGGCGTGCCGGCCCGCTGACCGCGGAGGATCTCGAACAAATCCGGGTACTGGCGGCCTCCATGCCTCCCGACGCCCACGCTGTGCCGCTCGATCTGACAGCCGATCCCGTGCTGCTCGCAGAGCCGGAGGCGCTGCTGCGATCATTCCTCGACGCGGTGGTTGACGCGATTCCACGCACACCGGCGGCCGAATTCGTGACGGGAGCACCGGCGTTCGCCGCCCCGGCCGCACAGCATCTGCCCGGGCTGCGTCCGTGGGCGGCCGACGTGGCGGCCGGCCATGATGCCGGCGTACGGCTCTCGCTGCGCATCGAGGTCTCGGGGCTCGCCGACGCGGCGCGCGCTGAGGATACCGGGGGTGACGCCGACCGCTCGCCCTCGTTCCGCGCGGTCCTGCAGATCCACAGCGTCCAGGACCCCGCCCAGGTCGCCGACGCGGCGGACGTATGGGCCGACCGCTCCCCCGCGGCGTCGCTCTTCGGCCCGCGCGCCCGGATGGACGCCCTGCTCGCTCTGCGGCGCGCCGCCCGCGCCTGGCCCCCGCTGGCACCCCTTCTGTCGGCCGCGGTTCCGGACGCGGTGGAGCCCGCCGACGAAGAGATCGCGGAACTGCTGGGCCCGGCGGCGGGCAACCTCGCGGCAACGGGTGTCGAGGTGCACTGGCCCAAGGAGCTGGCGAGGAAGCTCACCGCGCGAGCGGTGATCGGCCCGCAGGAGGACGACACGGGACCGGCCGCACGGTCCGGGACGGACACGCCGTCCTTTCTGTCGGCCGACGCGCTGCTCGCATTCGACTGGCGGTTCGCGCTGGGCGACACGAAGCTGAGCAGGGCGGAGCTCGACGGTCTGGCCGAGGCACGCAGACCGCTGGCCAGACTGCGTGACCAGTGGGTTCTCATCGACCCGGAGGACGCCCGGCGCGCCCGGGAGACCCGGGACCGCAAGGTTGCCCCCATCGACGCACTGGGGGCCGTGCTGACCGGGACCACCGACGTCGACGGCCAACGGGTCGAAGTGGCCGCGACGGGCTGGCTCGAGCAGCTGCGCGAGAGGATCGCCGACCCCGAGTCGGGGAACCGCCGGACGGTCGGACAGCCGGAGGCGCTCGACGCGAGTCTGCGCGACTACCAGCTGCGTGGCCTGGACTGGCTGCACACCATGACCTCGCTGGGCCTCGGCTGCTGCCTCGCCGACGACATGGGACTCGGCAAGACGATCACGCTGATCGCGCTCCATCTGCACCGGCAGGGCATCGAACCGGCTGCGGGCCCCACACTCGTGGTATGTCCCACCTCCCTCATGGGCAACTGGCAGCGGGAGATCGAGAGGTTCGCCCCAGGCACCCCCGTACGCCGCTTTCACGGCGGGTCTCGCTCGTTGGAGGGCCTGGCGGACGGCGAGTTCGTCCTCACCACCTACGGCACGATGCGTCTCGACTCGGCACGGCTGGCTCAGGGCTCCTGGGGCATGGTCGTCGCCGACGAGGCGCAGCACGTCAAGAACCCGCACTCGGCGACCGCAAAGCAGCTCCGCACCATCGGCGGACGGGCCCGCATCGCCCTCACCGGAACCCCGGTGGAGAACAACCTCTCCGAGCTGTGGGCGATTCTCGACTGGACGACCCCCGGTCTGCTGGGCCGCCTCGGCACGTTCCGTACCCGCTACGCGAGCGCGGTGGAGGGCGGCAACGACCCCGCCGCGGCCGAGCGGCTCGCCTCCCTGGTACGCCCGTTCCTCCTGCGTCGCCGCAAGTCCGACCCAGGCATCGCACCCGAGCTGCCCCCGAAGACGGAGACGGACCGCGCCGTGTCACTCACCGCGGAGCAGACCGGTCTGTACGAGGCCGTGGTACGTGAGACGCTCGACGCGATCGCCGGTGCGGACGGTTTCGCACGCCGCGGGCTGGTCATGAAACTGCTGACGGCGCTCAAGCAGATCTGCAACCACCCTGCGCAGTACCTCAAGGAGGAACGGCCGCGGATCGTGGACCGTTCGGGCAAGGTGGAGCTGCTGGACGAGCTGCTCGACACGATCCTCGCCGAGGGTGCGAGCGTGCTGGTGTTCACCCAGTACGTGCAGATGGCGCGGCTGCTGGAGCAGCATCTGGCGGCGCGCGGGATCCTCACCCAGTTCCTGCACGGCGGTACCCCGGTCGCCGCGCGGGAGACGATGGTGAACCGCTTCCAGGCGGGTGAGGCACCGGTGTTCCTGCTGTCGCTCAAGGCCGCGGGGACGGGGCTCAACCTCACCCGGGCCGGTCATGTCGTGCACTTCGACCGCTGGTGGAATCCGGCCGTGGAGGCGCAGGCCACCGACCGCGCTTACCGGATCGGGCAGACCCAGCCGGTGCAGGTGCACCGGCTGATCGCCGAGGGCACCGTCGAGGACAGGATCGCTGCCATGCTGGCCCGGAAGCAAGGGCTCGCGGACGCGGTGCTCGGCAGTGGTGAGGCCGCGCTGACGGAACTGAGCGATGCGGAGCTGGCCGAGCTGGTCGAGCTGCGAGGGGGCGCACGATGAACGAGAGCCACGAGCCGGAGCGTACGTTTGCCGCGCTGCCCCCCTCACAGGGCCGCGGCTTCGCCTCGTCCTGGTGGGGTCGGGCCTGGCTGAAGGCGCTGGAGGACACGGCGCTGGACGGTCAGCAGCTGAAGGCGGGGCGGAGGCTGGCCAGAGAGGGGAGGGTCGGCGCTGTGTCCGTCCGGCCGGGCCGGCTGACTGCGGTCGTACAGGACCGCGACTCGACGGCCTACCGCAGTGATGTACTGCTCCAGGAGCTGAGCGAGGAGGAGTGGGACCGCTTTCTGGACATGGCGTCCGAGCGGTCCGGGCACATCGCCGCCCTCCTGGACCGTGAGATGCCACCGCACCTGGTGGAGGACGCGGCCGCCGCCGGCCTCGATCTGTTGCCGGGCATCGGCGACCTGGAGCCGGAGTGCAGCTGCGAGGCCTGGGACCACTGTCCGCATTCGGGCGCCCTCTGCTATCAGGTTGCCCGGCTGCTCGACCAGGATCCGTTCGTGCTGCTGCTGTTGCGGGGGCGCGACGAGCGGCGGCTGCTCGACGAGTTGCAGATGCGCAGCGCCGCCCGGGCCGCCCGTGGACCGGACGACGACGGGCCCGCGGAGGACCGGACGGACAAGCCGGCGCGGGGGGTACGGGCCGATGAGGCGTACGCGGCGCGGGGCATACTGCCTGCGCTGCCCCCTCCCCCGCCCATGCCCGCGCAGCCGGGCCTTTCACCGTCGCTGGGCACGGAGACCGGCCCTGCCCCGGGTATCGATCCTTCGGCTCTGGAGTTCCTGGCGGCGGACAGCGCCGTAAGGGCGTACGCGATGCTGGCGGAGGCACTCGCGCCGGGTCACGAACGGCGGCCTCCGGCAGCCGCGCTGACACCGGAACAGGACGCCGTGCGGCTGGCTTCCGACGGCCGGGCCGGCACCCGTCTCGCGGCACGCCTCGGAGCGGCGGCCGGCCGCGGGCCGACCGGTCTCGAGACCGCCGTACGGGCCTGGCGGTTCGGCGGGACGGCCGCGCTGGCGGTGTGTGAGGAGGAGTGGCTGCCCGGCCCGGACGGCCTCGCCCGTGCCCGTGCACAGATCGCAGAAGCCTGGGAGGAGGGCGACGGTCCGTATCTTCGGGCCGCCGACAACCGCTGGACCGTGGTCGGTTCAGGTGCGCAGCTGCGGTACGGGCGGGACGGACGATGGTGGCCGTACGCCAAGGAGCGGGGCCGATGGGTGCCGGCCGGGCCTGCGGAGGACGATCCGGCATCGGCCCTGGCCGGCGTGCTGTCCGGTTCCTGAGCAGCCGGCACCCGTCACAGCTGTCTTCGCCCGGGCGGAACCGTACGGTCGGGCAAGGCGTGTTGTGCCGTAGACGGGCCCTCTCCCACCCTCAGGAGTGCTGATGCAGCGCAGACGGATTCTTCAGGGCGCCGCGCTCACGGCAGCCGCGGCGCTCCTTCCGGCATCTGTCCGTGCCGTGGCCGCCCCCGCGGCGGACACGGACTACCCGGGGGCACAGTGGTCCCCGGCATCAACGTCCAACTACACCGTGTCGAGTCGCCCTTCGGCGTACCCGGTCGACCGGGTCATCATCCATGTCGCCCAGCAGACGTTCACCGAGACGATCGGCATTTTTCAGAATCCGGCGAAACAGGTGTCCGCCCATTACGTGGTGCGCTCGGGCGACGGCTTGGTGGCCCAGTGCGTGCGGGAGAGGAACATCGCCTGGCACGCGGGGAACTGGGACTACAACACCAGCAGCATCGGCATCGAGCACGAGGGGTGGGTGGACCAGCCCTCGTACTTCACCCACACGATGTATGAGCGGTCGGCGAGGCTCACGGCGGACATCTGCGACCGGTACGGCCTGACCAAGGACCGTGCGCACATCATCGGCCACCATGAGGTGCCGGGCAGCGACCACACCGACCCCGGGGTCAACTGGGACTGGGTGCGCTACATCCGCCTCGTCAACCTCGTCTGAGGCCGTCCCGACGGCGCGCAACTCCGGATGTGGTTCACCGGACCTGTCCTGCGCCCCCGGGGAACCTGCCGGGAAACGGCATCACCTATCCGGGTGGAGGGGACCCAGCCCCCCCACCGCGTTTCCGTGTCGGGTCTCCGTCGTCCCGCGCATCGTCGGCACGGTGGCCCGTCTCCGGTGCGCCTCCGGCCGCCGCTCCCTCGGGGCCACCCTCCCCCTCGGTGGTTGGTGGCCCCACGGCTCCGCCGCCCCGCAGGCGCTCCAGGTCGGAGGACCGGACCTGGATGATCAGCAGTGCGATGAGGGCGGCCACGACGGAGAAGACAGCGGCGGCGACGAACGCGCTGGAGACACCCGAGGCCAGCACCTGGTCGCCCCACGGCGGGGGGAGCTCTCCCGTCCTGCGGAACTCCAACTGCTGCGCCGGGGTCGCCTCGGCGAGAAAGCGCGGTATCTGGTCCGTGGCCTCGTTGCGACTCGCCGTACCGAACACGGTCACCAGGATGGACAGCCCCAGCGAACCACCGACCTGCTGGGTGGCGTTGAGGACCCCGGATGCGGCTCCCGCTTCGCGGGGTGCGACACCCGAGACCGCCATCAGCGTCAGGGAAACGAACTGCATGCCCATGCCGAAGCCGAAGACCAGGATGGGCCCGAGGATGCTGCCCAGATAGGTGCTGTGGACATCGGTCAGCGTGAGCCAGCCGAGCCCCGCCGCCGCCAGGATCGCGCCCACCACCATGAAGGGCTTGGGGCCCCATCTGGGCAGAAGTTGCGAGGCGAGTCCCGCACTGATCGCGATGATCACGCTGATCGGCAGGAAGGCCAGCCCGGCCCGCAACGGGCTGAAGTCGAGGATGTTCTGCACGAAGAGGGTCAGGAAGAAGAACATGCCGAACATCGCAGCGGCCAGGCTCAGCATCATTCCGTAAGCGCCGGCGCGATTACGGTCACGGAACATGTGCAGGGGTGTGATGGGCTGCCTCGACCGGCGCTCGACGGCCAGGAAGACCAGAAGGAAGACCACGGCGCCCGCGAAGGCCCCGATGGTCAGGGCGTCGGTCCAGCCGTCCTCGGAAGCCCTGATGAAACCGTAGACGAGCAGCACCATGCCGAGCGTGGAGGTGAGCGCCCCGAGGAGGTCGAAGTGGCCGGCATGGCGTTCTGATTCCTTGATGTACCGAGGCGTCATGAGAGCGATGAGCAGCCCGATCGGTACGTTGACGAAGAGGACCCAGCGCCAGTCGAGCCACTCGACCAGCAAGCCGCCGGCGAGCAGGCCGATCGCGCTGCCGCCGGCGGACACAGCGGCGAACACGCCGAACGCCCGGTTCCGCTCGGGTCCTTCCCGGAAGGTCGTGGTGATGAGCGAGAGTGCCGTAGGTGAGGCGATCGCGCCGCCGACGCCCTGCAGCGCCCGTGCTGCGAGCAGTTGCCAGGATTCCTGCGAGAGGCCGCCCAGCAGGGAGGCCAGCACGAAGAGCAGCACGCCGAAGACGAAGACCCTGCGGCGTCCGAGAATGTCTCCCAGTCGCCCTCCGAGCAGAAGCAGCCCGCCGAAGGTCAGGGTGTAGGCGTTGATGACCCACGACAGACTCTCGGTCGAGAAGCCCAGCGAGGTCTGGATGTGCGGCAGTGCGATGTTCACGATGGTGATGTCGAGAACCACCATCAACTGGCACGAGGCGATGATGAGCAGCGCTATGCCCTTGCCGTGGCCCCGCTCCGGAGTTTCGGCAATGGGCGCGGACTTCGCTCGGGATCCGGTCATGGCTCTGTGTGCCGTACGAGTCGATGAGTGAACGAAAACGTTCACTCATCGACGTTAGGACGGACCGGACGGGGCCGCCAATCGATCACACGGCAAGGGCGAGGACGGCACCCCGGACATGCCCTGCGCGGGACCGCCAGGGACTACCAGTAGTGGCGTCGGCCCCCGACCGCGTGACCCACTGCCCCGAGGAGCCAGAGAGCGAGCCCGATCACGAGCAGGATGATCCCGATGGTCCAAAGTACTCCCAGGCCCGTCACCAGGCCGAGGATGAGAAGGATGGCTCCGATGATGATCATGGCTGCCTCCGATCGCAGCGCTCCTCACATGAAGAGGAAGCACATAAGTGAGGATATGCCCTGATTGGCTCCGTGCCCAGAGACCCTCTGGTCCGGTCCGCCGCCACAGAGACCCGTCCCAGGCCCCCGTCAATCACGTGGCAGCAGAGTCCCCAGCGGGCCGAGGTCCAGGTTGAGGTCCTCAGGACGCACCCCGTGCTGCTCGCAGAGTTCCGCCATCCGCTGGTCGAGCAGCATGAGCGTGGTCCCGATCTCGTCCACCTGACCGTCGGTGAGGTCCCCCTGATCGATACGGCGGATGGCCTGCCGTTCCATGAGCTGACGCAGCAGTTCCACCACGGTCAGCACGAGCGCCACGAGATCCTGCCCCAGCTGGTCGGAGTCGATGTCGAGTCGCTGGTTGGTCACAGTGGGCCTCCGTCCGCCCAGGGGGCCGGAACGCGTTCATTGACGGACGAGAGGAGGGCGTGGAGTGACAGCCGCACGAGCGGGACGTCCGCGATCGCGATCACGAGGTCACCGCTGATCACCACGCCCGTCGCCAGCAGTCGGTCGAGCAGGTCGACGAGCGGCACGCCGATGGGGCCGGTCAGGGGTTCGGGGTTGTCCCAGGGCACCACTTCGCGTTGCATGCCTCATACCTCGCCGACGAAGGAGTACGGCACCCAGGGCCCGGAAACTTCGATCCGGGCTCCGGTCGCGTCCCGCAGTGTCCGGGTGAGTGCGTCGAGTTCTGCCGCCTGGTGCTCCGCCACCAGGTAGGTCGCGTTGAGTACCTGTACGCGGCCCTGCCCTGCCGGCTCGGGGGCGTGCAGCCGCAGCCTGCGTCCTGAGGCGGCGATGCACTGGAACGCGGCATCCACCGTCTCGGCGACCCTGAGGGCGTCCTCGTGCCGCCGTTCACGCTGTGCCTGCACTCCTCGCTTGCGCTCCAGATAGGCGAGGCCGGCTCCGGGTGCCGGGCGCGAGCGTGCGGCCGGCGCCTCCTCCCGGGAAGGGAGGTGGCCCTGGTCCGGCGGCGGGGATTCTGGAGCGTAGACCTTCACCCCCCACTCGCAGTGGCCCGCCGTGCGCTCCAGGGCAGCGCGGAAGCGCTCGGTCTCGTCGAGGAGTGCCCGCCGGGCACGCTCCTCGCCGTGGTAGAGAGTGGCCAGGGGAAGGGGAACAGTGGGGCACGAAGCGGCAGCTGCCGACACGACGTCGTGGTGCGCCCGTGCGTAGCGTTCGAGCTCGTCCCGGTCGGACATCCTGGTCTGCCACGCCTCGTCCGTGAAGTCAGCCGCCCGGACGGTCTGAACGATCGCGGTCAGCCCACCGAACCGCAGTGGGCGCAGCTGTGTTTCCACCGCGACACCCGGCAGGCGGACGAATACCGCCGGATCGGGTGCGTTGCACACCGCGAATACGTACAGGGCGCTCTCGTCCGCCGTCTGTTCGGGTCCCCGCTCCGTCATGTGGCTCGATTCTCCTTGCTCATCGGTCGTCCGACGTATCGTCCGTCTTCGACTCGAGCGCTTCCAGGCGCTCGCGCAGTTCACGGTTCTCATCCAGGAGAGAGTCGCGCGCGGCCCGTGAACTCAGCGCTGGATCGGTTTCCCACCAGTCGATTCCGGCCTTCTTCGCGGTATCCACGGATGCGACGAACAGGCGGAGCCGGATGGTCAGAAGCTCGATGTCGAGTAGGTCGATCTTGATGTCACCCGCGATGACGATGCCCTTGTCGAGGACACGTTCGAGGATGTCCGCGAGGTTGGTGTTCTGCGGACCCGGGATGGGGTACGCCTCCCGCCCGACGTCCAGATCAGTCACCGTGACGCCCTCCGCCCACGCTTCCGGGGAGCGGGTTGTTCTTCTTCCTCCTCCTCCTCCTCCTCTTCCTCTTCCTCTTCCTCTTCACCCTCGCCTTCTCCCTCGTCCTCGTCCTCGGGTTCCTCCTCCTCGTATTCGTCCTCTTCTTCCTCGCCTTCGGGTTCCTCTTCGTCCTCGTCGTACTCTTCGTCGTCTTCGGGCTCCTCGCCCTCGCCCTCCGGCTCCTCCTCGTTCTCGGAGTCTTCGGGCTCCTCGCCTTCCTCGGCTTCCTCGTTCTCCATGGCCTCTTCGTGAGACACGACTACTTCCCCGTCACGAATTTCACCGCGCCAGCCCTCGGGCTCCTCGTCGGTGAGTGTGACGTACTTCTGGAAGAGCTTGAAGTCGAGTCGCATGCGGCGGCCCTGCACTCGCCACAGATTGCCCGTCTTCTCGAAGAACCCCGAGGGGTAGTACTCCACAACCAGAACGATCCGGGTGAGGCTCGGCGCCAGTTCGTGGAAGCTGACACAGCCACGAGTGGATCCCTTGGCTCCCTCGGACGTCCACACGATGCGGTCGTCGGGCACCTGCTCCTGGACCGTTGCCTTGAAGCTGCGCGAGGAGGGACCGATCTTGACTTTCCAGTCGCTCGACATCTCCTCGTCCATCGATACGCTCTGCACGCCCTTCGTGAAACTGCTGAACTGGTCGTACTGCGTCCAGTAGTCGTACGCGTCCCGCAGAGGCACCCCCACATCGAGGACCTCGATGATGTTCATGGACTTGCCTCCGCCGGGCTTGCTCTTGCCCTTCCCGCCCCCGAACGCTTCCTTGGCCTTGTCCACGACCTTGTCCTTTACGTTCCCGGCTTTTTCCGAGACGAATGCCTTCACCGGAGATTCGCCCTGCATGACGCGGGATGCGATCGACGGCAGCGAACCGCCGTTGTCGGCGATGTCGGTAAGCTGCCCGGTGAGCCCGGTCAGCTTGTCTCCGGCCTTCTGCGCGAGCTTCTCGGTCTGTGCGCCGACAAAACCCGATAGCTCCTCGCGCAGGCGGTCCATGCCCGAGCTCTTCGTCTCGGGTTCGTCCTTTTCCGTCCTGGCCATGGCTGCCTACCTCCGTCGTCCGCCGCGTTGGGACGCGGCTCGCTTAGATGACGTCGTCTTCTTGGCTGAAGCGCTCTTCTTGGCCGACGACTTCTTTGCCTGAGCCGACTTCTTGGCAGGTGGCTTACCTGCTGCGGACTTCTTCGCAGGTGCCGACTTCTTGGCAGCGGACTTCTTGGCCGGTGCCTTCTTCGCCGGGGCCTTCTTCGCCGGCGCTGCCTTCTTAGCCGACGCCTTCTTGGACGGTGCCGCCTTCTTAGCCGGTGCTGCTTTCTTCGCAGCGCTCTTCTTCGCAGTGGTTTTCTTAGCGGCAGCCTTCTTCGCAGCAGGCCGCTTGCTCGCCGCCGCCTTCTGGCCGGCCTTGGCCCCGGAGTCCCTGCCCCGGCGAGCGCTCGGCTCCGGCTCCTCCTCTTCCCCCTCGTCCTCCTCCGGCTCTTCCTCCTCCTCCGGCTCTTCCTCCTCCTCCGGCTCTTCCTCTTCCTCCGGCTCCTCCTCTTCCTCCGGCTCTTCCTCTTCCTCCGGCTCTTCCTCTTCCTCCGGCTCCTCCTCCTCGTCTTCGTACTCGGGCTCGTCCTCGTCGTACTCGCCCTCGTAGTCCTCGGATTCTTCGTCCTCTTCGTCCTGCTCGTCAGACTCCCCCAGCCGCGCGGTCCGGCCACTGATGGCATCCGCGAGGGAATTCATACCCCGGTCCGCCGCAGCCGTCAGCGCCTTCCTGCCGGAATCGAGAACCTCACCCTTCAACTGGTCCTGCAATTCCGCGAACTGCGGCATCTCGCCCAACCGGCGCATGCCTTCGGCGGCGAGCTGGCGCGGTTCCAGGCCGAAGCGCCTGCCTGCGAGATAGGTCGCGACGGAGATGGCCAGGCGGCCCTTCTTCGTCCTGCCGAGTACGTATCCGCCCACCACAGCTGCTGCGAGCGTCACCTTTGTCTGATCTTCCATGAGTGAGTCACCTTCGATGGTTCGGCGCGGGGCGGACTCGTCCGGCATGGAGCCGGTCGAGCAGCTCCTCCTCTTCCCGTTCGAACTCCTCCAGGCTGACGTTGCCGTCCTCGAGCTCCTGGTTCAGTGCGGCGAGCTGAGCCCGGATCACGCCAGGGTCGTGGAGTTCGCGGTCGGCGACGTCGTTGACCTTCTCCGCAACCCAGGCGACGCCGCGGACCGGGGCTAGTGGCAGCAGCAGGAGACCGGTGAACAGTCCCATCTCAGCCTCCCGCGACCGGTGTCCGGAGGTTTTGGGAGGAGACGAAGCTGTAGCAGGGCAGCGGCCCCGCTACGCGGAGCTCGACGCGTTCGCGATGCGCGTCGGCGAACCGCTGGGCCGTCGCCCGGAAGGTGTCGCTCTCGCTCCGGTCGACGAGGAACGACACGTTGAGGGCGCAGCCGTGGACCTCCGGCCCGGGGACCACCGCACGGGCCATGGGCGTGAGCTTGTGGAGAACCTTCTTCCCGGCGTCGGCCGCCCTGCGTGAGAGAGCGGTGGCCACGGCCTCGCCGAGTCTGACATTCGCTTCGTAGTCGGGGCGCCTGCGGACTGCCGCGCGCAGCCGTCGCACGTTCTTCTCCTCGGCGATGACGGCCGCGAGGGCGTTCTGTGCGGGGAGCGCCTTGAGGTTGATCTCGACGGCGCCCTCCAGATGGCTCAGCGTGGCGAGGAGTTCCGCCTGCGATCCGGACAGCTGGGCACGCACCGACTCCTCGTCGGGTGCGATCGCCCCGAACCGCATGGGCAGCACTGGACCGCTGTCCGACAGACGGAGGAGCACTTCCTGGTGCGCCATCAGATCCCGGCGCCTGGCGCGCAGTTGCGGTGGCGCGTCGCTCACGACTGCGATGACGCGCCCCTCGCCCACCAGCCGCAGCGGGGCCGGAGGACTGCCCACGCCGACCGCGTCGGCGGAGAGCACCTCACCCTCCGGGATGAACGCATAGACATACACGCCGTTCTCGGTCACGGCTCAGGCCTCCGCACGTCGGCGTCGGCTCGCCCCGTCGCGTGCGGGTGCCCGGCGCTTCTTCGGCCGCTCTTCCTGCTCGTCCTCGTCCTCGTCGTCGCCGCTCCCCACCGCTTTGCGCACGGTGTCACCGACGGACTCGGCCGCCTTGCGCACCTTGCGCTTGCCGATCGACTTGGCGGCGCCTCCGCCGAGCAGTTCGGGGATGGTGGTGCTGCCCGAGTCGCGCTCCAGGTCGAGCCGGTTGCACGCCTCGGCGAAGCGCAGGTAGGTGTCCACACTCGCGACGACGATGCGCGCGTCTATCTTGAGGATCTCGATGCCGACCAGTGACACCCGGATGAACACGTCGATGACCATGCCCCGGTCAAGGATGAGTTCCAGAACGTCGTAGAGCGTGCCGGCCCTGGGCGGGCACGGGGCGACTTCGTCGGCGTACATGGTCGTGGTCATGGGGGGGTCCTTCCGGATGAGAGGCGAAACGGGAGGCAGGACGGGGTCATTCGTCGGCCGAGCCACGCCGGTAGCGGCGGACTCTGCTGTACTCCATGAGTTCGCCCCGGTCATCGATCTGCACCTCGTAGGAGGCGAGCAGGCTCGTGGTGTCCGGGATGCGGGGGACTTCGAGTACGTCGACGACGACGCACCATCCGTCGTCCTTCCGCCGCACCGCCGACACCCCCTCCGCGGCGTGGCAGATCAGTCTTTCCAAGCTCTCGCAGGCAGCACGTGCAGCGTGCTCGGGGCCGCGACGGGACGAGGAGCGGGGGGATGCCGTTTTCGCTGCCGTTTTCGCTGTGTGCCCGGATCGGGCGCGACGATTCTCTGCCATGGAACTCAGTCTCATCAGGATCGGTTCCGGCGCATCTCGGCGTCCGGGCTTCGGGCCGGGCGGGACGCCGGCGGGGCGCTCACCCTTTCGGCGTTCCGGCGGGACGCCTCGGGCGGGACGCGTCACAGTCGTAGGCATGAGTGAGAGCCCTGGCCCCAGCGGGCCCGATGAAGAGCACGTACGGCCCCCCGGGACGGGTGACACGACCGTCGAGGCGCTCGGGGCGCTGACGGAGGCGCTGGAGAAGGTGGAGCGCGCCCGGGGGCAGCTCTACGGGTTCCACCAGCTCACCGGCGGTGCGGATCTGACGCTCGACCGGGCGGTCGAGTTGCTCCGAATGGGTGGGCACGCGGAGCAGGCCGACCTGGTGGAGCGGGAGATCCTGGGCCGCAACGTCGTCCCCGGCTGCTGGACCTTCCAGCTGGTCGAGGCGTACGACGACGCGTACTACCGGCCGTTCCTCGCGGTCGAGGAGCAGGTGCGCCGGGAGCTTGTGGGCGGGCGGCGCCACGTCTACGAGGCGGAGATGAAGGAAGCCCGCCGTACGCACGGGCACCCCGACCACACCGCGAGGCCCTGACCATGGATGCGGCGGACGCCCTGCGGCGCATCGCGTTCCTGTTGGAACGCTCCCAGGCGGCCACGTACCGGGTGAAGGCATTCCGGACGGCGGCGGACGCGATCGGTGCCATGGACGCGGCGGAGGTCGCCGAGCGGGTGGAGCACGGTTCGCTGGAGAGGGTGCGCGGCATCGGTCCGAAGACCGCCAAGGTGATCCGTGAAGCGGTGGAGGGCGCGACGCCCGGCTACCTCGAAGCGCTGGAGGAAGAGGCGTCGGCACCGTTGGTCCAGGGCGGTGAAGCACTCCTCGCCGCCCTCCGCGGTGACTGCCATATGCACTCGGACTGGTCCGACGGAGGCAGCCCGATCGCGGAGATGGGCCGGACAGCGATCGAACTGGGCCACGAGTGGGCGGTGCTCACGGATCACTCACCCAGGCTGACCGTGGCCAACGGTCTCTCGACCGAGCGCCTCCTCGACCAGTTGTCCGTCGTGGCGGGCCTCAACGAGCGGTGGGCACCCTTCCGTCTGCTCACCGGGATCGAGTGCGACATTCTCGAAGACGGATCGCTCGACCAACACCCGGACGTGCTGGAGCGACTGGACGTCGTGGTCGTCTCGGTTCATTCGAAACTGCGCATGGACGCGGTGGCGATGACCCGGCGGATGCTCGCCGCCGTACGCAATCCGCACGCGGACATCCTGGGGCACTGCACAGGGCGGCTCCTGGGCGGAAAGAAGCGGCCCGAGTCGGAGTTCGACGCCGGCCTGGTGTTCGCGGCGTGTGCCGAGGCCGGGACGGCGGTGGAGATCAACTGCCGTCCGGAGCGGCTCGATCCGCCGCGCGACCTGCTCCGGCAGGCCGTCGCGTCGGGCGCTCTGCTCTCGATCGACACCGACGCTCACGCGCCGGGACAGCTGGACTGGCAGCTCTACGGTTGCTCGCGTGCGGAGGAGTGCGGGGTGCCCGTGGAGCGGGTCGTCACCTCCTGGACCGTGGAACAGCTCCTGGACTGGACGAACGAGAAGGCCCGCGGGTAGCGCACCGGACCGGGGGCCGCGGGTGAGGACAGGCCGGTCGCGGCTGTTCGGCGTACAGTCGATCACGGTCGTCCGTGTGACTCCGGGGCAGATCGGGGCAGGAGGAAGATCATGTCACCTCGCCGCACAGGCCCTTCCCTGCCGCGCCCGCGCGGAGTGCTCTCCGCGGGGGTGATCGGTTACCTGCGGGACGACGGTGCCCCGCCGGATCCAGGTGCCGCCGGGGGTGCCGACCCCTACGGCGACGATCTGCAGCTCGCCCTCTACGTGTGCTACGAGCTGCACTATCGCGGATTCGACGGTGTGCGCCCTGAGCTGGAGTGGGACCCGCCCCTGCTCGCGGTACGCGCCGCACTGGAGGAACGTTTCCTCACAGCTCTGCGACACGATGCCCCCGTAACCGCGAGCCTGGACGACGTCCTGGACGGCCTCCTTCTGGAGCCGGTGCGTGGATCCGGCGTCTCCTGGTTCCTCGAGGACCGGGGCGAACTGCGCCACCTGCGTGACTACGCGATGCAGCGTTCGCTGTACCACCTCAAGGAAGCCGACCCGCACGCCTGGGTGCTGCCCCGGCTCCATGGACGGGCCAAGGCAGGCATGGCGGCGATCGAGTACGACGAGTTCGGCGCCGGGCGCGCGGACCGCGTCCATGCCCAGCTGTTCGCCGGCCTGATGGCCGATCTGGGCCTCGACACCGCCTACGGCCGGTATCTGGACGAGGGCTCGGCACCCATGCTGACCCTCGTCAACCAGATGTCGCTGTTCGGCCTGCACCGCAGGCTGCGCGGGGCGCTGGTGGGGCACTTCGCCGCCGTCGAGATCACCTCCTCCCCCGCTTCGCGTCGACTCGCCCACGCCATGAAGCGCACCGGTGCGGGCCCCGCGGCGGAGTACTTCTACACGGAGCACGTCGAAGCCGACGCGGTGCACGAGCAGGTGGTGCGCCGCGACGTCATCGGCGGTCTGCTCGACGACGAACCCGGACTGGCGGCCGACATCGCTTTCGGCATCATCGCCACCTCGTTTCTCGAGGACCGGCTCGGAGAACGGCTGCTGGCGGACTGGCGGGCCTGAACCCCCGTCCTGATCCGCAGCGCCGGCCCGGCAACGAATGGAGTGGCAGATGTCCGCAGACACGGCTGAGGACACACCTAACACCCGCCTGATGACACTTCCCGGGGTGTACGCGCCCCAGCACGACACCCGCCTGCTGTTGGCCGCGCTGAACAGGGAGGCCGTCGGCCCCGGCACCGAGGTACTGGACGTCGGCACGGGCAGCGGCGCGCTCGCTCTGCGCGCGGCACAGCTGGGCGCCCGTGTGACAGCCGTGGACATCGCGCGCCGGGCCGTGGTGACCGCGCGGCTGAACGCGCTGCTGCACCGTCGGCGCATCACGGTGCAGCGCAGCGACCTCCTCGCGGCTCTGCCCGGCCGGTCCTACGACCTGGTGATCTGCAATCCGCCCTACGTGCCGTCACCCGTGGGCCGGCTGCCCGGGCACGGTGCGGCGCGGGCCTGGGAGGCCGGGTGTGACGGCCGAGCCATCCTCGACCGGGTCTGCGCGACCGCCCCGGCGGCGCTGCGCCCCGGAGGCCGTCTCCTCCTCGTGCACTCCGGCCTGTGCGACAGCGACGTCACCCTGCGGCGCCTCTCGGACGCCGGACTGCGGGCGCGGGTCAGTGACCGTGCGCTCGTACCCCTCGGCCCCGTGCTCCGCTCCAGACTGCGCTGGCTCAGGGATACGGGGCTGGTGGACGAAGGAGAGACGGCGGAGGAGCTGGTGGTGATCCGTGCCGAACAAGCCTGAACGCCCCTGCCGGATCACTCTGGGCGACGACGGGCCCCTGCTGGTCGAGGGGCCCGTCGAAATCACCGGCCCGGACGGCAGTGTGGCCGTCTCCGACCGGTTCGTCGTCGCGGTCTGCATGTGCCGGCGCAGCCGGATGTACCCGTGGTGCGACACCAGCCATCGTCGCCGCGCGCGGCCAGGGGAACGTCACGACACGGCGGACTGACGTCCCGGCCGGCGTTCGTCATTCGCCGGCCCGAAGTCGTGTCCGCGTCGCGCCGCGCAGCCGCCGGGACACCTCCCGCAGCCGGGGCCGGCGTTCGTGGGCCTGCGCCGAGCGCCGGTCCAGCTCTTCGGCCAGGCGCTCCGTGCGTTTGTCGATGTCCAGTTCGTCGAGGATGCGGTCGATCTCCGCGAGCAGGGCGCCGTGCAGCTGCCACTGCCGCGGGTGTTCCTGGACGTCTTCGAGCAGCAGGTCTGCCACGCGGTCACGCGTCACGCGACTGCGGGCGAGCGCTTCGGCCAGGCGTTCCTCGGCCTCTTCGCCGCTCTCTGCCATCGGGGTGGTGATCATCATCGCGAACCCCTCGACGGCGTCGGACATGTGCCCGAACAGTTCCCGCAGATCCCTGGCCACGTCCTCGGGGAAGAGCGTCTCCTCGGTACGCGCCTTGGCGAGGTCGGTCAGCGTGCGGGTGAGGACGCGCAGCACCACGGCGCAGATCTCCAGGGTGTCGAGCCCGGTCCGCAGGACGACGCGGTAGAGCAGCCCCTGCTTGACGCGGGGGTTGAGCATCAGGCTCTCCTCGGCCTGCCGCAGGGATGCGTCGACCTCGACGATGTCGTGGTCCAGGCGGCGGGCTTCGTGCAGTCGCGCGGCGGCCTCCCGCACGGGGTGGGTGCCGCCGATCTCCTCGCCCAGGGCACGGAGCATCTTTCCCATCCGCTCCCCCAGGCCGCCGATGGAGGCGCCCGCCGACTCGACCCAGACGGGCGGTGCCAGCAGGAGGTTGAAGAGGAGGCCGACCCCGGCGCCGATGAGCGTCTCCAGCACGCGCTCCCAGGCGGTGTCGGCGACCTGTGAGACGCCGAGTACGAGCATCGCGCTGATGGCCACCTCGGGCACGAACTCATTGACCCGTACCAGGCGTCCGATCAGCAGTGAGGTGAAGATGGTCAGCCCCAGACTCCACCAGCTCAGACCCACCAGGGAGCTGAATCCGCTGGCGATGAGGACCCCGACGACCACGGCGTTCACTCGCCGGATCCCCGTCGTGAGCGTGGCGTAGAGCGTCACCTGAACGACGAGCAGGGCGGTGAGGGGGGCGGTGAGAGGGGCGGGAT
>NZ_MAPV01000057.1 GCF_001700505.1 Streptomyces mutomycini
GCCTGCTGTCCAGCGGGAGCCGCACCGTGCTGCCGCGCCAGCAGACCCTGCGTGCGGTCGTCGACTGGTCGTGGGACCTCCTCGACGACGGCGAACGCGCCGTCCTGCGCCGGCTGTCGGTCTTCTCCGGCGGCTG
Organism: Streptomyces mutomycini; assembly: GCF_001700505.1. Taxonomy (GTDB): domain Bacteria; phylum Actinomycetota; class Actinomycetes; order Streptomycetales; family Streptomycetaceae; genus Streptomyces; species Streptomyces mutomycini. The sequence goes on from NZ_MAPV01000057.1 coordinate 137, forward strand.
TACCCTCGCCGCCGCCGAGGTGGTCTGCGCGGACCGGCCGCAGGACGCGTACGACGTCGCCGGGGTGCTCGGCTCGCTCGTCGACAAGTCCCTCGTCGTCGCGGCCCCCGCCGCGGACGGCCGGATGCGCTACCGCCTCCTGGAGACCGTCGGTGAGTACGCATCCGGACGGCTCGACGAGGCGGGGGAGCGGGACGTCGTCGAACGGCAGCACCTCTCCTTCTACCGGGAGCTGGTCCGCAGGACCGATCCCGAACTCCGGGGTGCCGGACAGCTCGCCGCCCTCGAACTGCTCCAGCGGGAGTACGAGAACCTGCGGACGGCCCTGCGGCACGCCGTCGCCGCTCGCGACGAGCAGGAGTCGCTCAGCATGGTGCTCTCGCTCGCCTGGTACTGGCAGATGCGCGATCTGCGCAGCGACGCACTGCACTGGGCCGAAGCCGCCTCCGCGCTCGGCCCCGACCCGTTCGGCGCGGACGCGGGTCCCGCGCCCTCGCTCACCGAGCGCTGCACCGACGCGCCGCCGCCGATGGCTCCCGAGCTGCTCCAGGAGGCGCGGCGCCAGGTGGCGCTGCTCCAGATGGCCAGCATGGACCACGCGATGGACGTCTGGGCCAACGAGGCCGGCATGGCGCGCCTGCGGATCATCGCCGCCACCTACCGGGCAGGCCAGCCGCAGACCTGCCGCAGCCCGGGCCTGCTCTGGCTGCTGGCCGTCCTGCTCACCGGGGACAGCTCGGACCCGCGCGCAGTGCTGGACGAGACGGTCCGCGCCGCACGGGCCCTCGGACAGGACTGGGAGCTGGCCGGCGCGCTCCAGATGCGTGCCAACGTGCTGGCCAACCGGCCCGCCTGGGCGGGCGCGGCCCACGCGGACGCCGACGAGAGCCTGGAGATCTTCAGCCGTCTCGGCGACGACTTCGGTGCGGCGGAGGCCCTCTCCTCGCGTGGCGAGGCCAGCGAGAAGACGGGCGACCATGCCCGGGCGGCCGAGGACTACCAGGCCGCGATCGGCTACGCGGAGAAGCTCGGCGCCCGTGCCCAGGTGCTGGTGCTCCGCACCCGGTACGCCTCCGCGCTGATCGAGCTCGGCCGCGGCGCCGAGGGAGAGGCCATCCTTCGGGGGGTGCTTGCCGAGGGGCGCCATTCGGGGCACGAGGCGACGGCGTTCGCCCGGTTCTTCCTGGCCATGTGGCTGGGCACGTCAGGCCGCACCGTCGAGGCGCGCGAGCAACTGGGCTTGCTGCACGAGGATTTCAGGTCCGCGTCCATGGGTGTCTTCGAGGCGTTCGTGCTGGGCGGCCTGGCCTGGCTGGACAATCAGGAGGGGCTGTACGAGGACGCCCTGGCCCGGAGCCGGGAGGCGCTGGCACGGGCCGACGACCGGTTGACGCAGATGATGGCGCCGCACATGCACGTGCTCTACCTGGTCACCGTGGCACGTGCGCTGGGCGGGCTCGGTGGGGAGCGCCGGGCCGCCCTCGCGGCCCGGCTGCTGGCCGCCGGTCAGGTGCTGCTGCCGGACGGGCACGTGCTGACGCCGATGGAGCGGGACAACTACGCCGCGGCCGAGGAACTGGCCCGCGGCGTTCTCGGGGACGCCGCCTACGGGGCCGCGTACGCCGAGGGCGGCGGCCTCACGCTGGAGGAGGCCACCGCCCTCGTCGGCGCGTACCTGGACTAGGGGGTACCGGGGAGTCCGGCCAGGATTCCCCGGCATCCCCTCCGTCAGGACTTCTTCCGGAACCTGGACACCGCGAGCGGGGCCACCACCACGGTGATGAGCACGGTCCAGCCGAGCGTCACCCAGACCGAGTGGGCGAGCGGGCCGCCCATCATCAGGGCGCGGGCGGAGTCGGCCAGGTTGGACAGCGGGTTGTACTCGGTGAACGTCCGGAGCCAGCCGGGCATGGTCCCGGTCGGCGCGAAGATGGACGAACCGAACTGGAGCGGCATCAGCACGAGCATCCCCATTCCCTGGACCGCCTGAGCCGTCTTCATGGTCAGTCCGAGCAGGATGAAGATCCACATGATCGCGGCGCCGAACGCGGCCGACAGGGCGACCGCCCCGATGAGCCCGGTCACCGGCTCCTGGAGTTCCATGCCGAGCGCGAAGCCCATGCCCAGCAGGATCAGCGTGGCCACCATCATCCGGCCGAGCTCGACCACGATCTTCGCGATGAGCACCGAGGAGCGGGCGATCGGCATCGTGCGGAAGCGGTCCATGACCCCCTTGCGGAAGTCGTCGTTGACGCCGGAACCGACCGCCATGGCGATGTTCATGCCCATCATCGCCATCAGGCCGGGGATCAGGTAGTTGAGGTACTCCTGCCGCCCGCCGCCCATGCTGCCGCCCACCGAGCCGCCGAAGACGTACACGAACAGCAGCGTGAAGATGACCGGCATCAGGAGCGCGTCGAACATCGACTCCGGATCCTTCTTGATCTGGAGCAGGTTGCGCCGCACCAGCGCCCCGATGTGGCGGAGGTTGTTCCGCAGCCCGATCCGGCCCTCGTCGTGGAGCTTCGTGTCGGGTGCGTGCTGGGCCGCACCGGTGGGGGCGGGCGTCAGAGTCGTCGTGCTCATGCCGCGACCTCCTGGGGAATCGTGCCGGTGGCGGAGGCCTTGTCGCCCGTGATGGCGAGGAACACCTCGTCCAGGCTGGGCAGCGCGGTGGCGACGTGGGCGAGCGAGAAGCCCCGGGTGCCGAGCAGGCCGATCACCGCGGTCAGCTGCTCGTCGCTGAGGATCGGTACGCAGAGCAGTCCCTCGTCCGGGACCGCCTGGGCGCCGGCGATGCCGTCCAGGCCGGTCTCCCGCAGCGCCTGCGCCATCGCGGGCAGTTCGGCCGGGTCGGAGGGCCGGATCTGCAGCGTGCGGCCGCCGACCTTGGCCTTGAGGTCGTCGACCCCGCCCCGGGCGATGATCTTCCCGCGGTCGATGACGGTGAGCTCACCGGCGAGCTGTTCGGCCTCTTCCATGTACTGGGTGGTGAGCAGCACGGTCGCACCCTCCGCGACCATCCGCCGCACCTCGTCCCAGACCTCGTTGCGCGTCCGGGGGTCGAGGCCCGTCGTCGGCTCGTCCAGGTAGAGCACGGCCGGGCTGCCGATCATCGATGCGGCCAGGTCCAGCCGGCGCCGCATTCCGCCGGAGTAGTCCATCGCGGCCTTCTTCGCGGCTTCGGTGAGCGAGAAGCGCTCCAGCAGTTCGTCGGCGCGGGACCGTGCCCTCATGCGCGGCAGGTCGAGCAGGCGCCCGATCATGTAGAGGTTCTCCCAGCCGGAGAGCTTCTCGTCGACCGAGGCGTACTGCCCGGTGAGGCCGATGGTGCGGCGGAGCTGCCGGGGCTGCCTGACCACGTCGTAGCCGGCGACCACTGCGTGTCCGGCGTCCGGCACGATCAGGGTGGACAGGCAGCGTACGAGGGTGGTCTTCCCCGCGCCGTTGGGCCCCAGTACGCCGAGGACGGTGCCCTCGCGCACGTCGAGGTCCACACCGTCCAGCGCCTTGGTCTCGCCGTAGTGCTTGACCAGCCCCCGTACCTCGACGGCGTTCCTGCCGCCCTGGAGGTTCTTGTCGATTTGCGTCATGGACACCATCAGACCAGCCGTCACCGACAACTCACCGACATGTCGCTTACAGCTCGCCGACCGCAGGCGACAGCCCGCCGAGGGGGGAAGTCGGCGGGCTGTCGGTGGTGCGGCAGTGGTGTGTGGGCGTCAGTGGAAGGTGTGCTCCGCCGCAGGGAACGTGCCGCCGACGACCTCTTCGGCGTACTCCTTGGCGGCGTTCGCGAGCACCTGACGCAGGTTCGCGTACTGCTTGGTGAAGCGCGGGACCTTGCCGCCGGTCAGTCCGGCCATGTCGGTCCAGACCAGCACCTGCGCGTCCGTGTCGGGCCCGGCGCCGATGCCGACGGTCGGGATGTGGAGCGTACGGGTGACCTCGGCGGCCAGCTCGGCCGGTACGAGTTCCAGGACGACGGCGAAGGCGCCCGCGTCCTGGACCGCCTTCGCGTCGCGCAGCAACTGCTGGGCGGCCTCCTCGCCGCGGCCCTGCACGCGGTAGCCCATGGTGTTGACGGACTGCGGTGTCAGGCCGATGTGGCCCATGACCGGGATGCCGGCCTCGACGAGGAGGCGGATCTGCTCGTGGGAGCGCTCGCCGCCCTCCAGCTTGACCGCGCCGACACCGGCGTCCTTGACCAGCCGGGTGGCGTTGCGCAGGGCCTGGACCGGGCCCTCCTGGTACGCGCCGAAGGGCAGGTCGGCCACGACGAGGGCGCGCTTGGTGCCCCGTACGACGGCGGCCGAGAGGATGGTCATCTCGTCCATGGTGACGGGCACGGTGGTCTCGTAGCCGAGGTGGCAGTTGCCCATGGAGTCGCCGACGAGCATGACCGGGATGCCGGCCTCGTCGAAGACGGACGCGGTCATCGCGTCATAGGCGGTGAGCATCGGCCACTTCTCGCCGCGCTCAGTGGCGGCGGCGATGTCGTTGACGCTGATGCGGCGGGTGCTCGCGCCCCCGTACAGCGCCTTGCCGGCACCGGGAGTGGGGCCCGTGGGGGGCGTGGCGGACTGGTTGTGCGCAGCCTGAAGCGACATGGCCAACGGCTCCTTCGTCATCTCGAGGCGCCCTGACGGCGTCCCCGGATCCCTTCCATGGTGGCATCCCGGCACCGTTCCCGGGAAGTGGGCCCACCGTGCCCGGTCGTCGGGGAACGGTGAACGGTGCGGGGCAGCCGGGTAAAGTCTTTCCAATACGAGACGGTGTCGTATTGGAATGTGGCTAGAGTCGCGGCATGTCCATACCGTCCGGCGGCCCCGTCGCCGCGCCCCGCGTCCCGGAGGCGGTCCACCGCCGCCGCTGGGTCATCCTCGGCGTCCTCATGTTCAGCCTGCTCATCATCGTTCTCGACAACTCGATCCTGAACGTCGCGGTCAAGACGATCGCCAGCCCGGCGCCGACCGGGATCGGTGCCACCCAGAGCGAGCTCGAGTGGGCGATCAACTCCTACACGCTCGTCTTCGCCGGCCTGCTCTTCACCGCGGGCCTGCTGGGCGACCGCATCGGCCGCAAGAAGGTGCTGCTGGCCGGAATCCTCGTCTTCGGTGTCGCCTCCGCCCTGGCCGCGCTCTCCTCCTCGCCCGGCGAACTCATCGCCTGGCGCGCGCTGATGGGCTTCGGCGCGGCGTTCGTGATGCCCGCCACCCTCGCCGTCCTGATGAACGTCTTCGAGCGTGACGAGCAGCCCAAGGCCATCGGCATCTGGGCCGGCGGCGTCGGCCTCGGCATCGCGATCGGCCCCATCACCGGCGGAGTGCTCCTGGAGCACTTCTGGTGGGGCTCCATCTTCCTGGTCAACGTCCCCGTGGTGATCGTCGCGCTCGTCGCCATGGCCGTCCTCGTCCCCGACTCCCGCGACCCCGCCCCCGGCCGCGTCGACCCGCTCGGGGTCGTCCTGTCCATCGTCGGCCTGGTCCTGCTCGTCTACGGCATCATCCGAGGCGGTGAGCTCGCCTCCTTCACCGACATCACCGTCCTCGCCCCGCTGATCGGCGGCCTGCTGGTCCTGACGGCCTTCGTGTGGCACGAGAAGCGCAGCAGCCACCCGTCGATCGACATCTCCTACTTCCGCAAGCCCGCCTTCTCCGCCGCCGTCGCCGCGATCGCGCTGGTCTTCTTCGCGCTGATGGGCGTCACCTTCTTCTCCGTCTTCTACCTGCAGAGCGTGCGCGGCTACACCGCGCTGGAGTCCGGGCTGCTCATCCTGCCGCTCGCCGCCGCGCAGATGATCTTCGCGCCGCGTGCCCGCCTGGTCGTCGACCGGTTCGGGGCCCGGGCGGTCTGCACCGTCGGCATGCTGCTCGTCGCCGCCGGCCTCGCCGCCTTCGCGCTGTTCGGCGCGGACACCCCGCTGTGGGTGCTGTGCCTGGTCTTCTTCGTCCAGGGCACCGGCATGGCGCACATCATGCCGCCGGTCACCGTCACCGTGATGCAGGCCCTGCCCCGCGAACGGGCGGGCTCGGGCTCCGCCATCAACAACACGTTCCGCCAGGTCGGCGGAGCGCTCGGCATCGCCGTGCTCGGCTCGGTGCTCTCCACGGTCTACCGGGGTGACATCGAGGGCCACCTCGACGGTGTACCGGCCTCCGCGCGGGACTTCGCGGGCGAGTCGATCGAGGCGACCCGGGGCGTCGCGGAGAAGCTGGGCCCGGCGGGCAAGCCGCTGATCGCCGCGGCGAACGACGCGTTCATCGGCGCGATGCACGTCACCGCGCTCGGCTCGGCGGCGGTCGCCCTGATCGGCGCGGCGGTGGTGGCCGCGTTCATGCCCGGCCGACAGCCCGCGCAGGGGGAACCGGACCCGGCTCACCAGGCCGCCGGGGAGCCCGCGCACCAGTCCTGATCCGCTGCTCCGGCCGGGGGAGTCGCCCCGCCCCCGGCCGGTCGGCGAGAATCGGGACGTACGGCGAACGGCGACCAGCGGCCGGCGACCGGCGTACGACGACCAGCGGCCGGTGAACGGCGGACGGCGCAGCGAGAGGCGGCCCACGTGCGGCAGGCGGCACAGAACCCGGCGCGGGACCCGGCCGGTGGTCCGGCGGACCCGCCCTGCCAGGGGCAGGAACCGCGCCGCGGCCGTCCCCGCAGCGCGGCCGTGGAGCGGGCGATCCTCGACGCCGTCGTACAGCTGCTGGAGGCGGGGGAGACCCTGGACGGCCTGTCCATTGAGCGCATCGCCCGCACCGCGGGCGTCGGCAAGGCCACCATCTACCGCCGCTGGAGCGGCAAGGAGGAGCTCTTCGTCGAGGTCCTGCGCGACATCGAGCCCGCCGATCCCACCGTCTCCGGCACCGCGGGCCTGGACGACCTGCGCGTACTGCTCGAATCCATGCGTACGCGCGGTCTCGCCCAGCGCTCCTCCGCCCTCCTGCACAACGTGTTCGTGCAGATGAAGAAGCACCCCAGACTCTGGACCGAATACCAGAGCACCGTCATCGCACCGCGCCGCGCCGCGATGCTGGCCGCCGTGCAGCGGGCCGTGGACGCGGGGGAGCTCCGCGACGACCTCGACGTGGAGCTCATGGACGACCTGTTCCTGGGCCCGATGCTCGTCCGCACCGTCCACCGCCCCGAGGCGCCCCTGCCGGAGGACCTCGCCGACCGCATCATCCGCACGCTCCTCCAGGGCCTCGCGCCACGCGGACCGGAACCGCGGGCCGCGGCCACGGGGACGACGGCCGCCCCCGTGTGATCGTTCTGTCACAGACCCCGTAACCGGCGCCGTGCCCGGAACCCGCCGTACCGCATCCGTCGTCCTCATGGCAGAACGGCCGTCGTCGACGGCGGGAACGGCGTCACCCATCGCCTAGGGTCGTAAGGCGCGGTGATGTGTACGGCAAGGCAGTGAGGACGAGCGCAATGGTGCAGGCGTACAGAGCGGACACCGACGACGTGGGCACGGGGCCGCGGCCGGGCTCCCGATTCCGGGCCCTGCGTCACAGACTGGCCTCCGACCGGGGCATCTGGCGGCGCGGCATCCTGCTGGCGCTCTGCTCGGTCCTCCTCACCGTGGTGCTGGTCCTCCACTCGGACATCCCGAACGCGATCGGCAACCTGGGCAGCCTCATCGAGACCTTCCTGCCCTGGTTCGGCCTGCTCGTGCCGGTGCTGCTGGTCCTCGGCCTGGTCCGGCGTTCGGCGACGGCTCTGATCGCCCTCGTCCTGCCGGTCGCCGTCTGGCTCAACCTCTTCGGCGGCCTGCTGTTCGCCGACAAGTCGGGAACCGGCGGTGACCTCACCGTCGCCACACACAACGTCAACGCGGGCAACCCCGACCCCGCGGGCACCGCTCAGCAGGTCGCCGGCTCCAACGCGGACGTCGTGGCCCTGCAGGAACTGCCCAGCGGCAAGGTGGCGGCGTACGAGGACGCGCTGGCCGACCGCTATCCGCACCACTCCGTCCAGGGCACCGTCGGCCTGTGGAGCAAGTACCCGGTGACCGACTCCAGCCCCGTCGACATCAAGCTGGGCTGGACCCGGGCGATGCGCGCCACGGTCACGACCCCCGAGGGCCCGGTGAAGGTGTACGTCGCCCACCTCCCCTCCGTACGGGTCAAGCTGAACGCGGGCTTCACCGCCAACCAGCGGGACGACAGCGCGGACGCCCTGGGCGAGGCGATCTCCGACGAACCGCTGGAACGGGTCGTCCTGCTCGGCGACCTGAACGGCACGATGAACGACCGCTCGCTGAACGCGGTCACCGCCCAGATGCGCTCCACCCAGGGCGCGGCGGGCGACGGCTTCGGCTTCAGCTGGCCGGCGGGATTCCCCATGGCGCGAATCGACCAGATCATGGTGCGGGGCGTCGAACCCCTCGCCTCCTGGACCCTCCCCGCCACGGACAGCGACCACCTCCCGATCGCGGCCCGCGTGGAATTGTGAGCGCTGCCGCTTCGACCGGCGGTACGCTCCACCTCATGTCCAGCCCCGAGTCCGACAGACTCCGGCCGCCGGTTCGCCGGTGGCCGGCCGCCGATGCCGAAAGCCTCTGACCCCAGCGGTCACCGGGCTTCCCCGTCGCGCCGTCGACCACCGCCGGACCCTCCGCGGCGGTGCGGGCCGACTTTCATGTTCCATGGCAAAACCAGACATTCCACCGCGTTGCCGTCCTCGCGCTCCCGCGCGTGACGACGGGCGCGGCCCGCATCCCCTGCGCACCGCTCGTTCCTCCGACGGTTCCGTACAAGGGGTTCCCTTCTCATGCCATTCGCTGTGTACGTGCTCGGGCTCGCGGTCTTCGCCCAGGGCACATCGGAGTTCATGCTGTCCGGACTGCTCTCGGGCATCGCCGGTGACCTGCGCGTCTCACTGGGCGACGCCGGTCTGCTGACCTCGGCCTTCGCGGTCGGGATGGTGGTCGGCGCGCCGCTCACCGCGCTCGCCGGCCGCTCCTGGCCCCGGCGCCGGGCGCTGCTGTCCTTCCTCGGGGTCTTCGTCGCCGTCCACGTCGTCGGCGCCCTGACCTCCAGCTATGCCGTATTGCTCGCGACCCGGTTCGCAGGGGCGCTCGCCAACGCCGGCTTCTGGGCGGTGGCGCTGGTCACCGCGCTGGCGATGGTCGGCCCGCACCAGCGGGCGCGGGCCACCGCCGTGGTCCTCGGTGGTGTCACCGTCGCGTGTGTGGTGGGTGTTCCGGCGGGGGCGGCGCTCGGTGAACTGTGGGGCTGGCGCTCGGCGTTCTGGGCCGTGGCCCTCGTCTCCGCACCGGCAGCGGCAGCGCTGCTGCTGGCTGTGCCGGGCGGCCGCCCCGAAGGCGCGCCGAAGGTGAGCGCGGTGAGTGAACTGCGTGCCCTGGCCCGCCCCCGCCTGCTGCTGACGCTGCTGGTCATGGCCCTGGTGCAGGGGGCGACCTTCTGTACGTTCTCCTACCTGGAACCGCTGGTCACCCGGGTCACCGGCTTCGGCGCCGGCTGGGTGCCCGTGGTGCTCGCACTCTTCGGGGTCGGCTCGTTCGCGGGTGTCGCCCTGGCCGGGCGCCTCGCAGACACCCGCCCGGACGCGGTCGTCGGGCTCGGCATGACGGCCCTGGCCCTCGGCTGGGCCGCGCTGGCCCTGACCGCCTCCCACCCCGTCGCGGCGCTCGCCCTGGTCCTCCTTCAGGGGGCACTCGCCTTCGGCACGGGAACAACGCTGATCACCCGGGTCTTCCATCTGGCCCCGGACGCCCCGACGATGGCGGGCTCCTTCGCGACGGCCGCCTTCAACGTGGGCGCCGCGACCGGCCCCTGGCTCGGCGGCCTGGCCCTCGGCGCGGGCTTCGGCTTCCGCGCCCCGGTCTGGGTGAGCGCCCTGCTGATGTGCCTGGCCCTCGCGGGTGCGGGGGTGCTGTCGGCGCTCTCCGGCCCGGCCCGCAGGCCCCTCGCCGCCCGGAGGCGTCCGGCAGCGGAACGATGACGCCGAAGGCCCCGAGTGACGCCCACATCACACCCCGCCGCAACGGCATGTTCACGTCCGGGCATAAAACGTCTGAGAGACTTTGTTCCGACGGGGTACATAACCCGTTCCGGCAACGAAGCCGACGCTCCCGCACACATACCGCTGCCACCCGGCCCTCCACGGTCCCGGGCGGCCACCCTGCCCGAAAGGTCTCTTCCATGCCCCTGGCCCTGCTCGCCCTCGCTGTGAGCGCCTTCGGCATCGGCACCACCGAGTTCGTGATGATGGGGCTGCTGCCCAACGTCGCGGACGATCTGGGAACGTCCGTACCCACCGCCGGTTACCTCGTCTCGGCGTACGCGATCGGCGTCGTCCTCGGTGCGCCGCTGCTCACCGGTCTCGGCTCCAGGATCCCGCGCAAGCGGATGCTCCTGCTGCTGATGGCCGTCTTCACCGTCGGCAACCTCGCTTCCGCCTTCGCCCCCGACTTCGGCTGGCTGCTGGCCGGCCGGTTCCTGGCAGGGCTGCCGCACGGCGCCTTCTTCGGCGTCGGCGCGGTCGTCGCCGCCCGCCTCGTACCGGACGGGCGACAGGCCCGAGCCGTCGCCACCATGTTCCTCGGCCTGACCGTCGCCAACATCGTCGGCGTACCGGCGGCCACCCTGCTGGGGCAGCACCTCGGCTGGCGCGCCACGTTCATGGTGGTCGCGGTGATCGGGCTGGCCGCGATGGCCGCGCTCGCCCGCCTCGTCCCGCAGATACCCGTCGAGGCGCACCAGAACGTACGCCGTGAACTGAGCGCGCTCGGCAACCGGCAGGTGATGCTCGGCCTGCTCACCGCCGTCCTCGGCTTCGCGGGTGTCTTCGCCGTCTACTCCTACCTCTCGTCCATGACGACCGAGGCGATGGGCTTCGGCGAGTCCTCGGTGACGATCGTCCTCGCGCTCTTCGGCATCGGGATGACCCTCGGCGCGCTGGCGGCGGGGCCGCTGACCGACCGGGCACTGCGTCCCACGCTCTACGGCTCGCTGGCGGCCCTGGCCGTCGTCCTCGTGGTCTTCCCCTTCACGGTCCACGTGCAGTGGGCCGCGCTGGTCATGGTGGTGCTGCTCGGCGGCGTCGGCTTCATGACGACCACCCCGCTGCAGATGCTCGTCATGAACAAGGCCAAGGACGCCCCCACCCTCGCCTCCGCCTCCAACCACTCCGCCTTCAACCTCGCCAACGCGGGCGGGGCCTGGCTCGGCGGGGTCGCCATCGCGGCGGGCTGGGGCTGGACGTCTCCCGCCCTGGTCGGCGCGGTGCTCGCCGTGGCCGGTCTCGCCGTGGCCGTCACGGCGGGCGTGCTGGACCGGACCCCGGGCACCTCGCGCGTGGTGGCGACCGGCGCCCGCGCCGAGGAGCGCGAGTACGCGGAGGCACGCTCCGAGTTCTGAGCCCTGGACACCGCCCCGGGTTCCGGCGCCCGGGCCGACCTGCCTCTCCGCAGGCCGGCCCAGGCGTCCTCCGTCAGCTCGACTCGCGCCACCGGTTCGTGATCGGCAGCCGCCGGTCCTTGCCGAAGCCCTTCGGCGAGATCTTCGTGCCCGGCGGGTACTGCCGCCGCTTGTACTCCGCGGTGTCCACCATCCGCAGTGTCTTCGTCACCAGGGCCGCGTCGAACCCGGCGGCCACGATCGCGTCCCCGCCCTGGTCCCGGTCGACGTACATCTCCAGGATGCGGTCGAGCACGTCGTAGTCCGGCAGCGAGTCCGTGTCCACCTGGTCCGGGCGCAGCTCGGCGCTCGGCGGCTTGGTGATGGACGCCTCCGGGATCGGCGGCGTCTGCCCGCGCTCCTCGGCGGCGCGGTTGCGCCACCTCGCGAGGCGGAAGACCGAGGTCTTGTACACGTCCTTGATCGGCCCGTACGCGCCGACGGAGTCCCCGTACAGCGTGGAATAGCCCACGGCCAGCTCGGACTTGTTGCCCGGCGCGAGCACGATCTGGCCCTCCTGGTTGGAGAGGGCCATCAGCATCGTGCCGCGCAGCCGCGACTGGAGGTTCTCCTCGGCCAGCCCGGTGAGCCCCAGCGACCCCATGTACGCGTCGAACATCGGCTCGATCGGTACGGTGCGGAAGTTCAGCCCCGTACGCCGGGCCAGCTCGGCCGCGTCCCCCTTGGAATGGTCCGAGGAGTACTTCGACGGCATCGAGATGCCGTACACGTTCCGAGCCCCCAGCGCGTCGCAGGCGATCGCCGCGACGAGCGCCGAGTCGATGCCGCCCGAGAGGCCGATCAGGACGCCGCTGAAACCGTTCTTCGCCGCGTACGCGCGCAGGCCCACGACCAGCGCCGAGTACAGCTCCTCGTCGTCGTCGAGCCGCTCGGCGTACCCGCCTGCCAGCTCGGGTTCGTAGGACGGCAGCGGCTCCTCGCTGAGGACCACGTGGTCGATCCGCAGCCCGTCGTTGACGAACCCCGACGGCGGCTCGGGAGCAGCGGCCGGCAGGTCCAGGTCCAGGATCACGCTGCCCTCGGCGAACTGGGGTGCCCGGGCGATGACTTCGCCGTTCCTGTCGACGACGATCGAGTCGCCGTCGAAGACCAGCTCGTCCTGGCCGCCGGTCATCGCCAGATACGCAGTCGTGCAGCCGGCCTCCTGAGCCCGCTTGCGGACCAGCTCCAGCCTGGTGTCGTCCTTGTCGCGCTCGTACGGGGAGGCGTTGATCGACAGCAGCAGCCCGGCTCCGGCGGCGCGGGCGGCGGGGACGCGGCCGCCGTCCTGCCAGAGGTCCTCGCAGATCGCGAGGGCCACATCGATGCCGTGCACCCGCACGACGGGCATCGAGTCGCCCGGCACGAAGTACCGGAACTCGTCGAAGACGCCGTAGTTGGGCAGGTGGTGCTTGGCGAAGTTCAGCGCGACCTGCCCGCGGTGCAGCACGGCCGCGGCGTTGCGCGGGGACCCCGCGGGCTGGCCGTAGCGTGCCGCGGCGTGCTCCGAGCGGTCGAGATAGCCGACGACGACCGGCAGTTCCCCGAAGCCCTCGTCGACGAGGCGGGCGGCGAGTGAGCGCAGCGCCGTCCGGGAGGCCTCGACGAAGGACGACCGCAGGGCCAGGTCCTCGACGGGATAGCCGGTCAGCACCATCTCGGGGAACGCCACCAGGTGGGCGCCCTGCTCGGCGGCGTGCCGGGTCCAGTGGACGATCGACTCGGAGTTGCCGGCGAGGTCTCCGACGGTCGCGTCGATCTGATTGAGTGCGAGACGTAGTTGAGGCACGTCGCCAGTCTAATCGTCTGACTGACGCGATGTCCTGGTGTCTCCCCGCCCGGAGCCCCGGGCCGCCTGGGGCGGAGTGCGCCGGGAGCGTGCGGACGGGGTGGACGGACGGGCGTGTACGGCGAGGGGAGTCAGGCGCGGGCGTAGACCTTCTCCGCCCAGCCGGCCACCTGCTCGTCCGAGAGGTGGAGTGCCAGGTCGGCCTCGCTGATCATGCCGATCAGCTTCTTGTCCTCGACCACCGGCAGCCGGCGGATCCGGTGGCTCTGCATCTCCTCCAGCACCGCGTCGACGTCGGCCGTCGACTCGATCCAGCGCGGAGTGCCGTCGCAGAGCTCGCCCGCCGTCATCCTCGACGGATCGTGCCCCGACGCCACACACTTGATCACGATGTCCCGGTCGGTGATGATCCCGACCATCTTGTCCTGCTCACCTTCGGCGGAGACGGGAAGCGCCCCCACCCCGTGGTCCCGCATCATCTGAGCAGCACGGTCGAGCGTTTCGTGGGCGGGGATCCACTGGGCCCCGGTGTGCATGATGTCCCTGGCCGTGGTCATGGGTTGCCTCCTGCGTGCCGATGGGCACTGCTGTACGGCCCCGAGTCCTTCCATCGTCGGGGACCTGCCCGGCGCACGCGAGTGCTGTCACCCGTTCGGGCGTACGCCGGGCCGGTCCCGCGCTCAGGAACGGGGCGTCGCCCCGCGCGCCGCGAGCATGTCCGCCATCAGGTCCAGCTCGGACTGCTGGGCCTCGACCATCCCCTGGGCCAGACGCTTCTCCACGGTCACGGTGCACTGCTCCGCGCAGCCGCGGGCCATCGCGACGCCGCCCTCGTGGTGGTCGGTCATCAGTCGCAGGAAAAGGATCTCGGCCTGCTTCCCCTCGGCCTCGCCGAGCTGCTTCAGCTCGGTCCGGGAGGCCATGCCGGGCATGAGGACGCCGTCGTGATCCATCCGTTCCATGCCGTGGCCGCTGTGGCCGCCCCGCATCCAGGCCATCGGCCCCTGACCCTCGGGCGCGGTCTTCGGCAGCTCCCACAGGTCCAGCCAGCCGAGCAGCATGCCCCGCTGGTTCGCCTGGGTGTTGGCGATGTCGTACGCGAGACGCCGTACGTCCTCGTCCCGCGTCCCGTCCCGCACGATGAACGACATCTCCACGGCCTGCTGGTGGTGGACGGCCATGTCCCGCGCGAAGCCCGCGTCCGCGGACCGCTCCGAGGGTGTGCGGGGCCCGGCCGGAGCCCCGTCGCCGCGCGCGGAGGCGATCGTCGCCGCACCGGCGAACAGCAGGGCGAGGGCCACGGCGGAGCCCGCCGCCCACCGCGTGCGCCGCGTCCGCGACGGGGTCACCCGTCGATCCCGCCGGTGCAGGGCGCGCCCGGTTCGGGCGTCTGCGCACCCTGGACGTACCTCGCGAAGAACCGGGCCACCCGCGGGTCGTCCGCACCGTCCACGGTGACCTGCTTGCCCCACGCGCTCAGCATGATCGCTCCGGCCTGGCCCTCGTACGGGGACATCAGGGAGAACGGGGTGCTCCTGACGCGTGACGCGAGCCTGCCGATGTCGTCCGGGGATGCCTTCCCGTTGTGCGTCACCCAGACCGCGCCGTGCTCCAGGGCGTGCACGGCGTTGACGTCGGGGACGGCCTTTTCGTATACGACGCCGTCGCAGTTCAGCCAGGCCGGATTGTGGTTCCCGCCGACGGGCGGCTTCATGGGGTACTTCACGTCGGTCCCGACGTGGTGGCGGGTCAGCGTCTTCGCGTCCCACGTCCTCTCGTCCGCGATCGGCTCCGCGGCGAGCTTCTTCCTCTCCTGTTCCGTCTGCTCCGTCTGCTTGCCGTCCTGGGCCCGGCTCGCCCCGTCGTTCTCCTTCGCCTCGGACTTCTCCAGGAGCATGTACGTGCCGAAACCCAGCAGCCCGGCGACCACGACCGCGCTCAGGCCTATGGCCACGACCCGGTTGCGGCGGTCGCGCGCACGGTCGGTGCCGCGCGTCTGATCCATAGGGGTCCTGTGGTCGAAGCTCATGACGTCGGTCCTTCTGCCAAGGGGTCGGGAGGGACGGGGCGGGACGGGGAGAACCTGGCCGTGGAGGGCCGCGGCCGGGCGGCTGCGGCCCTTGCACACCATGGGCGCCGATCGTAGTGGGTGGCCGCGTGCTCTCTCTCACACCGTGTGCGTAATCTGGGTGAAATCCCGGGTCGTGATACTGAGGTGTCTCCCCTACCCCGGGCGGTGGTGCACGGACCGTCTGAACTGCAAGGATGTGGCTATGGACAAGCAGCAGGAATTCGTCCTCAGGACGCTTGAGGAGCGCGACATCCGCTTCGTACGGCTGTGGTTCACCGATGTTCTCGGTTACCTCAAGTCCGTCGCCGTGGCCCCGGCCGAGCTCGAACAGGCCTTTGACGAGGGCATCGGCTTCGATGGCTCCGCGATCGAAGGCTTCGCCCGTGTGTACGAGTCGGACATGATCGCCAAGCCGGACCCCGGCACGTTCCAGATCCTTCCGTGGCGTGCGGAGGCCCCGGGGACGGCGCGGATGTTCTGCGACATCCTGATGCCTGACGGCTCGCCCTCCTTCGCCGACCCGCGCTTCGTACTCAAGCGCATCCTCGCGAAGACCTCCGACCTGGGTTTCACCTTCTACACCCACCCGGAGATCGAGTTCTTCCTGCTGAAGAACAAGCCGGTCGACGGCAGCCGCCCCACCCCTGCCGACAGCTCCGGCTACTTCGACCACACCCCCCAGAACGTCGGCATGGACTTCCGCCGCCAGGCGATCACCATGCTCGAATCGATGGGCATCTCGGTCGAGTTCAGCCACCACGAGGGCGCCCCCGGCCAGCAGGAGATCGACCTGCGGTACGCCGACGCGCTCTCCACCGCCGACAACATCATGACCTTCCGCCTGGTCATGAAGCAGGTCGCGCTGGAGCAGGGCGTGCAGGCCACCTTCATGCCGAAGCCGTTCTCGGAGTACCCGGGCTCCGGCATGCACACCCACCTCTCGCTGTTCGAGGGCGACCGCAACGCCTTCTACGAGTCGGGCGCCGAGTACCAGCTCTCCAAGGTCGGCCGGTCGTTCATCGCGGGCCTGCTCAAGCACGCCGCGGAGATCTCCGCCGTCACGAACCAGTGGGTCAACTCCTACAAGCGCATCTGGGGCGGCTCCAGCCGCTCCGCGGGCGCCGGCGGCGAGGCCCCCTCGTACATCTGCTGGGGCCACAACAACCGCTCCGCGCTGATCCGGGTCCCGATGTACAAGCCCGGCAAGACCGGCTCGGCCCGCGTCGAGGTCCGCTCCATCGACTCCGGCGCCAACCCCTACCTGACGTACGCGGTGCTGCTCGCCGCGGGCCTCAAGGGCATCGAGGAGGGCTACGAGCTCCCGGCCGGCGCCGACGACGACGTCTGGGCACTCTCCGACTCGGAGCGCCGCGCGATGGGCATCGAGCCGCTGCCGCAGAACCTGGGCGAGGCGATCGCGCTGATGGAGAAGAGTGAACTGGTCGCCGAGACGCTGGGCGAGCACGTCTTCGACTTCTTCCTCCGCAACAAGAAGCAGGAGTGGGAGGAGTACCGCAGCGAGGTCTCGGCCTTCGAGCTGAAGAACCTGCTGCCGGTGCTCTAGGGTCTTTCGTCTGGATCAGGCCGGGTCAGGGAGCGGGGTCTGGTGCCGTGCATCGCAAGGCGGAGGAGGGAGTCAACGCGGAGCGTTGCCGACTGACGACAACGCCGCGAGGTGCGGTGCCAGGGCACGCGAGCCCGGCATGATCCAAACGAGAGGCTCTAGGCGCAGTTCGGCGCTCTCAGGGCGCGTGCACATGACTTCGGGCCGACGGTGCGACACCGTCGGCCCGAAGCCGTGTCAGTCCCGCCGGGCCGTGTGCGAGCCGTCCAGGGCCGGATCGGAAGCGGGCACCTGCGCGGTGTGCGCCTCCGGCCGCGTGGTGCGCCGGGTACCGATGGCCGGTGCGAGGAAGACCGCCACGGCGACGAACGCGAGGACGACGATCATGGCTGAGCGCAGCCCATAGTGGTCGCCGAGGAAGCCGAGACCGGGCGGCCCCACGAGGAAGGCGATGTAGCCGATCATCGCCACCAGGCTGACGCGGGCCGCCGGGTCGGGGCCCGAGTCGCCGGCCGCCGACAGTGCGACGGGGAAGCCGAGCGAGGCCCCCAGTCCCCAGAACAGCACCGCGGCGCCCGCGAGTACGGGGGAGTCGGCGAAGATGACGAGCGTGAGCCCGAGGGCCGCGGACAGTGCGCTGGCCCGGACGACGGCGGCCCGGCCGAAGCGGTCGATGAAGAAGCCGCCTCCGAAGCGGCCGAGCGTCATGGCGGCGGCGAAGCCCGCGTAGACGGCCGAACCGAGGGCGGGGTCCACGCCGTGGCCGTCCACCATGAGCAGCGGCAGCCAGTCGTTGGCGGCACCCTCCGCAAGTGCCATGGCGAGGATGATCCCGCCGATCAGCAGCAGCCGCCTGTCCTTCCACACCGCGGCCCGGGCCGGCGCCGCGTCGTCGTCGGCGGTCCGGGGCCCCCTCGTCCTGCCGACCGCGGCGGGGATGGCGCGGAAGGCGTACACGAACATTCCCGCCGCGATGACGGCCACGCCGCCCAGGTGCCACTGCACCGGGAACTCGACGGCGGTGCACACGATGCCGACCACGGCGCCGACGACCGTGCCGAGGCTGAAGAAGCCGTGCAGGGTGGGCAGCACCGTCCGGCCGGTGATCCGTTCGACCTCGGCGCCGTCGATGTTGACCGCGACCTCGCCGCCCCCCATCCCGGCGCCGAAGAGGAAGAGCCCGACGGTGACGGCGGGGGCGGAGGAGAGCAGGGCCCCGCTTCCGATGACCGCCATGCTGACGATGATCAGCACCGTGCCGACGCCCATGACCGGCCTCGTGCCGAAGCGTGCCACCAGGGCCCCGGAGCTGAGGATGCCGAGCATGGAGCCTACGGACAGGCCGAACAGGACCAGCCCCATTTGAGCCGTGGAAGCGTCCAGTTGATCCCTGATGTCGGGCGTCCGCGTCACCCAGGACGAGATCGACAAGCCGGGCATGAGGAAGAAGAGGAAGAGCGCCGTTCGGCGGCGGCGGGTGGCCAGGTCCATCAGGGCACGACTTTCACGAGAAAACGGCAGGGCGGACGGCACCCCGGGCTGAACATGTACGAACGTACACTCCCGGATCGAGCAGTGGAAGTGGCCCATGGCGGGCGGCGATCGCATGCAACGTGCTCACGCGGCCGGGTCGGCCCCGGTGCGTGTCCGGAGCGTGCGAGGGTGCAACCGGGGCAGCCGTATCCGTACACCGTGGGCGCGGAGAGCGGCCCGCGGCCCCGTTTGCCGAGCTGAGGAGGGACGGCGCATGACGACGCTGGCCGTGACCGGACACACCGACCTGACCGAGGAGACGGTGCCGCTCGTACGGGCCGCGCTGCGCGAGCTGCTGCATCCCTACAGCGAGGACCTCACGGGGGTCTCCTGCATCGCGGCCGGGGCCGAATCGCTCTTCGCGGAGGAGGTCTCGGCCATGGGCGGCCGCCTCGTCGCCGTCATTCCGTCCCTGGACTACGGCACCGCGGTGGTGAAGCCCGAGGACGCCGCGGTCTTCGACCACCTCAACGAGACCGCCGTCGAGGTGCAGACCCTCCCGTACGAGACCGCCGACCGCGCCGCGTACGAGGCGGCCGACTCCGAACTGCTGAAGCGGGCGGACCGGCTCGTCGCCGTATGGGACGGTACGCCGTCGTCGGGGAGGGGCGGTGGGACGGCCGACCTCGTCGAGGAGGCGCGCCGGGCCGGCGTTCCGGTCGACGTGGTCTGGCCGGACGGCGCGGCGCGGCGCGGCTGAGTCACCTTCCCCGTACGGCCGCCGTGACTGCCAGGGCCATGGTTGCCGACAGGGCGGTCACCACGAGTGAGGCGAAGAACAGCACCACCAGCCACCCGGGGGTCGCGCCGGTGGTCGTCCCGTCGAAGGAGGCGCAGGCCACCTCCGTCGGGAATACCTGCCTGCGTATGTCGCCGCAGGTGTTGGGCAGGTCGTCGTTGATCGCGTACGCCTTGACCCAGCACAGGGTCCAGCTCAGCAGGAAGACGGCCGACGAGACGGCGGAGACGGCCCACAGCTGCCTCGGTCCGTCGGGCCGGGATGCGGTCCGGGGCGTGCTGCTGGGCGGGTGCTGTGCCATGCGGGGAGCGTAGCGGCATGGCTGACGGGACATCAGGGCTGGGCTGATGCCCCGTTCTGTGCGCGGTGGTGGCGTTCGTAATGACGCGCCGCCCGGGCGCGGTTTCCGCAGGAGGGCTTGCACCACTCCTGGCGGCCGTGGCCCTTCACGAAGTAGCGGACGCAGCGAGGTGCCGTGCACGCCCGCAATCGCCCGCGCTCCGGGCCGCCGAGGAACTCGACGGCGGCACGCGCGAGGGCGGCGAGGAGCGTGGCCTGCGGGTCGTCCCGGGTGGCCGACAGACGCGCCTCCGGGGGGCCTTCGGGCGGCCAGTCCAGCTGGGGGACGACGGGGACCAGCGCGGCGGTCGCGTTCAGGTGTGCGACGGCCCTGTCGGCCGGCATCAGCCGATGGGCGTCCGGGGGGCTGGGGCGCGTCGGGCTGACCGCGCGGGCGAACAGCGCGCGCACCGCGCGTCGTACCTCGACGGCACGGAGCCTGAGGTTCTCGTCCACCACGTCCCCGGCCGCGGGGTCATGTCCGGCCGGCGGGGCGTGCTGCCGGAGGATCCAGTCCTTCAGGCCCTGGACGGTGGCCAGGTCGTCTGCCACGCCGCCCTCGCCGTCATGGCGGATCGTGCTCGCCAGCTCCAGTGCCGCCCACCGCTCCATGAGGTCCCGCTCCCGCCCGTACCGGTTGATCGCTCGGTACGCACAGCCTAGGGTCTCTAACGGATAACTGGAAATAGCCATTAGGGGGAGACGTGACCGTGCTGCTCGCACAGATCAGTGACCTGCACCTGGACGGCAGTGAGAGGGCGACCCGTCGCGCCGTACGCGTCATGGATTACCTGCGGGCCCTGCCCCGCCCCGTCGACGCCCTGCTGGTCACCGGCGACATCGCGGACCACGGCGCGGAGGCGGAGTACGAGGAGGCCGCGCGGATCCTGGCCGCGCCCTTCCCGGTCCTCCCGTGCCCCGGAAACCATGACGCCCGCCCCGCGTACCGGAAGGCGCTGCTGGGTGAGGCCCCCGACGCCGGACCCGTCAACCGGGTGCACCACATCGCGGGTGTCGCGATCCTGATGTGCGACTCCACGGTCCCGGGGCGCGACGAGGGGCGCCTCGACGAGCGGACCCTCGCCTGGATCGATTCGACTCTCGCCGAACTGCCGCAGGACACACGGGCCCTGATCGCCTTTCACCAGCCGCCCGTCGCGCTCCACCACCCGCTGCCCGACTCCGACATGCTCCAACGCCCCGGTGACCTGGCCGCCCTGCTCGACGCGCATCCGCGGGTGGCCGCCGTCCTCACGGGGCACGCACACACCGCGGCTGCCTCCACCTTCGCGGGACGCCCCCTGATCGTGGGACCCGCCATCACCTGGACGCTGCGGATGCCGTGGGAGGGCGACATCGCCGCCGACCGCGATCAGCCGCCCGGCCTCGCCTTCCACCTCCTGGATGACGACGGCCGGCTGACCACCCACTACCGCGTCGTGATCTGAGCCGGTCGTCGCCCGGCTGCGGCGCGTGCCCCCATCGACGGCCGAAAGGATTCGGGGGCACCTGCCTGTCCGGCGCCGGTCGGGTAGTGTGGCCGCTCCCGAGACCGGGACCGACCAAGGAGGTGAGACCCATTACCGCTTCAGCAGTCTGGGCGCTCACCCCCCGCCGTCGTCCGGCCCACCGGGCCTGAGCGATCGCGGAGCGCCCATCGGTCATCCCGAAAGGCTCCGCACCATGCAGGAATTCGCTCCGCCGCTCACCTTCTCCACGCTCGTCACCGCGCTCCGATCCGCCGGCTGTGTCTTCGCCGAGGACGAGGCGGAACTCCTCCTCTCCGCGGCGGCCGACCCCGCCGGACTCGCCTCCCTGCTGGAACGCCGGGTATCCGGCCTGCCGCTTGAACACGTGCTCGGCTGGGCCGAGTTCTGCGGGCTGCGGATCGCAGTGGATCCCGGGGTGTTCGTCCCCCGGCGGCGTACGGAGTTCCTCGTACAACAGGCCGCGGCGCTCGCACCCGGCCGGGCTGTCGTCGTCGACCTCTGCTGCGGTAGCGGCGCGCTCGGCCGGGCACTCGCCTCGTCGCTGCGTGAGGTCGAACTGCACGCCGCCGACGTGGAACCCGCCGCCGTGCGCTGTGCCCGGCGCAACGTGGGCGGACTGGGGACGGTCTACGAGGGCGACCTCTTCGAGCCGCTGCCCCCTTCACTGCGCGGCCGGGTCGACGTCCTGCTCGCCAACGTGCCGTACGTACCCACCGACGACGTCGAGCTGCTGCCCGCCGAGGCGCGCGTCCACGAGCCGCGCGTCGCGCTCGACGGAGGCGGCGACGGGCTGGACGTGATGCGGCGCGTCGTCGCGGAGGCCGCCGACTGGCTCGCCCCGGGCGGCAGTCTGCTGGTCGAGACGAGCGAACGGCAGGCGGCGCGCGCCCGGGAGACGGTGGGGAGCACCGGACTGGCCGCGCGCGTCGTCGTCTCCGAGGAGCTGTACGCCACCGTCGTCGTCGGGACCCGGCCCCGGTAGCCGCGGGCGCGGGCGCGGCTCAGTTGAAGCGCCAGCGCGTCTGGCCGTACGGGTCGCCCTTGGCGAAGCCGAAGGCCGTGCGGGGGTGCACCTCGTAGACCTCCGCACGGCCGCCCGCACCGTTGGAGAACATCCCGTCCGTGACGCCGAAGTGCCACTCGGCGCCGTACTTCGCCTCCCAGGCCTCGGCCAGCGCGATCAGCCGCTGTTCGTCCGTCACCCTGGCGGCAGGGCCCTCGACCACCACGTCGAAGCCCTCGCGCAGCGTGTTGGCGCCCGTGGTCAGGACGACCTCCGGGTTGGACGCCAGATTGCGCGCCTTGCGTTCCGAGGGGCCCGTGCAGAAGTGGAGCGCGCCGTCCGACCAGAGGCCGATCAGCGGGGTGACGTGCGGGCGGCCGTCGGGGCGGACGGTGGACAGCCAGTACAGCTCGGCGTCCTGCAGCAGCGAGACCGCCTCCGCCCACGGACGGGCGGTGGCGTCCTCGCCGCTGTAGTGCGGGTCGAGCACGGTCTCAGGGGCGGTGGCGTCCTTCTCCGGTGTGACTGACATGCGGGCCTCCCATGGCGTTGCATCGGCGCGTGGCGCCTTATTCCGATCGTCCCCGTGAAGTACGGACTCCGCCCCCGCTCCGGAATCATCGGCGCGGGGCTAGGCTCGAAGGGCGGATATGTGAGGTCGGCTGGCAGGAGACACGGATGACGACGGTGCCGGGACGCAGAAGCAGTACGTTCACCCGACTGCTGCGGCACGGTTTCACCGATCCGTCCGCCGCCGAGAGGCTGCTGGATCTGCCCGAGCTCTCCTCCGTGCGGGCCGATCCCGTCCTCTTCGACGCCCTCGGGGCGACCGCCGACCCCGATCTGGCCCTGCACAGCCTCGTACGGCTCGTCGAGGCGGAGGAGGCCGACGAGCGGCAGATCCTGCTGGACACCCTCGTCACGGCCAAGCCGCTGCGGGACCGGCTCCTCGGGGCCCTCGGCGCCTCCGAGGCCCTCGGGGACCATCTGGCCCGGCATCCGCGCGACTGGCAGGTGCTGGTCACCTACGAGGCCACCGATCTGCACCCCGGGGTCCCCGAGTTCGAACACATGCTCATGGACGCCGCGGATCCGGACGCGCTGCGGGTCGCCTACCGCAGGTCACTGCTGTCGATCGCCGCCCGCGACGTGTGCGGGACGACGGATGTCGCCCAGGTCGCCGCCGAGCTCGCCGACCTCGCGACGGCCACCCTGCGTGCCGCGCTCGCCATCGCGCGCGCCGACGCGCCCTCGGACGCCGCCCAGTGCCGTCTCGCCGTCATCGCGATGGGCAAGTGCGGCGGGCACGAGCTGAACTACGTGTCCGACGTCGACGTGATCTTCGTGGGCGAGCCGATCGCCGGCGCGGAGGAGAACGGCGCCATGCAGGCCGCCACCCGCCTCGCCGCCCACATGATGCGGATCTGCTCCGACACCACCGTCGAGGGCACCATCTGGCCCGTCGACGCCAACCTCCGGCCCGAGGGCCGCAACGGCCCGCTGGTCCGCACCCTGACCTCGCACCTCGCCTACTACCAGCGCTGGGCCAAGACCTGGGAGTTCCAGGCCCTGCTCAAGGCCCGGCCGGTCGCCGGGGACCCCGAGCTGGGCGCGGAGTACGTCGAGGCCGTGTCGCCGCTGGTGTGGCAGGCCGCCGACCGGGAGAACTTCGTCGGCGACGTACAGAAGATGCGCCGCCGCGTCGTCGACAACATCCCCGTCGACCGCGTCGACCGCGAGCTCAAGCTCGGCCCCGGCGGACTCAGGGACGTCGAATTCGCCGTCCAGCTGCTCCAGCTCGTGCACGGCCGCAGCGACAGCACCCTGCACTCCGGCTCCACGCTGGCGGCCCTGAAGGCCCTCGCCGACGGCGGCTACGTCGGACGGGCGGACGCCGCACAGCTGGACGAGGCGTACCGCTTCCTGCGCGCCATGGAGCACCGCATCCAACTCTACCGGCTGCGCCGCACCCATCTGGTCCCCGATGACGAGGCCGACCTGCGCAGGCTCGGCCGCTCCCTCGGACTGCGCACGGAGCCCGTCGCCGACCTCAACAGGGCGTGGCGGCGGCACGCCTCCGTCGTGCGGCGGCTGCACGAGAAGCTCTTCTACCGGCCGCTCCTGGACGCCGTCGCCCAGCTCGCGCCCGGCGAGAGCAGGCTCAGCGCCAAGGCCGCCGTCGTCCGGCTGGAAGCCCTCGGCTACGCCGATCCGGCCGCCGCGCTCCGGCATCTGGAGGCGTTGTCGTCGGGGGTCTCCCGCAAGGCGGCGATCCAGCGCACGCTGCTGCCCGTGCTGCTCGGCTGGTTCGCGGACTCCGCCGACCCGGACGCGGGCCTCCTCGGCTTCCGCCAGGTGTCCGACGCCCTGGGCAAGACCCCGTGGTACCTGCGGCTCCTGCGCGACGAGGGCGCCGCGGCCGAGAACCTCGCCCGGGTCCTGTCCGCGGGCCGGCTCGCCCCGGACCTGCTCATGCGCGCCCCGGAGGCCGTCGCCATCCTCGGCGACCCGGAGGGGCTGAAGCCGCGCAGCCGGGAACACCTGGAGCAGGAGGTCCTGGCCGCGGTGGGCCGGGCGCCGGGGGCCGAAACGGCCGTCGCGGTGGCACGCGGGGTGCGCCGGAGGGAGCTGTTCCGTACGACGGCGGCGGACCTCATCAGCTCGTACGGCACCGAGGACCACCCGGCGGAGACGGACCCGGGCGCGCTCGCCGACCGGGTCGGCTCCGCGGTCACCGACCTGAACGCGGCCACGCTCTCCGGTGCCCTGCGCGCCGCCGTGCGCGAGCGCTGGGGCGACACCCTGCCGACCCGGTTCGCCGTCATCGGCATGGGCCGGTTCGGCGGGCACGAGCTGGGATACGGCTCGGACGCGGACGTCCTGTTCGTCCACCAGCCCCGTGAAGGGGTCAGCGACGAGGAGGCGGCACGGGCCGCGAACACCGTCGTCACGGAGATGCGCAGGCTGCTGGAGCTGCCGACGGCCGACCCGCCGCTCCTCATCGACGCCGACCTGCGGCCGGAGGGCAGAACCGGTCCCCTGGCGCGCACCCTGAAGTCGTACGAGGTCTACTACCGGCGCTGGTCGCTGGTCTGGGAGAGCCAGGCGCTCCTGCGCGCCGCGCCCATGGCGGGGGACCCGGACGTGGGCCGCGCCTTCGTCGAGCTCGTCGACCCGCTGCGCTACCCGGTGGAAGGGCTGGGTGACGACGCGGTCCGGGAGATCCGGCGGCTCAAGGCGCGGATGGAGTCCGAACGCATGCCGCGCGGCGCCGACCCGACGCTCCACACCAAGCTCGGCCGCGGCGGGCTGAGCGACGTCGAGTGGACGGTCCAGCTGATGCAGATGCAGCACGGCTGGGCCGAACCCGGGCTGCGGACCACGCGCACGCGGGAGGCACTGGCGGCGGCGTGCGCGGCGGACCTGATCCCGGCGGATGAGGCCCAGACGCTGGACGAGGCGTGGGTGCTGGCCTCGCGGGTGCGCAACGCGGTGATGCTGGTGCGGGGGCGCCCCGGAGACACGTTCCCCTCGAACCCGCGTGAGCTGGCGGCGGTGGGACGGTACCTGGGCTACGAGCCGGGGCACGTGGGGGACATGCTGGAGGACTACCGGCGGATCACCCGGCGGGCCAGGGCGGTGGTGGAGGAGCGGTTCTACGGCGCCGCGGGGTGAGAGCGGGCGCCGCGGGGTGAGAGCGCGGGAGAGCTCCGACCCTCGCTCCGACCCTCTCAGCGGCCCGGCGGGCTCGGTTCCCGCGCGGCCAGTGCCACCGCTCCGGCGGCCGCCTCGGGCCGCGTCTCGCCGGGCTCCGGTTCCGGCCCCGGTGCCTGCTCGCGGCGGGGGCGCAGTCGGCCGCGCAGACGGCCCGCGCCGGGACGCTCCACCCGCTTCGGCAGGTGGTGCGGCAGCGCCCCGTACCATGCGTAGGAGACCGACACCCCGAAGGCCAGGCAGGCCATCCCGCCCACCGCGTCCAGCCAGAAGTGGTTCGCCGTCGCCACGATCACGACCAGGGTCGCCACCGGGTACAGCGCGCCGAGGATCCGCGCCCACGGGGCGGACGCCAGGGCGCAGATGGTCAGACCGCACCACAGGGACCAGCCGATGTGCATGGACGGCATCGCCGCGTACTGGTTCGACATGTGCTTGAAGTTGCCCGAGGCCATCGAGCCCCACGTCTGGTGCAGCATCACCGTGTCGATGAACCCGCTGCCGTTCATCAGCCGGGGCGGCGCCAGCGGGAAGACGTAATAGCCGAGCAGGGCCACCGCCGTGGTGGCGAAGATGACCAGTCGGGTGGCCGCGTAGCGGCCGGGATGGCGGCGGAACAGCCAGACGAGCACACCGATGGTCACGACGAAGTGCAGTGTCGCGTAGTAGTAGTTCATCGACACGATCAGCCATGTCACCGAGTTGACGGCCCGGTTCACCGTCTCCTCGAAGGCGAGACCCACGCTCTGCTCGATGGACCAGATCCAGTCGGCGTTCCGCAGGGCCGCGGCCTTCTGCTCGGGAACCGCGTTGCGCACCAGCGAGTAGAGCCAGTAACTGACCGCGATCAGCAGGATCTCGAACCACAGACGGGGGCGTCGCGGTGAGCGCAGGGAGCGGAGTGAAAAGCGGGTGCGCATGCGGGGCAGGCTGATCGCCCTCGTTGAGCCGGACATTGTCCTCCCGTCCGCGACGGGTGACGGGGTGGCCGCCGTGCGGTCTTCCTGCGTGGTCACGTGCGATTCACCCATAGGCGCAGAGTCTGCCAGATACGCCCCCCTCCGACCGATGATCCTACGGTCGGGGCGGGGTCGCACATTCAGTACTTTACCGAGGACCCCGGGCCGCCGGGGAGGGGCCCGAGGCGGTTGAACCGCGTACGACCAGTTCGGGCATGAAGACGAACTCGCTGTGCGGAGCCGGCGTGCCGCCGATCTCCTCGAGCAGCGTGCGCACGGCGGCCTGGCCCATCGCCGTCACAGGCTGCCTGATCGTGGTCAGCGGCGGATCGGTGAAGGCTATGAGGGGCGAGTCGTCGTAGCCCACCACCGAGAGGTCGCGCGGCACCTCCATCGACAGCCTGCGGGCCGCCCGGATCGCGCCGAGCGCCATCATGTCGCTGGCGCACACCACCGCGCTGCAGCCACGCTCGATCAGCGCCGAGGCGGCCGCCTGGCCGCCCTCCAGCGTGTAGAGGGAGTGCTGGACCAGCTCCTCCACCGCGTCCGCGGTGAGACCCAGCTGCTCCCGCATCGTGGCGTGGAACCCCTCTATCTTGCGGAGCACCGGGACGAAACGCTTGGGGCCGACCGCCAGCCCGATGCGCTGATGCCCCAGCGCCACCAGGTGTGTCACCGCGAGCCGCATCGCCGCCCGGTCGTCGGGGGAGATGAACGGGGCCTGCACCTTGGGGGAGAAGCCGTTGACCAGGACGAAGGGGACGCCCTGGGCGCGCAGTTGCTCGTAGCGCTGCATGTCGGCGGAGGTGTCGGCGTGCAGCCCGGAGACGAAGATGATGCCCGAGACCCCGCGGTCGACGAGCATCTCGGTCAGCTCGTCCTCGGTGGAGCCGCCGGGCGTCTGCGTCGCCAGCACCGGCGTGTAGCCCTGCCTGGTGAGCGCCTGACCGATGACCTGGGCCAGCGCGGGGAAGATCGGGTTCTCCAGCTCGGGCGTGATCAGGCCGACGAGACCCGCGCTGCGCCGGCGCAGCCGGACGGGGCGTTCGTAGCCGAGCACGTCGAGCGCCGCGAGGACGGATTCACGGGTGGCCGCGGCGACACCGGGCTTGCCGTTCAGTACACGGCTGACCGTAGCTTCGCTGACCCCCGCCTGAGTTGCGATATCGGCAAGCCGTGCGGTCATGGCAATGGACTGTACCGGGCGCGTGTCGGATTGCCCACCATGTGCGGGATCCGGGCGGTCCGACCCCCGCGGCCACCGGCCGGCGGGTGCCGCGCGGCATCATCCGCTCGTCACGCGGCAACATCTTGCAAGACCTTGCGGGATCCGTGAGGCCGGTGCGGTCCGATCGTCGTACAGCCGCTGAGGCGTGTCTGGCCAGGCACGGACAGCGTGCGAGGGCTTCCGTCAAGAGGCTTGACGGCAACCTTGAGGACACGCCAATGTAACGATCGGCGGCGCTTGCAGAAATCTTCCGCAAGGTCTTTCGGTCGTCTTTCATCCTTGTTACGTTCACGTCGACCCGGCGCCGCGACGGAGCGGTACGGCAGTTGAAGGAGTTCAGATGCGACGTGGCATAACGGCCACCGCCCTGGTCGCGACCCTGGCGCTCGCGGCGACCGCTTGCGGAAGCGACGACGAGTCCGGCGGCAGCAAGAGCTCGGGCGAGCTCTCCGGCACGGTGACCTGGTGGGACACCTCGAACGTCGGCAGCGAGGACAAGGTCTTCAAGAAGATCGCCGAGGGCTTCGAGAAGAAGCACCCGAAGGTCGACGTCAAGTACGTCAACGTCCCGTTCGGCGAGGCGCAGAACAAGTTCAAGAACGCGGCCCAGGCCGGCTCCGGCGCCCCCGACGTCATCCGCTCCGAGGTCGCCTGGACCCCCGAGTTCGCGAGCCTCGGCTACCTGGCCCCGCTGGACGGCACCACGGCGCTCAAGGACCAGGACGACTTCCTCAAGCAGGCCGCCGCGTCGACCAAGTACGAGGGCAAGACCTTCGCGGTCCCGCAGGTGATCGACTCCATGGGCATCTTCTACAACAAGAAGATGTTCAAGGACGCCGGCGTCGAGCCGCCCGCGACGATCGCCGACCTGAAGACCATCGCCAAGAAGATCAAGGACAAGACCGGCAAGACCGGTCTCTACCTGCGCGGCGACGACTCGTACTACTTCCTCTCCTTCCTCTACGGCGAGGGCGGCGACCTGGTCGACGCCGACTCGAAGAAGGTCACCGTGGACAGCGCCGAGGGTGTCAAGGCCTTCGGCGTCGTGAAGGACCTCGTCGACTCCGGGGCGGCCAAGACCGACGCCACGGACGGCTGGGAGAACATGATGCAGTCGTTCAAGAACGGCGACGCCGCGATGATGATCAACGGTCCCTGGGCCGTTGCCGACACCCTCACCGGTAAGCAGTTCACCGACAAGGCGAACCTGGGCATCTCCACGGTGCCGGCCGGCTCCGCCGCGCAGGGCGCCCCGCAGGGCGGCCACAACCTCGGCGTCTACGCGGGCTCCAAGAACATCGACGCCTCCTACGCCTTCGTCGAGTACATGACCTCGGTCGAGTCCCAGGCGCAGACCGCCGGTGAGCTGAACCTGCTGCCGACCCGCACCTCCGCGTACTCCAAGAAGGAGGCCGTGGACAGCGAGATCGTCCAGTTCTTCAAGCCCGTCGTCGAGACCTCGGTCGAGCGTCCCTGGATCCCGGAGACCGGCAGCCTCTTCGCCCCGCTGAACGTCGAGTACACCAAGGTCCTCACCGGCCAGACCACGCCGGAGAAGGCCGCCAAGGCGACCGGCGACTCCTACCGCAAGCTCCTCGAGGGCTGGAAGTAACCCAGGAAGGCAGGCCGACTGATGGCTGTCCACACCAGCCAGTCGGTGGCGAAGGCCGCGGGCGACGACGTCGCCCGCGGCCGGAGCCGCGGTACTGGTAACCCCCCGCCGCCGAGCAGGCTCCGGCGCGCCCTGTCGGTCCACTGGTACGCCTGGACCATGGTCGCCCCGGTCGTCCTCGTGATCGGCGTGATCATCGGCTACCCGCTGGTCCGCGGTATCTGGCTCTCGCTGACCGATGCCGACGAGCGCAACGTCGCCCGGTCCATCGGTGTCAACAAGATGCCCGCCACCTACGAGTTCGTGGGGCTGGACAACTACGCCGATGCCCTGACCGGCAACCAGTTCCTCGGAACGCTGGGCTGGACGCTGGTGTGGACGGTCTCCTGTGTGACCATCACCTTCTGCCTGGGCATGGCCCTCGCCAACATCCTCAACCGCAGGATCGCCGGCCGCTCCGCCTACCGCATGGCGCTGATCCTGCCCTGGGCCATCCCCGGCTTCGTCTCGGTCTTCGCCTGGCGTTTCCTCTACAACGAGAACAACGGCCTGCTCAACAAGATGCTCGGCGGCGCCGGAATCGACGGCATACCCTGGCTGAACGACCCCACCTGGGCCAAGTTCTCCGTCATCGCCGTCAACGTATGGCTCGGTGTGCCGTTCATGATGGTCGCCCTGCTCGGCGGTCTGCAGTCGATCCCCTCGGAGCAGTACGAGGCCGCGGAGATGGACGGTGCCACCGCATGGCAGCGCTTCCGCCACGTCACGCTCCCCGGACTGCGCCCGGTGTCCACCACGGTGGTGCTGCTCTCCACCATCTGGACCTTCAACATGTTCCCGGTGATCTTCCTGCTGACCCGCGGCGGACCTGGTGAGGCCACCCAGATCCTGGTCACCCAGGCGTACAAATTCTCGTTCGAGATCAGCCCGCGCGACTTCGCGCAGTCCTCCACCTGGGGCGTCCTGATCCTCGTACTCCTGATGCTCTTCGCCATGGTGTACCGGCGAGTGCTCCGCACGCAGGGAGACAACTGGTGACCACCGTCACGGCGACCCCCGCCACCGCCCCCGCCAAGCACGGCGCCCGCAAGGTCCGCAAGCGCGGCGACCGCTCGCCGGCCGCGTCCCTGGCCCTGCACCTCACCCTGATCGTCACGTCGGTGATCGCGGTCTTCCCGGTGCTCTGGGTCCTGCTGACCTCGCTGAAGCCGGCGAAGTTCGCGTCGACCACGGACTTCTTCAAAGAGACGACGTTCGAGAACTACACGAACCTGATCAAGGACACCGAGTTCCTGAGCTGGTTCGGCAACTCCGTGATCGTCGCGGGGCTCTCGACCGTCATCGGCGTCTTCGTCTCCGCCACCACCGGCTACGCCGTCAGCCGCTTCCGCTTCCCCGGCAAGCGCGGGCTGATGTGGACCCTGCTGGTCACCCAGATGTTTCCGGTGGCCGTCCTCATCGTGCCGATCTACAACATCATGTCGACCATGGGCCTGCTCAACCAGCCGGCCGGGCTCGTCATCACCTACCTCACCATCTCGGTGCCCTTCTGCGCCTGGATGATGAAGGGCTTCTTCGACACGATCCCGCGTGAGATCGACGAGTCGGGGCAGGTCGACGGACTCACGCCGTTCGGCACCTTCTGGCGGCTGATCCTGCCGCTCGCCAAGCCCGGCCTCGCCGTCACCGCCTTCTACTCCTTCATCACCGCCTGGGGCGAAGTGGCGTACGCCTCCGCCTTCATGGTCGGTGACGAGAACCTCACGCTCGCCGGCGGCCTGCAGAAGTTCGTCAACCAGTACGGAGCCCAGTGGGGCCCGATGACCGCGGCGTCCGTGCTCATCGCGATCCCCGCGGCCCTGGTCTTCCTCTTCGCGCAGAAGCACCTGGTCACCGGTATGTCCGCCGGAGCCGTCAAGGGCTGACGCACAGTCCCGCACGACCGTACGACCGCACCCGTCACGGCGGCGCCGGAACACCGACCCGGTCCCGGCGCCGCTCCCCACCAGACACCCCAGGGACGACATGACCCAGCACCTCGCTGCCCCCTCCACCGGCACGTCCGACGACGCCCCGGGCCACCGCACCGGCTGGTGGCAGGACGCGGTGATCTACCAGGTGTACCCACGCAGCTTCGCCGACGGCAACGGCGACGGCATGGGGGACCTCGCGGGTGTCACCGCGCGGCTCCCGTACCTGCGGGACCTCGGTGTGGACGCCGTGTGGCTCAGCCCCTTCTACGCCTCGCCGCAGGCCGACGCGGGTTACGACGTCGCCGACTACCGGGCCATCGACCCGATGTTCGGCACGCTCCTCGACGCCGACGCGCTGATCCGCGAGGCCCACGGTCTGAACCTGCGCGTCATCGTCGACCTGGTACCCAACCACTCCTCCGACCAGCACGAGTGGTTCAAGCGCGCCCTCGCCGAGGGCCCCGGCTCCGCCCTGCGCGAGCGCTACCACTTCCGCCCCGGCAAGGGCACCGACGGCGAACTCCCGCCCAACGACTGGGAGTCCATCTTCGGCGGCCCCGCGTGGACGCGGACCACGAACCCGGACGGCACCCCCGGCGAGTGGTACCTGCACCTCTTCGCGCCGGAGCAGCCCGACTTCAACTGGGAGCACCCGGCCGTCGCGGACGAGTTCCGCTCGATCCTGCGCTTCTGGCTCGACATGGGCGTCGACGGCTTCCGCGTCGACGTCGCCCACGGCCTCGTCAAGGCGGAGGGTCTGCCCGACCTCGGCTCGCACGACCAGCTGAAACTGCTGGGCAACGATGTCATGCCGTTCTTCGACCAGGACGGTGTGCACGAGATCTACCGCAGCTGGCGCACCATCCTCGACGAGTACCCCGGCGACCGTATCCTCGTCGCCGAGGCGTGGACCCCCACCGTCGAGCGCACCGCCAACTACGTGCGCCCCGACGAGATGCACCAGGCCTTCAACTTCCAGTACCTGTCGACCGCCTGGGACGCCGCCGAGCTCCGCAAGGTCATCGACTCCTCGCTCGACGCGATGCGTCCGGTGGGCGCCCCCACCACCTGGGTGCTCTCCAACCACGACGTCACCCGGCACACCACCCGCTTCGGCAACCCGCCGGGCCTGGGCACCCAGATCCGTACCCCCGGAGACCGCGAGCTCGGTCTGCGCCGGGCCCGTGCGGCGACCCTGCTGATGCTGGCCCTGCCCGGCTCCGCCTACGTCTACCAGGGCGAGGAGCTCGGCCTGCCGGACGTCACCGACCTGCCCGACGAGGCCCGCCAGGACCCGTCCTTCTTCCGCGCCGAGGGCCAGGACGGCTTCCGCGACGGCTGCCGGGTGCCGATCCCGTGGACCCGCGAGGGCAGCTCGTACGGCTTCGGCAGCGGCGGCAGCTGGCTGCCGCAGCCCGACAGCTGGGGCGCGCTCTCCGTCGAGGCGCAGAGCGGCACGGAGGGCTCCACCCTGGAGCTGTACCGCGCCGCGATCTCCGCCCGCCGCGAGCACCCGGGTCTCGGCGCCGGCACGGACGTCGAGTGGCTGGACGCCCCCGAGGGCGTACTCGCGCTCCGCCGCCCCGGCTTCGTCTGCACCGTCAACACCACAGGTGCGCCGGTGCGGATCGCCGCCCCCGGCACCCTGCTGCTCGCCAACAACCCGGTCGCCGTCGACGGTGACATTGTGGAGCTGCCCGCCGACACCACGGTGTGGTGGACGGTGTGACCGTCCCCGCACCCAGGACCGGACCGGCGCTGCGGCTCTCCGACATCGCCGGTCAGGCCGCGGTCAGCGAGGCCACCGTCAGCCGGGTGCTCAACGGGAAGCCGGGCGTCGCGGACACCACGCGTCAGCGGGTGCTCGCGGCGCTCGACATCCTCGGCTACGAACGCCCCGTACGGCTGCGGCAGCGCAGCGCCGGGCTGATCGGACTGGTGACACCCGAGCTCACCAACCCGATCTTCCCGGCGTTCGCGCAGTCCGTGGAGCAGGTGCTCGCGGGGCACGGCTACACGCCGGTGCTCTGCACACAGCTCCCCGGCGGCGCCACCGAGGACGAGCTGGTCGAACAACTCGTCGAGCGCGGCGTCGGCGGCATCGTGTTCCTGTCCGGCCTGCACGCCGACACCTCGGCCGACCCGGCGCGCTACGCCGCGCTCACCGAACGCGGCGTACCGTTCGTCCTGATCAACGGCTACAACGAGCGCATCAGCGCCCCGTTCGTCTCGCCCGACGACCAGGCCGCCGTACGCATGGCCGTCAGCCACCTCGCCGAGCTCGGACACCGGCGGATCGGCCTGGCGATCGGACCGCAGCGCTATGTGCCCTCCCGGCGCAAGCGGGACGGCTTCGTCGACGCCGCCGTCTCGCTGCTCGGCATGGACCGGGACGAGGCCGAACTCCTCGTCTGCTCCACGCTGTTCAGCGTCGAGGGCGGCCAGGTCGCGGCCGGCGCCCTGCTCGACCAGGGCTGCACCGGCATCGTCTGCGGCAGCGACCTGATGGCGCTCGGCGTGGTCCGGGCGGCCCGGGGAAGGGGCTTCGACGTCCCGCGTGACGTCTCCGTCGTCGGCTTCGACGACTCGCAGCTGATCGCCTTCACCGACCCGCCCCTGACGACGGTGCGCCAGCCGGTCCAGGCGATGGCCTCGGCCGCGGTGGGGGCGCTGCTGGAGGAGATAGGCGGGAGCCCCGTACAGCGCACGGAGTACGTGTTCCAGCCGGAGCTCGTGGTGCGCGGGTCCACGGCGGCGGTACGCAGCGCCTGAGCGGGGCGGGAGGAGTACGTGGTGAGGGGCCGGGGCCGGAGGGGGGACCCGGGACTCGGCCCCTCTTCAGCGGGATGAGGCGCGAGGGGAAGCGCCCGCAGACCTAGGCCCATGGTGCGGGTCCACCCGGTCCTGCGGTCCGATTCGTCGGGGCCCGACAACGCCTAGCGTCACACCCATGCGTATAGGACTACTTGGCACCGGCAACGTTGCACGAGCGCTGGCCCATGGCTGGAGCGCCGCAGGACACGACGTACTCCTCGGCTCACGCCGGCCCGAGGACCGGACAGAACTCGGACTCCCCGTGGCGGGCCTGAGCGAGACAGCCGCCCACGCGGAGGTACTGGTGAACGCCACGCCTGGGACCGTCTCCGTGGAACTGCTGCACTCCATCGGAGCACCGGCGCTGGCCGGCACCTTACTGATCGACGTCGGAGTGGGTCTCTCCGACGACTTCACCGAGCTCTCGCACCCCAACAGCAGCCTGGGAGAACAGATCCAGGAAGCCTTCCCCCTGACCCCCGTCGTCAAGACGCTGTGCACCATGGACTCCACCGTGATGACTGCCCCGGACGGTCTCGACGGTCCGAGCACCGTCTTCCTCTCCGGCGACGACGCCGAAGCCAAACAGATCACCGGCCGGCTGCTCACCGACCTCGGCTGGTCCTCTTCGTCCCAGCTGGACATCGGCGGCATCACCACCGCACGCGGACAGGAGCACTTCGCCCTGCTCTTCATAGGCATCGCGGGCGGTCTGGGCGCACACACGTTCAACATCAACGTGGTCACCCGTCCCTCTGCGTAGGTTCCGCTCGCAGGGCTTGGACGATCCAGGGGTGTACCGGGATCAGGTTCGGTACCACCTGCCAGCCGTTGACGATCCACACCAGCTGCCAGTACCGGTCCACCCCGGGGTCGTGCGCCTCTTCGAACTGCTGGGCCAACCAGTCCCGGAACTCCGCGTCGAGGGTGCGCGCGAACACCTTGGCGAAGCGGTGCACCAGGTCCTCGACGACGGGTGTGGCCGCGTTGCTGAGCGGGCCGACGCCCGCATCCATGGCCCCGGTCACCGTCCGACGGGTGAACTCCATCAGTTCCCCGCCGGCCGCACTCTCGATGTCGGGCAGGCGCCCGGTGGCCTGGCGCACAGCCGTCCTGCGCATCCGGGCCCGGAAACCCTCGTCGCCGACCAGCTCGGCGAGTTCCACCCATGCGTCGACCTGCTCGCTGGACGCGTCATCGGGGAGGTCGGGAGTGGCAGCGCGCACCATGGCCGCTGCGGCTGGGTCGGTATGCTCCGAGCCGAAGGTGCCGTCGATGAAATCGTCGATCAGACGCCGGCGTTCTTCGCCGGACAACTGCGTGAGCTTGTGCATGAGCTTGGTCTCCTCGGGATCGGACCCGCGGCCTGCCACGACTCGCAGAACGCTCCGACGTAGTTGCAGCACCCGGATCTGAACGTCCACGGCGTCCGCGTGTGCGGCGGCGACTTCCGCCACCGAGAGCTCGCGGTCCAGTACCCGTTTGATGGTGGCCAGGTCCATACCCAGCTCGCGCAGGGTGCGGAGAAGTTCCAGGCGGCGCAGTGCGTCGAGGTCGTAGAGCCGGTAGCCGGCGGGACTTCGAGTGGTCGGCGCCACCACCCCCGAATCGGAGTAGAACCGGATGGTCCTCACGGGCAGACCGGTGCGCCGGGAGAGTTCCCCGATCGAGTGGAGGGTCGTGGCGTCCATGACCCCGACTCTGCCGCCTCCAGTCACTGGAGACTCAAGCTTTTCTCGGGCCGGGACCTGAACGGAGGCCGGTTCAGCGGGATCCCGGCTGACAGGGACCGCTCGCGATCAGGGCCGATCAGGCGACGGCACGACCACGACCTGCACGTCGTCCTCGTAGACGACCCGACCCGGATCCGCGGAACGCACCATCAGGCAATCGACGCCGTGGGCGGCCAGGACCTCCAGATAGCCGGGAACCCGCCCGAGGAGATGCGCGGCTGACGGCTTGAACCACGCTGCCGCGCCCGGGTTGATCTCGTCGTCGTAAACGGTGGGGTCGACCGTCGAAGGGTCGGTGTACGCGGCGTCGTACCAGCTGTTGTTGCTGCGACGGAACGACTCCTGCTCGTCCGAGAGCCTTCCCTCGCGCGCCAGGTTGTTGACGAGCCCAAAAACCCCGGTGAACCGGCCTCGCGAGTTCGGGTGTGGCGACTGGAACCGTACGTACGGGGCGGCTTCGCTCTCGCCGGCGGTCATCCCTCTTGCCAGTCCTCGGAGGCGTACGTCACGAAGGCTTCCCATGTGGCGGAGGTGAAGCCGAGGCGGGGGCCGGGCCGAGCTTTGGAGTCGCGGACGTGCACGGTGCCGGGGGTGGTCGCGACCTCGACGCAGTCGTTGCCGTCACCGCTGCTGCTGTAGCTGCTCCTGAGCCACTTCAGCTGTGTCGCTTCCTCGGCAGAGGGCTTGCGGATCATGTCTCTCCCAGCAGTTGCTCAATGAAGGCCAGCGACTCACGTGGCGAAAGAGCCTGCGCCCGGATCATGCCATAGCGCAGTCCGAGGATTCTGAGTTGCTTCGGGTCGGAGACCGGGCGGCCACTGAACGCACCCTCGGACCGCCCGACCGCACTCCCGTCGGGAAACCTCAGCACCTCGATCAGGCCACCCGTCCCGCAATGTTCCTCGCGGCACGTCGGCATCACCTGGACTGCCACGTTCGGCAACCGGCCCACCTCCAGGAGATGTTCGAGTTGGCGGCGCAGCACCATTGTGCCTCCGACCGGACGGCGAAGCGTCACCTCTTCCTGGACAAAACTCAGGGAGGGGAGGGGTGCCCGGCCAAGGATGGATCGTCGGGCGAGGCGAGCAGCCACCACCCGGTCCATCTCGTCCTGCGTGTAGGCCGGCAGCCACGAGGCGAACAACGCCCTCATGTGCTCCTCGGTCTGCAACAGGCCATTGATGTTGTGATGGTGGTACGCCTCCAGCTCGACTGCCTGCGCCTCCAGCTTCGCCAGTTCCCGGACCTTCTTCGGGTAACGGACCTCTGCCATCTCCTTCTTGAACATGGCGAGCTTGCCGGCTGCCCCCAGCACCTCGTCCGCCCTGTCCAGGAACTCAGGGCGGGGAATGCGCCGACCGCCCTCCACCTTGAAGACGAGATCCTCCCCGTACCCGATCGCGGCCCCGAACTCACCGGCCCGCATGCCCGCAGACTCCCGCCACGCCTTGATCTGACGGCCCACAGAGGCGACCAGTGCCGAGCCCGACTCGTCATCGGGATCGACCTCCCAGCCGGGCTCGTCCGCTCCGGCGTTGCCGCGTGCCGTACCGGCCTCATCCACGCTCATCCATGCCCCACTTCCGACG
This sequence comes from Streptomyces mutomycini, assembly GCF_001700505.1. Lineage (GTDB taxonomy): Bacteria > Actinomycetota > Actinomycetes > Streptomycetales > Streptomycetaceae > Streptomyces > Streptomyces mutomycini. The sequence continues at coordinate 37,710 of NZ_MAPV01000057.1, forward strand.
CGCCTGCCGTTCGTGCTTCAACCCCTGTGATCCCCGGGCAGTCACCCCGGACAGCCGGGACAGCACTGGACAAGGACCGGACAATCACCGTACGTAACCGACTTGTCCCTCTTCACGGTAAGCAAAAGAGGCCACGCTGAGTGACGTGACCCAAGAAATCACCCGAACCGAACATTCCGCTCCGACCCGGCAGTTCACCGTGCTGCTCTCTCCCACCCGCCGGGGCGCCAGGCTCGCCCGTCTGCTCACCATGGCGCATCTGGCCCACTGGGGGCTCCCCATGGAGTCGGCCGCACACATCGTCGCCGAGCTGGCCACCAACGCCACCGTTCACGGCCGTGTAGCAGGCCGGGACTTCCGGCTGCGCCTCGCTGTCCTCCGCGATGCGCTCCTCCGTATCGAAGTGACCGACGCCCGGGGCGAACGGCTGCCTCCCGCGCCCGGAACCGTCGATCTGCCGGGCGACGAAGCCGAGTCGGGGCGCGGCCTGCTGATCGTCGGGGCGCTCGCGGACCGCTGGGGCATCGACGTCGGGCCCGCCCCGCGCAAGACGGTCTGGGCCGAACTCGACCTCGCACCGTGACCGCTGTCACCGGGTCGCGGGGGCCCACGACCCGGTGAGCCGCGACGCGGCTGCCCACGATGTCTAAAGCTTTTAAGAACGTGGGGAAATTACCCCTCCCCACCCAACCCGCCGTAGTTCATGCTTCGTCACTCACTCGGGTGACAAAGGGCAACTGAACTGGATTTGGCACGTGTTGTCGGGCATATGCTCGCCTCGACCACCACAGACATGAGACGGCCCCCGCCGGGACTGACATCCCGAGCGAGGGCCTGACCACCGAGGAAGTAGAGGCTTCCCGATGGGTACCCAGCAGATTAGCGCGCCTCCGGGCGCCGAGCCCGTCGTATCCGGCGTGATCCACTGCAACGTCCGGCACACCGCAGGCTTCACCGTCATCGGCAACCACCTGGCACAGCATCGCGGCCTCTCCCTCGTCGCGGTCGGCCTGGCCGTGCACATCCAGTCGCTGCCGGCCGGAGCGAGGGTCGGCATCAAGCGCCTCGCCGAACGCTTCCCGGAGAGCGAGACCCGGATCGCCGCAGCCCTGCGGGAGTTGGAGGCAGCCGGTTACCTGCACCGCAGCCGCGTACGCCTCGGTGACGGGCGGATCGTGACGCGCACGGTCTCGTACAACCAGCCGGGGGCGGACACCCCCGCCGCCCCGGTCACCAAGCCCCGGGTCGCGCGTGGCGCGGCCGAGTCCCCGCCGCGCGAGCCCGCCCCGGTGATCCCGGCGCCCGCGCAACCTCCGCCGCAACCCGCCGCCGTCCTCGTGCCGCCGCCCATCGCCCGCACAGCGGCACCCGCACCGCTCCCGCAGCCGCAGGCGTGTACCCCGGAGCTCCAGCGCACGGCAGCCGCGCTTCTCTCCGACCTGCGACGTCACGCGCCTCAGCTGGTGCTGTCCGAGACCGACATCCGCGTACTTGTCCCGGGCGTCGTCACCTGGCTCGAACGCGATTCCCATCCCGACACCGTCCGGCACGCCCTTACCGCCGACCTCCCCGTGCCGCTCAACCACCCCGCCAAGCTCCTGCGGCACCGCATCACCGCTCTTCTGCCGCCGCCGCTCCCCGGCGCCCAGGACCTCGCACCACCCGCCCGCCCCGGCGCGATCGTGATCCCGCTCCAGAACTGCGACCGCTGCGACCGCGCCTTCCGCTCGCGGCACCCCGGCCACTGCCGGGACTGCCGCACCGACCTGTCCACAGCCGCCTGATCCCGAACGGAAACCCATGGTCAGCGCACCGCACGAAGCGATGCACCGCATCTTTCAAAAAGAGCCGGGCCTGTTCTCCCGGCTCCCCGAAGTCCTCGGGCTCGAACTTCCGCCCCTCGCGTCGGCAGAGCCTCTGACCGTCGACCTCACCGAGAACGAGCCGCTCGAACGGCGCGTCGACACCCTCCTGCGCATCGAGACGCAGAACGACGGGCCCTTCCTCCTCATCGTCGAAGCGCAAGGCAAGAAGGACCCCGGCAAGACAGCCAGCTGGCCCTACTACGTCACGCACCTCAACAACAAGTACCGGCTCCCCGTGCTGCTCCTCGTGATCTGCCAGGATCACGCGACCGCTGCGTGGGCGGCCCGGCCCCTCACCATCGGCCTGCCCCAATGGCCGACCGTCACCACCCGTCCCCTGGTGGCGGGCCCCCACAACATGCCCGTCATCACCAATGTGGCCGAAGCCCGGAAGGACCTCGCGCTCGCCACACTCTCCGCGATTACACACGCAGACAATCCGGACGTCGATGCGATACTGAAGACGATGTCGGTCGCCCTGCGCGACACACCGGAATCGATCGCTGAACCTTTCGTCGAACTCATCGCACAAGGCTTGGGCAACCGCCCCGCCGCACAACAGTGGAGGAACCTGGTGGCCGTGGATCTCTCCTTCTACACCTCGCCGCTCTCCGAAGGAATCCGGGACGAAGGCCGCGTCGAGGGCCGCGTGGAGAGTCGCGCCGAGGACGTCCTGCTCATCCTCGGCGCACGTGGCATCGAGATCACCGACGCCACCCGCGACAAGGTCACCACCTGCGATGACCCGGAGCTCCTCCGCCGATGGCTGTTGCGCGCAGCGATCGTCACCACCTCTGACGAGATCTTCGGCGAGGCGACCCCTGCCGATCGATGACGTCGTTCCGGTGCCGGTTGGCCTTCGCGGGCTGCCGGCATCGGTTCCGCCCGGACAACGATGGAGGAACCTGGTGGCTGATCTTTCCTTCTACATCTCGCCTCTCTCCGAGGAGATCCGGGAGGAGGGCCGCGCGCAGGGCCGCGCGCAGGGCCGCGCGCAAGCTCGCGCCCAAAACATCCTGATCGTCCTCGGCGCACGTGGCATCGAGATCACCGGCGCCACCCGCGAGAAGATCACCACCTGCACCGACTCGGAACTGTCCCGCCAGTGGCTGATCCGTGCCGTCCATGCCACCACCGCCGAAGAGATCTTCGGCGCGGAGGACCATCCGGACCGCTGACCCTCAGCCGTGCGCCGAGAGCGCCGCAGCGGTCTCCCGTGCGAACGCGTCCGGCTGGTCCAGCATGATGTTGTGCCCGCAGTCCGGGACCGGGACCACCCGCACACCGGCCTCGGAGAGGGTGTCGGCCCCGGCGGGGGAGCCGTCGGCCGCCGGGTACAGGAACGTTCGCGGGATGCTCAGCTCCACCAGCAGCTCACGCATCGTGGGAGTGGTCCCTCGGGTGAGGTGTACGGCGCTGCGGTGGAGGGCCTCCAGGCCGGTCAGACGCATCGTGGACCACCAGTGCGGGCCCGCCAGATCGCGGATGTGCTGCCAGCCGCCCGCCAGGAATTCGGGTTCGGAGAGGGCGGCGATCCCGCTGCTCCCCGGGGCGCCGGACACCGGCGTCACGGGGTCGAGATTCGCGTCCACCAGCACCAGGCGCGAGACCAGCCGTGGGTGACGGGACGCCAGGACCACCGCGACCGAACCGCCCATGCTGTGCGCGACCAACTCCGCGCCCGTGACGCCCGCGTACGTCAGGGCGGCAGCCAGCGCGTCGGCGTGTGATTCGAGGCGGTAGTCGAAGTCCGTCGGCCGGTCGCTGATGCCGTGCCCCAGCAGGTCGACGAGCAGCGACCTACGGCCGGTGAGCAGCGGATGGGCGGCCGCCTGTGCGAAGTAGGCGGGGGAGGTCGCGCCGAGGCCGTGCACATAGACACGGGCCGGCTCCTGCCCGGGCAGCTCCACCCAGCGGATCCGGTCGCCTCCGGGGGTCACGGCGGCGTCGTGCACTCTTCACTCCTCCGGCTCGTCGGTGACCGGCAAACATAGCCCCCGCACGCCCGCCACGCACAGGAGAGGCCCCGAAGTCGGCCCGGGTTGGGCCGGCGGGGAAGCGACGTCGGGGCCTCTCCGTGGCGTGACCGGCCCGGCCGGACGGGCGCGTGGGGTCCGGATGACCGGACCCCCGGCCGGCCGGGCCGGAGTCGGGATGAACTTAACAGCCCCGCAATATCTTGCGTAAGCCCTTGCAGGAAGAAATCTCCGATATTTCAGCGAGGTGATCGGGATGTAAGCGCACCATGTCCAGGGGGTTGACCAGGGCAGGTCAGGCTCGTACGGTCTGCTGCACCCCAGGTTTTGCATCCTTTCTGCAAGAACCTTCAAGAAGCCTTGACGGCACGGCGCGTTGCCAGGTGAGGCTGCTCCGCCATCCCCCGCACTTCCCCCACCGCAGGAGGAACGTCATGGCACGCAGGCCCTTGTCTGCCGCGCTAGCGCTCGCCACGGGCGCCGCAGTCCTCGTTGTCCCCGCCGGGCTCGGCGCCGGGACCGCCCAAGCCGCACCGCCCGGCGAGAAGGACGTCACCGCGGTGATGTTCGAGTGGAAGTTCGCCTCGGTCGCCAAGGCGTGCACCGACAGCCTCGGACCGGCCGGTTACGGCTACGTCCAGGTCTCGCCGCCCCAGGAGCACATCCAGGGTGCCCAGTGGTGGACCTCGTACCAGCCCGTCAGTTACAAGATCGCCGGCCGCCTCGGTGACCGTACGGCCTTCGCGAACATGGTCAGTACGTGCCACAACGCGGGTGTGAAGGTCATCGCCGACTCAGTCATCAACCACATGTCGGCGGGCTCCGGCACGGGCACCGGCGGTTCCTCGTACACGAAGTACAACTACCCGGGTACGTACTCGGTCAGCGACATGAACGACTGCCAGTCGCAGATCAACAACTACGGCGACCGCGGCAACGTCCAGAACTGCGAACTGGTCGGCCTGGCCGACCTGGACACCGGCGAGGACTACGTACGCGGCAAGATAGCCGGGTACCTCAACGACCTGCTGTCCCTCGGCGTCGACGGCTTCCGTATCGACGCCGCCAAGCACATGCCGGCCGCCGACCTCGCGAACATCAAGTCCCGGCTCAGCAACCCCGGCGTCTACTGGAAGCACGAGGCGATCTACGGCGCCGGCGAGGCCGTCTCGCCCTCCGAGTACCTCGGCAGCGGCGACGTCCAGGAGTTCCGTTACGGCCGCGGCCTCAAGCAGGTCTTCAACAACGAGAACCTCGCCCACCTCAAGAACTTCGGCGAGGGCTGGGGCTTCATGGAGTCGGGCAAGTCCGCCGTCTTCGTCGACAACCACGACACCGAGCGCGGCGGCGACACCCTGAACTACAAGGACGGCGCCAACTACACCCTGGCGAGCGTCTTCATGCTGGCCTACCCCTATGGCTCCCCGGACGTCCACTCCGGCTACGAGTGGTCCGACAAGGACGCCGGCCCGCCCAACGGCGGCCAGGTGAACGCCTGTTACAGCGACGGCTGGAAGTGCCAGCACTCCTGGCGCGAGATCTCCTCCATGGTCGGCTTCCGCAACGCCGCCCGGGGCCAGGCCGTCTCGAACTGGTGGGACAACGGCGGCGACCAGATCGCCTTCGGCCGGGGCTCCAAGGCGTACGTCGCCATCAACCACGAGGGCTCCTCGCTGACCCGTACGTTCCAGACGTCGCTGCCCGCCGGTGACTACTGCGACGTGCAGTCCGGCAAGGGCGTCACCGTCAACGGCTCCGGACAGTTCACCGCCACCCTCGGCGCGAACACCGCCCTCGCCCTGCACGCCGGCGCCCGGACCTGCTCGGGCGGAGGCACCGCCCCGGGAACGGGTGACTCCGGCGCCTCCTTCGGCGTCAACGCCACCACCCAGTCCGGCCAGAACATCTACGTCACCGGCAACCAGGCCGCCCTCGGCAACTGGGCCCCGGGCAGCGCGCTGAAGCTCGACCCGGCGACGTACCCCGTCTGGAAGCTCGACGTGGCCCTGCCCGCCGGTACGGCGTTCCAGTACAAGTACCTCCGCAAGGACGCCGCAGGCAACGTCACCTGGGAGAGCGGCGCCAACCGCACCGCCACCGTGCCTGCCTCCGGCAAGGTCGCGCTGACCGCCGACGTCTGGCGCAGCTGATCATCCACCTGGCGGGCCGGGGACGCGAGGGTGAGCGTCCCCGGCCCGCACCGCTCCACACCGCCAGATCCCCGAAAGCCGAGGAGTACCCGCCCGTGTCCCGAACCACCCTCCGGCGGGGGGCCGTCGCCGCACTGTGCGCGGCGCTGCTCCCCGTCGTGCCGGCGGCCTCCGCGTCCGCCGCGCCCAGACCCCCGTCCCCGCCCTCGGACGCGGAACTCGCGAAGGAGCCGGCCAGGCACGACCTGACCCGCGAGCAGTTCTACTTCGTGCTGCCCGACCGCTTCGCAAACGGCGACACGTCCAACGACCGCGGCGGGCTCACCGGTTCGCGGATGGAGACGGGCTTCGACCCCACTGACAAGGGCTTCTACCAGGGCGGCGACCTCAAGGGCCTCACCCAGCGGCTCGACTACATCAAGGGCCTCGGCACCACCGCGATCTGGCTCGCCCCGATCTTCAAGAACCGGCCCGTGCAGGGCGCCGGTGACAACGCGTCGGCCGGCTACCACGGCTACTGGATCACAGACTTCACCCAGGTCGACCCGCACTTCGGGACCAACGCCGACCTCACGAAGCTGATCGACAAGGCCCACGGCAAGGGCATGAAGGTCTTCTTCGACGTCATCACCAACCACACCGCGGACACCGTCGACTACGCCGAGAAGAAGTACGGCTACAAGCCCAAGGGCGCCTTCCCGTACCTCGACGAGGACGGCCGCCCGTTCGACGACAGCCAGGGCATGGCGGAGGTGGACGCCGACTCCTTCCCGTACACCCCGCAGAACACCGGGAAGAAGGTCCCGGCCTGGCTCAACGACAGCACGATGTACCACAACAGGGGCGATTCGACCTACGCGGGCGAGTCCACCGAGTACGGCGACTTCTCCGGCCTCGACGACCTGTGGACCGAGCGCCCCGAGGTCGTCTCCGGCATGGAGAAGATCTACGAGAAGTGGGTCCGCGACTTCGGCATCGACGGCTTCCGCATCGACACCGTCAAGCACGTCGACATGGACTTCTGGACCCAGTGGGCCACCGCCCTCGACGACTACGCGGCGAAGCGCGGCCGCGACGACTTCTTCATGTTCGGCGAGGTCTACTCCGCCGACACCGCGATCACCTCGCCCTACGTGACGCGGGGCAGGCTCGACGCCACGCTCGACTTCCCCTTCCAGGAAGCCGCCCGGCAGTACGCCTCCCAGGGCGCCCCGGCCTCGAAGCTCGCAGCGGTCTACGGTGACGACTACCGCTACACCACCGACAAGGCCAACGCCTACGAGCAGGTGACCTTCCTCGGCAACCACGACATGGGCCGGATCGGCACCTTCCTGAAGCAGGACAACCCGGAGGCCGGCGACGCCGAGCTCACGGACCGCGCCCGCCTCGCCAACGAGCTGATGTTCCTCGGCCGCGGCAACCCGGTGATCTACTACGGCGACGAGCAGGGTTACACCGGAGCGGGCGGCGACAAGGACGCCCGCCAGACGCTCTTCGCCTCGAAGACCGCCGACTACCTCGACGACGACCAGCTGGGCACCGACCGCACGCATGCCTCCGACGCGTACGACACCGCCCACCCGCTCTACCGCTCCATAGCGGCCCTGTCGAAGCTCACCCGGGAGCACCCGGCGCTGCGTGACGGCACCCAGACCGAGCGGTACTCCAAGGGCTCCGTCCACGCCTTCTCGCGCACCGACACCAAGAAGCCGTACGAGTACGTCGTCGCCACGAACAACTCCTCCGAGGCGAGCACCGTCGAGCTGCCCACCGCATCGGCCGGCATGAACTTCCGTACGCTGTACGGCGGTTCCGGCACCGTGCGTAGTGGAGCGGACAAGACGGCCAAGGTCACGGTGCCCGCGCTCTCCAGCATCGTGCTCCGCGCCGACAAACCGCTCGATGCCCCCGCCGCCAAGCCCTCGGTCACCCTGGTGGCCCCGGCAGCCGGAGCCACCGGCACCGTCGAGATCAGCGCCGACGTGGACGGCGGGGATCTGAACCGCGTCGTGTTCGCCGCGCAGACCGGCAACGGCAAGTGGCGCACCCTCGGCTCCGCCGACCACGCCCCGTACAAGGTCACCCAGCACCTCGACGAGTCGGTGAAGGCCGGGACCGCGCTGCGCTACAAGGCCGTCGTCGTCGACCGCGCCGGGCGCACCGCCGGCGACACCGCGTCGACCACCGCGGGCCAGGCCCCGGCCACCCCGAAGCCCGTCGCCGTCGAACGCGACCACGCCGTCGTCCACTACAAGCGCGCGGACGGCTACTACGAGGGCTGGCAGCTGAAGTCCGGTGGGAAGACCGCCGACTTCATCGGGCGGGACGCCTACGGCGCCTTCGCCTGGATCGACCTCGACGAGGGCGCGTCCTCGGTTCCGTATAAGGTCGAGAAGAACGGCACGGCCGACGGGCCCGGGCGCACCATCGACCTCGCGAGGACCGGCCAGGTCTGGATCGAGCAGGGCAAGGACGAGCAGACCGCCGAGGCTCCCGGGACCCCGCCGCAGGACACCGGAAAGGCCGTCCTGCACTACCACCGCGCCGACGGCGACTACGACGGCTGGGGCCTGCACACCTGGACGGGCGCCGCAGCGCCCACGGACTGGGCCAAGCCGCTGGAGCCCTCGAAGACCGACGCCTACGGTGTGACCTTCGAGGTCCCGCTCACCGACGGTGCCACCTCGCTCAGCTACATCCTCCACAAGGGCGACGAGAAGGACCTCCCGAGCGACCAGTCCCTCGACATCGCCTCGCACGGGCGCGAGGTCTGGATGCTCGGCGGCAAGCCCGGCTATCTGCTCCCGCAGGCCGGCGGGGTGCCGACGCCCGACCTCACCAAGGCCGAGGCGCAGTGGATCGACGCGAACACCGTCGTCTGGAAGGTGAAGGCCACCGACGCCACCAGCCAGCAGCTCGTGTACGCGAAGAACGGCGGGATCTCCGTCGTCGACGGCGCGCTCTCCGAGGAGGGGCAGTGGCTCCGGCTCGGCGCCACCGAACTCACCGACGCGCAGAAGGCGAAGTACCCGCACCTGGGGGACTATCCGGCGTTCACCGTCGACACCCGTGACCGGGACAGGGTCCGCGAGTCCCTGCGCGGCCAGCTGATCGCCACCCAGCGCGCCGCCAACGGCGCCCTGCTCGCCGCCACCGGCGTACAGACAGCGGGTGTCCTGGACGAGCTGTACGGGAAGGCCGCGAGCAGCGCCTCCCTCGGGCCCGTCTTCCGCAAGGGCAGCCCGACGCTCTCCGTGTGGGCGCCCACCGCCCGCACGGTCTCGCTCGAAATGGACGGGAAGACCGTCCCGATGCGGCGCGACGACCGCACCGGCGTCTGGTCGGTCGCGGGTAAGAAGTCCTGGACGGGCAAGCCCTACCGCTACGCCGTCCAGGTCTGGGCGCCCACCGTCCAGAAGCTGGTCACCAACAAGGTCACCGACCCCTACTCCACCGCCCTGACCGCCGACTCCGCCCGCAGCCTCGTCGTCGACCTCGACGACCCGGAGCTCGCCCCGAGCGGCTGGTCCGCGCTGAAGAAGCCCGCCGCCGTGCCGCTGCGGGACGCCCAGATCCAGGAGCTGCACGTCCGTGACTTCTCGGTCACGGACACCACGTCGAAGCACCCCGGCGAGTACCTCGCCTTCACCGATTCCCGCTCCGACGGGATGAAGCACCTCAAGGAGCTCGCGGACTCCGGCACCAGCTACGTCCACCTGCTGCCGGTCTTCGACATCGGGACGATCCCCGAGAAGAAGTCCGACCAGCAGCAGCCGGCCTGCGACCTGTCCGCACACGCCCCCGACTCGGAGGAGCAGCAGGCCTGCGTCACCAAGGCCGCCGCGAAGGACGCCTTCAACTGGGGCTACGACCCGCTGCACTACACCGTCCCCGAAGGCTCCTACGCCTCCGACCCGGACGGCACGAAGCGCACCACCGAGTTCCGGCAGATGGTCCAGGGGCTCAACGGCGCCGGGCTGCGGACCGTCATGGACGTCGTCTACAACCACACCGTCGCCTCCGGCCAGGACGACAAGTCCGTCCTCGACAAGATCGTGCCCGGCTACTACCAGCGGCTCCTGGAGGACGGCACCGTCGCCACCTCGACGTGCTGCGCCAACACCGCGCCCGAGAACACCATGATGGGCAAGCTCGTCGTGGACTCGGTCGTCACCTGGGCCAAGGAGTACAAGGTCGACGGCTTCCGCTTCGACCTCATGGGACACCACCCCAAGGCCAACGTCCTCGCCGTCCGCAAGGCCCTCGACGAGCTGACCGTCGCGAAGGACGGCGTCGACGGAAGTAAGATCATCCTGTACGGCGAGGGCTGGAACTTCGGCGAGATCGCCGACGACGCCCGCTTCGTCCAGGCCACCCAGAAGAACATGGCCGGCACCGGCATCGCCACCTTCTCCGACCGGGCCCGCGACGCCGTGCGCGGCGGCGGCCCCTTCGACGAGGACCCCGGCGTCCAGGGCTTCGCCTCCGGCCTCTACACCGACCCCAACACCTCGGCCGCCAACGGCACCGAGGCCGAACAGAAGGCCCGGCTGCTCCACTACCAGGACCTGATCAAGGTCGGCCTCACCGGCAACCTCGCCGACTACACCTTCACCGACACCCAGGGCCGCACGGTCAAGGGCTCGGCCGTCGACTACAACGGCGCCCCCGCCGGTTACGCGGCGGTGCCCGGTGACGCGCTCGCCTACGCCGACGCCCACGACAACGAAACCCTCTACGACGCCCTCGCGTTCAAGCTCCCGGCGGACACCACGGCAGCCGACCGGGCCCGCATGCAGGTCCTGGCGATGGCGACCGCCGCGCTCTCCCAGGGACCGGCGCTCTCCCAGGCCGGCACCGACCTGCTGCGCTCCAAGTCGCTGGACCGCAACTCCTACGACAGCGGCGACTGGTTCAACGCGCTGCACTGGGACTGCCGCAAGGGCAACGGCTTCGGCCGGGGACTGCCGCCCGCCGCCGACAACAAGGACAAGTGGTCCTACGGGAAGCCGCTGCTGACCGCCCCTGGGCTCACCCCCGGGTGCGCACAGATCACCGGCGCCTCCGCCGCGTACCAGGACCTGCTCACCATCCGCACCACCGAGAAGGACTTCGGCCTCGCCACCGCCGGGCAGGTCCAGGACACCCTGTCCTTCCCGCTCTCCGGCAAGGAGGAGACGCCCGGGGTGATCACGATGCGCCTCGGTAAGCTGGTCGTCGTCATGAACGCCACCCCCGGCACGCAGAGCCAGGACGTCCCCGAGCTGGCCGGGAAGGCGTACGCCCTCCACCCCGTCCAGGCGGCGGGCGCGGACAGCACGGTCAAGAAGTCCTCGTACGAGGGGAAGTCGGGCAGCTTCACCGTGCCGGGGCGCACGGTCGCCGTGTTCTCCCAGCGCTGACGCCCCGCCCCACCGGCCGGTCCCGGCTCCCCGCCCTCGGGCGGGAGCCGGGACCGGCCGCTTTCTGCGCGGTGACCGTGCTTAGGTGAGGACTACAGCGGCAGGGGTGTGCGGGCTCTCGCCGGCCCCTGGTCCGTCACCTGCGCCCACCGAACTCCCAGTCATGAACTTCTATGCCGGCATACCGGTCCGGCGTCAGGACGGCACGCGCCGTATCCGGGTCGGAAGCCGTGAGCAGCGCCGCCGTACCCAGCCAGGTGGCGCCGTCGTCGGACAGCAGCGGCCCGTACGCGATCAGCTCGTCACGGCCGGGCGGCACCGCGAGGTCGGCGGGCCGGCCCGAGCCGAGCCCGAGCACCAGGTAGCGGTTGCCACGGGTCCGGTCACCGGGGAAGTCCCACATGGTGCGCCCCAGCAGGTTGCGCCACCGGCGCAGCAGTACGTCCCGGTAGGCGCCGGCCTGGTAGTTGGGCTCGTCGAATGCGAACGTGCGGGCGGTGGCGGCATCGGGCAGGTCGACGATGTGCACGCTGCCCGTGGGCGTCTCGTCGCCGGCGAAGGTCGGGCCGCGAGCGATCAACTCCTCGGCGTACCGGTCCATGTAGGACCAGTGCTCTTCCACGAGCTCGTTGCGTAACGTGAGGGAGCCGGGCCGGTCGCGGTGGTAACAGAAGAACTCCATGCCCACAGTCTCCGTCCGGCGTACGGCTGCCGGACAACAGGGTCGGGGAACGACGACCGCACCGTCGCGGCGCGCGATCTCGATCGTAGGCTGACCTCGGGAAGGAGCGGTGACGGTGGCGATGCGGGCGTTTCCTCTGGTGGGCGGACCGGTGGAGTTGCGGGGTGCGCTGGATCTGGAGATCACGCCGACGGGGGTGATGCCGCGCCGGCTGCCGGCGTGGACCAAGGAGCAGTACCAGGACCCGTCGGTCTACGGCGTGACCGTGATGCCTTCGGGCGTGCGCCTGGTGTTCCGCACCGATGCGTGTGAGCTGGAGTTCGAGGTGCTCACCTTCACGGGGCAGCTCGACACCGATCCCCTGCCCCGTCCGACCGGGATGCTGGAGCTGCTGGTGAACGGCGCTCTTGCCGGGCGTCGTCGGGCACCGGTGGGAAACGTGCTGCGGATGGCGGGTCCCGGGGCCGCGCAGCGGCTGATCCCGGGCGATCCGGGGACCGTGCGGTTCACCGGGTTGCCGGCCGGTATGAAGAGCGTCGAGCTGTGGCTGCCGCAGCAGACCCCCATGGAACTGGTCGCACTGCGCGCCGACGGTGAAGTGCTTCCACCGCTGCCGGACGGTCGGCGCCGCTGGGTGCACCACGGCAGCTCCATCAGCCACTGCATCGAGGCCGACGGCCCGACCGGCACCTGGCCGACGGTGGCAGCCGCACTCGGGGGAGTGGAGGTGATCAACCTCAGCCAAGCGGGCAACGCGCTGTTGGACCCCTATGTCGCCCGGACGATCCGTGATGCGCCCGCCGACCTGATCAGCCTCAAGGTGGGCATCAACATCGTGGGTCTGGCCGCCTTTCGGCTGCGGACGTTCGGCCCGGCGGTGCATGGGTTTCTGGACACCATCCGGGACGGGCACCCGGACACTCCGCTGTTGTTGATGTCCCCGGTGAGCTGTCCTGCGGTCGAGGAGACTCCAGGCCCGACGACGATGGGCCCGGACGGGAGGATCACAGCCCTGGGTGACCCGGCCCAGGTGGCCGCGGGGGCGTTGACGCTGGCGGTGGTCCGTGCCGAGTTGGAACGGATCGTGGCCGCCCGGCGGACACGCGATCCCCACCTCCACCATCTCGACGGCCGCGAGCTGCTCGGCCCGGACGAGGCGGACGATCTGGCCGACGGGCTGCACCCCACGGCCACCGCATACCGCCGGATGGGCAAGCGATTCGCCACCCGCGCCTTCGCGAGCGACGGTCCCTTCCGGCCGAGGGCGCCTCGGCCTTAGCTTCACGGAAGGGTGGGCACCACAGTTCCGGCCTCGGGACTGGTAGGCGCGCATGTTGAGGTGTCGCGTATTCGCCGCCGGTGCGGCCGGAAGATCACTCTGTGTGTTTGCCGCTGTATTGGGTCCTATAGGTGCCTGTTCACCGCTCCGGTTCCTGGTGTGTGTGGGGTCGTAGGAAGCGTTGGAGGATCAGGCGCAGGGTGGGGAGCTGGGCGGCCGGGGTGAAGGACGGGTCAGTGGCGGCGCTGGTGTAGAGAGCGGCGATGAGTGCCATGATCCAGGCTGCGGTGTCGTCGGGGTCCAGGGTGGGGTCGATCCGGTCTGCTGCGGCCGCGTCGTACAGCAGGCCGGTGATGGTGGACCGTTCCTCATCGTTGTCACGGCTCAGCAGTGCTTCGAGTTCGGGGTCACGGTAAGCCTGGATCATCGCCTCCATGGCGAGGGCGGGGACCAGCGGCTCCGCGGCGGGGGCGGCGAGAAGGTCGACGATGTCGAGGAGGGCGGTCCACGGGTCGTCGGCGGTGCGGGCAGCGGCGAGACGCTCGGCCTTGGTGGCACCGTCGTGCTCCTCGTCCTCGAAGACGGCGTGGAAGATCGCGCGCTTGTTGGGGAAGTAGTGGAACAGGTTGCCCGCGCTCATGCCGGCGGCCTTGCAGATCTCCGCTGTGGTGGTGCGTTCGAAGCCTTTAGCGGCGAAGAGTTCGGCTGCGGCGTTGATGATGTGCCGGCGCCGTGCCTGGTGCCTGGCCGGGTCGACTGTCCTCATCGGGGCCTCTTTCCGGTCAACTCTCGAATCTGGTCTCGGATGGGCATTGATAGACCGAGCGCTCGGTCTATTATTACGCGACGCTGGAGGCAAGGGGGAACATGAACGTGCACGAGGGAACGAAGCGAGAGTCGCAGGGGAGTCGGCTCACCGTGCTCCGGCAGTCAACTTTGAGCACCGTGTGCATTTACGTCGTTTTCATGCTGGTGGGGGCGGGTGTCGGTTGGCTGGTCGGCCTCCTGGCCGACTGGCTGGTGACGCTTCCCTGGGCACCGCTGCAGGGACCGGCCGAGCTCGTTGCGTCGATCCCCGCCCCGTGGTTGCCCACCGCGGGTGCGGTGACTGGGCTGGCCCTTGGACTTGTTGCTCAGCACGAGCAGTTGGTGATTCGTCTGTCGTATGACCGCGTTGTGCTCACATGTAAGGGACGGGAACGGAAATTCCCGCGCGACGCCGTCGCCGCAGTGTTCCGGGACGGCAAGCAACTCGTCCTGCTCGGCCACGACGGTGGCGAGCTCACTCGGCAGGAGTGCGACCTGGACGTCGGCCGCGTTGCCGACGCCTTTACCGTGCACAATTACGTGTGGGCGGACGTCGATCCGCACCAGGACGAGTTCCGCCGCTGGGTGCCTGACACTCCCGGTCTCCCGGAGGGTGCGAACGCCATCCTCAAGGCCCGCCAGGAGTCGTTGGAGAAGAAGGGGCCCTCCCACGCGGACGTTTGGGAACTTCGTGGGGAACTGGATCGTCTCGGCGTCGTGGTGCGGGACGAGAAGCGACGCCAGTACTGGAGGACGTTCCAGAAGTCAGGTCCGGCCGTGGAATGAATGACGGTGAGACTGTCTGGACCGTGTCCCTCGGTGAAGCCGAACCTGGTGTCACCGTGTGTGGTCGCCAGGGGCGTACCGGCTCCAGGTTCCGCCGGCCTCGGTGACCAGGCGGGTGGCGGTCTTGTCGTGGTAGCCGAGAGCTTTCGCGATGACGGGGGCCGGAGCCTGGAGGACGAGTTGGCGGATCGCGGAGGTCCTGCCGCGTTGCGGTGGGACGCCGATCTTCCGCAGGTGGACTTGGAGGCTGACCGGATTCATCGGCTGTCCGGGCTGGCGGCCCGGGAAAAGCCACTGTGAGCTTCTGCTGCTGGCGTAGGGCAGGTGCCAGCAGGACTGGACGTATGCCCGCATGAGGTCAGCGACGGGCTCCGGCAGTGGGGACGGCGGATCTCCCAGCCGGATGGTGACGGTGGCCCCGTCGTCGATGACGTCGTTGACAGTGAGGCGGACGATGCGGCTGACGGGTTGCGCATAGAGGAGAACGAGTGCGGCGGCGACCCGGGCTCGCAGGGACAGGGAGTCGTCGTTGAGGGTCCGCCGGAGGATGGCGAGTCGGCGGTGCTGGTGCAGCGGCGCTTTGTCCTGGTTGACGATCTGGGGTTGCAGGGCGAGGCGGGGCATCCGGCTCGTCTTCATGCACCAGCGCAGGAACGTCTGGGCCGGGCGCCGGGTGGCCACCTTCTCGGTGTGCCAGGCATCGAGGTCGGCCTGCTGGCAGTGTTCGATGGTGTGGCCTCGGTCGGCGAGCCAGGCGAGGAAGGCGCCGGCCTGAGTGATCTCCTGTTTCGCCTGGCTGGTCTGGGAGCGTCCCAGAGTCCCCTTCTCCGCTTTGCTCCGCAGGTGTCGCATCTGATGCCAGGTGACGAAGTGCTGAAGACGCCGACGGTGTTCGGGGTCCTCGATGCCGGCGAGTCGTTCGGTCAGCCAACGCTGATAGAGCATGAGCTGTCGGTCGACGGGCGGAAGGACGCCGCTGTCCATCAACAAGTCGCGCAGGTGAGCGACGGTTCGCCAGGGTGTTTCCTGGTGCAGCTCGTCGTGGGTGAGCGGGATGGTGCCGGTGGCCAGGCCCCGGAGGAGGCGGACGACGTTGGGGTTGCGGAGCCAGATGAGTCGGCTCTTGGGCCGGTCCATCTTCAGCAGGGTGGTGACCAGTGGTTGCAGCGGAAGCGCGACCTGTCCGGTGCCGTCGTCGAGGAGGCGGGCGAGGGTGTCGGACGCCGTCGGCTTGCGCTCGGTGTACCAGCACGCGTGGGAGATCCGGGACGCGTACGCGTACCACGAGTACGACGATGCGGAGTGGGGGCGGAAGTTCCGTACGTTCCTGCACGGCCGGGCGTGGACGCACGACGAGGGGCTGGTGGCGCTGTTCAATCAGGCGGTGGGCTGGATGCGCCGTCACCGGGTGCTGCTGCCGGGGGTGTCCGTGCTGGCCCGGAAGGTGTCGGAGGTCCGTACGGCCGCGGAGAAGCGGCTGCACGCCACGGTCTCCAGGGCCGCGCACCGGGCGGACGCGACGCTGCCCGGGGACCTGGTTGCCACCCTGGTGACGCCGGAGGACGCCCGGTTCTCGGAGCTGGAGCGGCTGCGCCGGCCGCCGACGCGGACGACGGGCACGGCGTTCGCCCGGTCGCTGGAGCGGGCCGATGAGATTGGCGCGTTCCAGCTGGGCCGAGTGCGGCTGTCACAGGTCCCGCCGAACCGGCTGGCCGCGCTGGCCCGCTACGGGCTGGGCTCGAAGGCGGCGAGCCTGGAGCGGGCGGAGGAGCCCAAGCGCACCGCGATGCTCACCGCGGTGATGCGCCACCTGGAGGCGAAGGCCATCGACGAGGCCCTGGACCTGTTTCAGGTCCTGATGGCGACCCGGCTGATCAGCACGGCTAAGCGGGCGACGGAGAAGGAGCGGCTGTTTACGCTGCCGCAGCTGGAGAAGGCGTCACGGATGCTCGCGCGCGGGCCGTCGCCCCGGCCACACCGTGTCCTGACCCGGCGTCATTCGGGAGCGGCCCGCGTGCGCTGCTGCTAGCCTCCCCCCGCCAACGATCTTCGGTGGCGTCACAGGGGAGGGGTACGCGCATGATGAGACGTACGGGAGTTGGACGGGCGAGACGGGCGGCTGCGGTCGCGGTGATCGCCGCTGGGACGGTGCTGGCGTCGCCGGGCACCGTACTGGCGGCGTCCGGCGCGCTCCCGCCGAAGCAGCCGCTGACCGCCGAACTGGAGACGGGCGGCGAGCCGTGCGTGTCCGGGGACGAGCGGCCCTACGTGAGATCCGTCCCGCGGCTGACGGCACGGCTGTACGGGCCCGGCGGCGGACAGCCGGGCCAAGTGAGCGCCTTACGCGGTGAGTTCGAGGCCTGGTGGCAGGGCGAGGGCGGCGCCGAGGAGCGCGTGACCATGACCACCACCACGAAGTCCGACATCGCCCCGTTCAGCTGGCAGCTGCCGGGCGAGATCCCCGACGAGACCGTCATCTCCTGGCGGGTGCGTGCCGTCAACGACGCCGGGGCGTCGGCCTGGAGCAGCGAAGGGGCGGGAGCGCCCTGCCAGTTCGTGTACGACCGCACCCTGCCCGACGCCCCGGTCGTCACCTCCGGCGACTACCCGGACGACAACACCTGGACGCCCGGAGTCGGCGTCCGGGGGACCTTCCACGTCACGGCACAGGCCGACGACGTCACGGCCTATGCCTACTCCTTCATCGGCGGACCGCCGAAGACGGTCGAGGCCGAGCCCGACGGATCGGCCGAGATCCGCTTCCTGCCGGAGAGCGCCGGCGTGCAGACCCTCTCCGTACAGGCACAGGACCGAGCGGGCAACCGTGGCCCGCGCACCAGCTACACCTTCCGGATCGGGGAAGGCCCCGCCCCGGTGGCGCGATGGAAGCTCGCCGACGCGGCGGGCTCCCGCTCGGCCGCCGCGGAGACCGGTACCGCCGCCCGTGCCGGTGCGGGCGTCACCTTCGGCGCGCCCGCGCCCTCCGGCACACCGCTCACCGCCACCGCCTCGCTCGACGGATCGGGGAACGGCTTCCTGACCCCGGGCGCCCCGGTCGTCACCGACACCGCGGAGACCTTCGCGGTCGGCGGCTGGGTGCGGCCGGGTCGCGTGGACGGCACCCGTACGGTCCTCTCGCAGGACGCGGGTACGGCACGCGCCTTCACTCTGGGCCTGACCCAGGTCGCGGGCGCCCCCCAGTGGTCGTTCTCCGTCGGCGGGGCGCGGGTCACGGGCGGGCTTCCCGAGACCGGCGCGTGGGCTTATGTGCTGGGCCTGTACGACGCGGAGACCGGTACGGCACGGCTGTACGTGAACGGCCGCGCGGCCGGCGAGGAGGTGGCCGTCACCCCCGTGGCGGGCGAGGGCGCCTTCCAGATCGGCCGGGCGCGTGGCGCGCAGGGGTACCGGGACCGCTGGCAGGGCGAGATCGGTGACGTACGGGCGTACGACCGGATCGTCGTGGCCTCCGAGGTGAAGGACCTCGCCACCCGTGCCGCGCGGCGGCTCGGCCACTGGGCGCTCGACACCGCGCCGGACGGCCTCGCCCCGGAGGCGGGCGGCGGCGCACCGCTGAAGCTGGGACCGGGCGCTTCGCTCTACCGCCTCGACGACCCGTGCGACCCGCTGGACCTGGAGTGCGGCCAGGACTTCCCCCTGGAGATCGACGGCGACGGCCACCTCCGCCTCGAGGGCGTCTCGGGCCACGCCGCCACGGAAGCGCCCGTGGTCGACACCTCGGGGAGCTTCACCGTCAGCGTCCGGGTCCGGCTCACCGACGACGAGCCGGCGGCGCCGATGACCGCGATCTCCCAGGGCGGCGAGCACAGCGACGCCTTCAAGGTGCGCTTCGATCCGGAGAGCTCCAGCTGGGACCTGGTGATGGCCCACGCCGACGCGCCGGGCGCGCCGGAGACCGTGCTGAGCCGGATCGAATCGCCGGACGGCAACAGCGGGCCCGGCCACCGGGTGACCGTCGTCCATGACGCCTCCGTCAAACAGGTGTTCTTCTACGTGGACGGGGAGAAGTTCGACGAAGGCGGTACGGCCGACTTCGCCGCCGCCTGGAAGAGCACGGGCGGGCTCCAGCTCGGCCGGGGCCGCACCGCCGACGGGTGGGGCGAGTATCTGCACGGCGCGGTGGACAGCGTGTTCGCCTACGAGGGCGCGCTGAGCGAGGAGGACATCCGCCTGCTGCCGTGGCCGCTTGCCGACGGCCGCTGATGAAAGCCACCGCCGCCCCGGGCCTCATGCCGGGGCGGCGGTCGCGCGCACAGTGGTGCGTATGAGGACACCCTCGGCTCCCGCAGAGACGACCCCCGCAGAGCTCACCCCCGAGGAGGTCGACCTCCGCGAACGGCTTCAGACCTAGCCCCACCCGATCGCCGAGCTGCGGTAGTCCCGCCCACGACCCGCATCGATCCCATGATCACCGGCTTGGCGTTAACCGCTGTACCGCTGTACCCCGGGCCCGAGTTCCCCGCGCTCACTTGTGCGGGCCGCGCGATCACGCGAAGCTGAGGCCGTACACGTGCATGCACGCTGTACACGTATGCGTACCCGCACCCGCGATCAGGAGCGTTTGATGCCGCAGATCACCGTCGACTACTCCGCCGACCTCGACGACAGCTTCGACCGCCGCGGCTTCGCGCTGGCCCTGCACCCGCTCGTCGCCGAGACCGTGTCCACCAAGCTCCCCGCCTGCAAGACCCGGTTCCGCCGGACCGAGGACTCCGTCGTCGGCGACGCCGCGACGGGCGACTCCATCGTGAACGTCTCGATCGCGATGCTGCCCGGCAGGACCCCCGAGATCAAGGCGCGGCTGACGGAAGCCGTTCTGGAGCTGCTGGCCGGGCATCTGAAGCCCGTCGACGGACTCACCGTCCACGCCTCGGCCGAGATCAGAGACCTGGACGCGTCCTACCGCAAGAACTGAGGCAGCCGCTGCGACGGAACAGCCGGTGCGGCGGGCGCCAGCGCCGAGAGCCTGGCGAGCAGTTCGCCGAACGGGCCGTCCGCCGGCTCCTGCGCGAAGACCCCCAGCATGACGCCCGCCACCTCCTGGTCGTACGCGGCGCTCACCGACGCCAGCGCCGCGAAGTCGTGCACCAGCTGCAGCTCCAGCTCCGCGCGCGGGACGCGCTTCCCGTCGAGCCAGAGCAGCGCCGTCGACTCTGCCAGCGACACCCAGGACCGCACGAGGAGCTCCAGCCGGGCGGACGGCGCCGGCACGCGGAGATGAGCGATGATCTGCTCGTACGCCGCCTGACGCACCCCGTCGACCAGGGCGTCGGCCGAGGACGAACCCCTTACGGGACCGCCCCGCATCAGCGCCGCGAAGCCCGGGCCGTGGTCCTCGAGGAAGTCGAAGAACCGGTGCATCACCCGGATCAGCCGGGCTCCCAGGGGCCCTTCGTGCGCCACCAGGAAGCGGGCGGACAGCTCGTCGGCGGCCCGCTTCATCGCCGCCTCGTACAGACTGCGCTTTCCCGGGAAGTAGTGGTAGACGAGCGGACGGGAGATGCCGGCGGCCGCCGCGATCTCATCGATCGACACCTCGTCGGGCGAGCGGTGACCGAACAACTCCAGCGCCACGCCGATCAACTGGGCCCTGCGCTCATCGACACCCATCCGGCGCCGCACCCGGGTCGTCATGCCGGACAGCCTATCGGGGCCGCTCGGACGGCCCCCGGCCCCCCGCCCCTCGCCCGGACTCAGTGCAGTGCGCCCGCCCTGCTGCCGTCCGTCAGCAGCCCGTCGAGCCGGGGCCGGTCGCCCTCACCGGCAGGCAGCGCCAGCAGCCGCCCGTTCGCCCGGCCCCTCACACCTCCGGTCGCGGTCAGCGACGCGAACTGCCGTGAGCCGGCGGCCAGTACGTACCACCGCCCGCCGTCCGACCTCCACAGCACGCCCGCCAGCACCCGCGGTCTGCGTATCCCGCAGTCCGGCGAGTCCTCGGAACGGGCCGCGACGGCCCCCGGCGCCCCGGTGCCGCCCGACAGTTCGGCCGGCGCCTGGAACTGGGCCAGGACCCTGCTGCCCGTACCCCGCCAGGTGTCCGCCCTGGTGCAGAACCACAGGGCGTCCCCCGCGCCCTCCGGCAACGGCTGCCTCGCGTACGGCCAGGAGTTCACCGACCGGACACCGTTGGACCGCACCGCGGGCAGGAGGCAGGCCGTACGCGCCCAGCTCTCACGCTCGGCCCGGCCCGAGACGTCGTGCGGAGCGGACGGCACGCCGGACGTCAGGCGCACGGGCGTGAGTTCACCGAGATCCGTCATCAGGTGCGCCGCGGTGCCGTCCCGCAGCTCCAGGACCTGCCAGGAACGGCAGTCCGCCGGGTCCTCGGCCTCCGTCTCCGGCCCCGTCAGCGGGTCCGTCACCCCGTGCCGGTCCCGGGCCAGCGGCACGGCCGCCGCACGCGGTGCGAGCAGGTCCCGCACGCCCGCCTCCCGCACCCAGGGCGCGGTCAGATAGCGGATACGTCCGGCGCGGCGCTGCACCACCAGCGCGCTCGCCGCCACCTCGTCCGCGCCGTCCACCCGGGCGAAGTCCAGCGCGGCACCCCACGACGGGTCGGCGTTGCGCGGCTCCGCGTAGCGCACGACACGCAGGCCGTCGTGGAACAGCACCACGGCCGCCACGCCCGCCTCACCCGCGTACAGCAGCTGCGGCGGACCCATCGGCGGGCCGTCGGGCGTCCCGGGCGTCGCCGACGTGACCATCGCCGGTCCGGGCCGCGCCCACGCGGCGAGGGCACGGCCCAGCAGACCGCTGTCACCGGTCCGGTCACCACGCGTGGGCCAGACGGTGAAGTCCCTGCGCGTGGAGCTCCGCCAGAGCCCGTCGGGAACCCGGCGCAACGCCGCCGGTTCCAGGGCTTTCTGGGCGGTCTCATGGCGGGCGTAGAGCGGCGCGGAGGCGGCGCGCGGGCCGCCCAGGCCGTCCCCCGGGATCAGCAGCAGCGTCCCGCAGACCAGGAGCGCGCCGGCGCCGGCCAGCAGGGTACGCCCGCGCCGCCGGCGGCCCACCGGATCGGTCGGCCTGACCTGCAGGGAGCACGGGTCAAACTCCGGTGAGGCCAGCAGCGCGTGGGGCGCGGTGAGCGCGTCGGCCTCCAGCAGCGCCGCCCGTGGGTCGGCGACCCCCGCCGATTCGAGGACCCGGCACACCTCGGCGTCGTCGAGCCCTTCGAGCCCGCGCAGCACGTGCGCGGCCCGGCACGGGCCCGACACCCCCGCCAGGGCCTGCTCCAGCGCCAGTTCGTCCGCGCCGCAGGAATGCGGAAACAGCCGGAGGCCCCACACCTGCGGCACCAGCGGCGGGAACTGCGCCCGCCGCGGGCGGGCCGGCCTGAACAACGGCAGCCCCGACTCCAACGCCGTACGCAGCACCCGCAGCCGTACGTACGCGTACGCGCGCCCCGGTTCCGCCCGGCGCCCGCCGGCCAGGGCCCGCTGGGTCAGCCAGTGGGCCGACAGCACCCGGCGGTTGCGGCCGAGCGAGGGCGCCAGCACGAGATACGCGATCCGCACCAGCCGGGCGTAGTGCTCGGCGGGCGCGGCGTCGGCACGCTCCCCGCCGGCCTGCTCCGCGAAGGGGCGGCCGGCGGACGGCGGTACTGCTCGCAGAGGGGGCATGTTCAGCTGAACGAGCGAATGGTGCGATGGTCACTCCGGCGCGCACGCCCGGGGGCGGGTTGTGCGGTTTCCGCGCGCGAGCCGGGAACACCGGGGCACGATGGCCGCATGGTCGAGCAGCTGGAGTGGCGACGAGGACGGGCCCGCCGGACACCGGCGGCCGTGCTGGCGGGGTTCGCCCTGATCACCGCGTGCGGAGGGCTCACCGCGTGCGGCGGGGGAGCGGACCGCGACGACAGGCCCGCCGTGCCGCCCACCGCGAGCGGGACACTGGAGCAGCTCGCGTCCAAAGCGCACTGCGAGCCGAATGTGCGGACCGAAGCGGAAGAGCTCAGGCAGGCCAACTGCAGCACCGGGGACGGCCGTTATGTGCTGGCCACCTTCGCCACCGACCGCGGCCAGCGTGAGTGGCTCAACGAGGCCAACGACTACGGCGGGTCGTATCTGGTCGGCCGCAAGTGGGTCGCCGCCGGTGACGCGGACGTGGTCGCGGCGCTGCGCGGCCGGCTCGGGGGGACGGTGGAGACCGCCTCGCCGCACCACTCGGGGAACAGTGGCGGTGGGGGGAGCGAGGCAGGGCACTCCGGTCACCACAAGAGCTGACCGCGCAGGTCCGAGGGGCAGGCGTCGCTGCCGGGGGCCGCGTCAGCGGCACTTGCGTCCGCCGTTGATGCAGCTCACCACCTTCTTCATCAGCCGGTCGTCGAAGACGTTGATGAAGTCGCCGTGGTCGGTGACGGGTTTGTGCAGCTGCTCCGGGAAGGAGTCGACGGCGAAGCCGGGGCCGGGCGGGACGTCGTACACGATGCGCTGGACCAGCTGCGGAACGGCCCTGAAACCGTCCGGGCACCGCCCGTCGTCCTGCGCGAACGACACATGGGTGCGGTGGTTGGCGCTGTCGGTGTTCTGTCCGTCCCAGCAGCTCTGGAAGGCGAAGGACCGCACCACCTGGCTGCCCTCGGGGCAGATCGGGTACTTGTCCCTGAGCTGCCTGTCCTCGAATCCGGTACAGCTCCAGGACGCGTTGGCATTGGCGTCCCCGTTGGTGAGGGCCTTGGCGTCCCCGGTGATGATCCGCAGGAAGCGCGGCATCGCCGTGACCTTTCCGGCGGGCGATCCGACGAATTTCAGGGTGACCTGCGAAGGGGTCTGGATCTCCCCGGTGTTCTGGTCCCTGCCACCTCCGTCCGCGTCCACGTCGTTCGCGTCCCGGCCGTTCTGCAGGCGGAGCACGGGCCAGTAGTACGTCGACCGGTCACCCCGGTTCCGGCACGTCGTCCCCCCGCCGGCCAGATCGTCGTCGGAGGCGAACGCGTCGGTGGCCTGATTGCCGACGTAGTCGTGCATGTGGTGGGCGCCGTTGCTCACCCCGGGAGCGGCGATGACGTTGTCCGGGTTGAACCTGCCGTTCTCGTTACGTCCGCAGTCCGTGGTGAACGTGCCCCGGGACGCGCCACGGCGGTTGCGGGGGCGGTCGGCGTCGGGCCGGACGGACTCGATGTCGACGAAGTCGGACGCCTCGGGACCGTTGCCCTCCTGGGCCTGGCCGTCGCTCTGACCGCCGCCCTGCCCGTCTCCCGGCTCTTCTCCCTGGCCGCCGCCCTGTCCCTCCTCGTCGTCGGCGCGCAGGCTGCATCCCGCGAGCCCCTCCAGGCCCTGGGGCCGGCCTCCGCCGGCCCGCTCGACGGCGATCCCGATCCGGTCGAGACTCGCCGCCCGCTTGCTCTTCAGCGGGCCGAGCACCGCGTTCTCGGCGAGAGCCGGATCACGGGCGATCCGGTCCTTCCGGTCCGCGAACCGGCGGTACGCGTCGGTGATCTGCGTATCCATGGCGGCCAGCTCACGGTCGACCTCGGGCCGGGCCCCGTCCGGTACGTCGGGAAGCGCGATCCCCGCGTCGGGGCAGTCGATGGTGGACATCTGGCGAGCGGCACCCTGGAACCGCCCGGGAGACGGACCGGCCCCGCCCTCTCCCGCACTCGCGTACACGTTGACGGCGGCCAGCCCACCTCCACCCAGAACCAGCGCGGCCAGGGCGGCGATCGCCCGGTTGGCCGGCGTCGAACGTTTCCTGCGCGATGTGCGTCCCATGGAACTCCTCCGCCTCGGTGCTTCGGGTCAGAAGCGTGACGTCCCATACGGACCCGAGGCCCCACCCGTTCAGCACGCCGCGGAATCGGCCCGCGGACGGGGCCTGTGAAAACGGCACCCCGGGCGAAGCCGTGCGGTCCTCGCGTTCCGGGCGGTCAGCCCCGGTCGAGGTAGGCGAGGACCGCGAGAACGCGGCGGTTGTCGTCGTCCGACACGGGGAGGCCGAGCTTGCTGAAGATGTTCGAGGTGTGCTTGGCCACCGCCCGCTCCGTGACCACCATCTGCGAGGCGATCGCCACGTTCGAACGGCCCTGCGCCATCAGCTCCATGACCTCACGCTCCCGTGGCGTCAACGCCCCCATGGGCTCGTCCACCGAGCGCCGCGACAGCAGCTGCGAGATGACCTGCGGATCCATCGCCGTACCGCCGGCGGCCACCCGGCGCACCGCGTCGATGAACTGGTCGGCGTCGAACACCCGGTCCTTCAGCAGGTAGCCGATACCGCCGTTGCCGTCGGCCAGCAGCTCCCGGGCGTACAACTGCTCCACGTGCTGGGACAGGACGAGCACCGGAAGTCCCGGCCGGTCGCGGCGGGCGGTCAGCGCGCATTGCAGTCCCTCGTCCGTGTGGGACGGCGGGAGCCGGACATCGACGAGCGCGATGTCCGGCTTCAACTCGGCCAGTGCCCTGGTCAGTTCGGGCCCGGTCTCCACTGCCGCCGCGATCTCGAAATCGTAGGCCTCGAGCATCCGCACGAGGCCGTCACGGAGCAGGAAGAGATCTTCGGCTAGGACAACGCGCAAGGGATCTCCATGGTCACCATGGTGGGGCCGCCCGCTGGGCTGCTGACGGCCAGTACGCCGTCGAATGTACCCAGTCGGCGTTCTATTCCGCCGAGCCCCGAGCCGGCTGTGACGGTCGCACCGCCCTTGCCGTTGTCCGTGACGGAGATCCGCAGCATCCCCCCGGCGTGGTGGACGTCCACCCACAGGCGGTCCGCGCCCGCGTGCTTCACCGCGTTCGTCAGGGCCTCACTGACGGCGAAGTACGCCGCCGACTCGACCGGGGCGTCGGCACGGCCACCGAGCTCCACGGTCACCTCGGAGGCGACCGGCATCCGCAGGGCCAGCGCCTTCACCGCGTCGCCGAGCCCGCGTTCGGCGAGCACCGGCGGGTGGATGCCCCGTACGAGGTCACGCAGCTCGGTGAGGGCCTGTGCCGAGGACGTACGGGCCATCGCCAGCAGCTTCTTCGCCTGCGCCGGGTCCTTCTCGACGAGCGCCTCGATGGTGCCGAGGTTCATGCCCATCGCGACCAGCCGGGCCTGCGCCCCGTCGTGCAGATCCCGCTCGATGCGCCGCAGTTCGGACGCCGCCGTGTCGACGGCCTCGTGCCGCGTCGCGGTGAGCCGGTCGATGCGCTGCTCGAGCTCCTCCGGGGTGGGCGCCAGCGCCGACCGGGCGAGCACGAAGTGCAGCCGCAGCAGGGGCTCGCTCGCCCGCAGGCCCACGTGGAAGACCGCGATGCCGAGCGCCGCCGCGGCCAGCCCCGTCATCTGGCTGCTGACCGGCACGAATCCGTACCAGTACGTGCTGTCCTCGAACACCCGCCACAGCCCCGCCGCCAGGACGAGCCCCTCCACCGGGTAGACCAGCAGCACGAAGGCGAGGACCAGCAGCACGTATCCCGCCGTCATGTCGAGCAGCAGCCACCGCAGGTCCCGCCAGGTCGCGGGGTCCTTCAGCAGCAGCGTGGTCCGCTCGACCTGCCCGGTGAAGCCAGTGCGCACATCCTTCGGGAACGGCCGGTAGGGCACCGGGATGAAGACGTCCGACCAGGACGCCGCGAGCAGCCGGCGGCGGTTGGCGTGGGCGCGCACCGCCTCCAGGACCCACGGCGTGGTGACCAGCCCCACGCCCAGCGGGATGAAGGCGAGGGAGAGAAGCGACAGGATGAAGAGGGTGGCCGAGCCCACGATGCTCACGAAGGACAGGACGAACGCCCGCCCACCGGCCGGCAGCGCGGTCCGCAGCCGGCTCTTTTCCGCACTCATGACGATGTCTCCCCTCACCGGGCCCCACATCGGATCCCGTTCACAACCCAGTCTCGCCCGCGCGCGGGGTCTGCCGTCAGCCGTTCCGCCCCCCGGCGGGGGTGTACCTGACACCACCACCGGAACGCCGGGAGGCCCCGGGCAGGAACCCGGGGCCTCCCGCACACGGTGTGCGATCAGGGCGCGTACTTGTAGCCCACCCGCCGCACGGTCTGGATCGACCGGCGGTGCTCCGCACCCAGCTTGCGTCGCAGCCGGGCCACGTGGACGTCGACGGTGCGCCCGTCGCCCACATGCCCGTAACCCCAGACCGTCGTCACCAGCTGATCGCGGGTGTGCACTCGTTGCGGGTGCGCCACCAGGTGCGCCAGCAGCTCGAATTCGAGGTACGTCAGGTCGAGGACGACGCCGTCCACGGCGGCGGTGCGCCGGGTGGAGTCGATCTGTACGGGACCGGGCGCCGGAGCGGCGGCCACCGGCTCCGGCACGAACTCCCGGTCCTGGGCGGAGGCCACGGCCCAGGCCAGAGCCGGCTGCTGGTCGGCGGGCACGAGCACCAGATAGCCGACCATCGGCGGCCGGCCGGGCAGCGTGGGCAGTGTGTGCTGGGGTGCGGGCAGCCAGGTGGCGCCCGGCGGCAGGAAACCGGCCACGTCCCCGAGGCCGACGACCTCGTCACGGTCGACGGCACGCAGCCGGTGGCGGTTGGGGGACAGGGCGCCCCGGGGCGCGGTGGTGGCCGCGGCGGACGCGGACGCGGTGGAGAGGGTACGGGTGTTCGCCATGAGGGTCAGCTCTTTCGCGCGAGGAGTCGTCGAGGACGTACGTCGTGCGCGCGGGCCGAAGGCCGGGGTGAGGCGGCTTTAGAGGGCCTGCGCGTTCCACGCGCGGCAACACACCCGGTCGAAGTCATGGTGCTGACGGGAGGGCCAGAACGGCTCGAGGTCGCTGCGACCCGACGCGTTGTGCTGGTAGCCGGCCATGTCCCCATTGAAGCAGAGATCGGCGCCGCGCAGCAGGCTTCTCTCACCCGTCGGTACGGACCGCTGTGTCATGTTCCTCACCATCCCTTCCCGTAACTGCCGTTCACGGGTGCTTCGCACGGCCGGGCACGCCGAAGGGGCGCCCGGCCGTGCGGACGCCCCTTCGTGCCGAGCCGGCGGCGGATCAGACCTGTCCGGCCTTCTCCAGCGCGGTGCAGCAGGTGTCGACGATCAGCCGCGTGACCACGTACGGGTCGACGTTGGCGTTCGGCCGACGGTCCTCGATGTAGCCCTTCTGGTCCTGCTCGACCTGCCACGGGATACGGACCGAGGCGCCGCGGTTGGAGACGCCGTAGCTGTACTCGTTCCACGGGGCGGTCTCGTGCAGACCGGTCAGGCGGTCGTCGATGCCGGCACCGTAGTGCTTGACGTGGTCCATCGGCTTCGAGCCCTCACCGAGCGACTCGGCCGCCGTGATGATCGCCTCGTAGCCCTCGCGCATCGCCTTGGTGGAGAAGTTGGTGTGCGCGCCCGCGCCGTTCCAGTCGCCCTTGACCGGCTTCGGGTCCAGGGTCGCGGAGACGTTGAAGTCCTCGGCGGTGCGGTAGAGCAGCCAGCGGGCGACCCAGAGGTGGTCGGAGACCTCCAGCGGCGAGACCGGGCCGACCTGGAACTCCCACTGGCCCGGCATGACCTCGGCGTTGATGCCGGAGATGGCGAGGCCCGCCGTCAGGCAGTTGTCCAGGTGCTTCTCGACGATGTCGCGGCCGAAGATCTCGTCGGAGCCCACACCGCAGTAGTAACCGCCCTGCGCGGCGGGGAAGCCGCCCTCGGGGAAGCCGAGCGGACGGTGCCCGTCGAAGAACGTGTACTCCTGCTCGATGCCGAAGATGGGCTCCTGGCCCGCGAACTGCTCGGCGACCGGGCGCAGCGAGGCGCGGGTGTTGGACTCGTGCGGAGTCATGTCGATGTTGAAGACCTCGCACAGGACGAGGATGTCGTCACCGCCGCGGATCGGGTCCGGACACGCGAAGACCGGCCTGAGGACCCGGTCGGAGGCGTGGCCCTCGGCCTGGTTGGTGCTCGAACCGTCGAAGCCCCAGATGGGCAGATCCGCCACACCCTGCGAGGGGCTGCCCGCCATGATCTTCGTCTTGGAGCGAAGCTTGGCGGTCGGCTCGGTGCCGTCGATCCAGATGTACTCAGCCTTGAACGTCACGGACGCCATCCTTTGCGGGTGCTGCGGTCTATGGTGCGCAGCTTCGCAAGACGCGATTTCCCGACCGTTGCCCGAATGTGAACCTCGTGTTACCGACGTTTCCCGGGGGTGTCGCAGGGCAGGCCCCCGCCGCCCAGGAGCGTCTCACCCTGCGGCGCACTGGATACGTTCCGGGCCCGCGGTACCGGTGCCGCGCCTGTGCCGGTACGGGCAGACTGGTGGCATGACCACACACGCCGCCTCCGCCGCGCCGCTGCGGACAGGGCTCATCGGGGCGGGCCCCTGGGCGCGCCTGACCCACGCCCCCGCCCTCGCCGCCCACCCCGGCGTCGTACTGAGCGGCGTATGGGGCCGCCGTCCCGAAGCGGCGGACGCGCTCGCCGCAGCCCACGGCACCGATTCCTTCACGGGGGAGGAGGGCATCGACGCCCTCCTGGCCGCGAGCGACGCCGTGGCCTTCGCCGTGCCGCCGGACATCCAGGCACCCCTTGCCGTGCGCGCGGCCGCCGCCGGATGCCACCTCCTGCTGGACAAGCCGGTCGCCACGACGGTGGCGGCGGCGCGGGAGGTCGCCGAAGCGGCCGAGCGGGCCCGGGTCGCCTCCGTGGTCTTCTGCACCCTGCGGTTCGCGGAGGGCACGGCGGGGTGGATCGCCGAACAGGCCGCCGCAGGGGACTGGTTCACGGCACGGGCCCTGTGGATGGGCGCGCTCTTCGCCCCGGGCACGAGCAACGAGTTCGCCGCCTCGCCCTGGCGCCGCGAGAAGGGCGGCCTGTGGGACGTGGGCCCGCACGCGCTCTCGGTCCTGATCCCGGTGCTCGGCGACGTGACGGAGGTGGTCGCGGCCCGCGGCCCGGCCGACACGACGCATCTGCTGCTGCGTCACACCTCCGGCGCGTCGAGCACGGTGACGCTGGCCCTGGACGCACCGGTGGGCGCGGTCGGAACCGAGGTCGAATTCCGGGGCGAGCGGGGGGTCTCCACCCTGCCGGAGGGAGGCGGAGACGCACTCGGCGCGTTCCGGGTGGCCGTGGACGCGCTGACCGACGCCGCACGCACGGGGGTTGCGCACCCCTGCGACGTACGGTTCGGGCTGCGGCTCACCGAGGTGCTCGCGCAGGCGCAGGCGGCGCTGGGCCAGGGCTGACCCGCATGCCCCGGAGGTTCGACTCCTGGGCGGCCAGGCCGGCGCTCACCCGGCGCGCGGGGAGCCCGGGTACGGCTGGGCCCGGTGTCCCTCCTTCTCACCGCCCCATCGCGTCCCGCACCGCCTCGTCGGTCCTCGCCACCACGGCCGAACCGTCCTGCGCGGTGATGATCGGGCGCTGGATCAGCTTCGGGTGCCCGGCCAGCGCCGTGATCCACCGCTCGCGCGAACCGGCGTCCTTCGCCCAGTCCTTGACCCCGAGCTCCTTCGCCTCGGCCTCCTGGGTCCGGGTGATGTCCCACGGCTCCAGCCCGAGACGGTCGAGCACGGCCCGGATCTCCTCGGGCGTCGGCACGTCCTCCAGATAGCGGCGGACCGTGTATTCAACACCCTCCGCGTCGAGCAGACTCACCGCGCTGCGGCACTTGGAACAGGCGGGATTGATCCAGATCTCCATGCGGCCCAGGGTACGGGAGGGAACCTCGAAATAGGCTCTGGCCAGGGGCGATTGTCAGTGGTGAGCAGTAGAATGGGGGGAGTTCGTGAGGGTTCCACCACCGTGCCAGGAGGTTGCCGATGGCCGTCGCCACAGTCACGACCGAGCCGCTCCACAAGCCACTGCGGAAGAAGCCGCTCCCCGCGGGCCGGCCCCGCGAGTGGTACGTCTCCCACAACCGTCGTCTGAAGGCCATGCGCCTGGCGATCGCCCTGCTCGACACCGGCGTGTACCAGCCGTCGAGCGCCGACAACCGCCGTATCCGAGCGGAGGCGGACCGCCTCGCCATCCACCCGCCGTCCGACACCACCTGCCGCATGGTCCGCACCCTGATCCGCTACGGCCGCTGACCCGTCCGCCTGTGCCCCCGGGAGATCCGGGGGCACAGGCGGGGATCCCGCTGTCTGTGCCCCCGGGGGCAGTGGCCGTACGGGGCGCACCGTCGTCCACCGGCACCGAGCACACCGCCTTCCTCTGCTCGTCCGGTCCGGAAGTGTGCTCGTCCGGTCCGGAAGTGTGACGAGTCACAGACAACGCAGCGGCGCTGTGGGAACTTCAACTCTGTTACTCGTCAGTTAAGTTACCGACGTGCGCGTGGAGAGGGTCAGATGAGCACTCTGCAAGCCATCACGCTCGACCAGGTGGTCGACACCGACCGCTACCCCCTGTCGGACCCAGGAAGTGCCGAGATCCGGTCAGTGGTGGCACGGGCGAGACGCGAACTCGCTACGGTCGGCTGCACCGTACTGCCGGACTTCGTACGCCCGTCGCTCCACGAGACGCTGCGCCAGGAGTGCGCCGCCCTCGCCCCCCAGGCCTACTACGACGTCGAGACGGTCAACGTCTACAACATCCCCGTGGACGCGGACCTCCCCGAGGGCCACCCCGGCCGCCGCACCCTCCAGCGCGGCAACGCGTTCGTAGCACGCGACCGCATTCCGCACGGTGCCCTCATCGCCCGGCTCCACGGGCACACGATGTTCCAGCGGCTCGTCGCCGAGTGCTTCGGGCTGCCGCAGCTGCACGAGCTCGCCGACCCGCTCTCCGGGCTCGTGCTCAACGTCGTACGGCCGGGCATGGAGCACCCCTGGCACTTCGACACCAACGAGTACACAGTCAGCATGCTCACCCAGCAGGCCCAGGAGGGAGGCGAGTTCGAGTACTGCCCGAACATCAGGTCCGCCGAGGACGAGCGCTTCGACGCCGTCCGCGACGTGCTGGACGGCAGCGCCCGGGGCGACCGGCTGCCGCTCCGGCCGGGCGACCTCCAACTGTTCAAGGGCCGTTACTCGCTGCACCGCGTCAGCCCCGTCCGGGGCGACGTCGCACGCCACTCGGCGATCTTCGCCTACAGCGAGCGACCCGGTGTCATCGGCAGCGTTTCACGTACACGGCAGCTCTTCGGCCGTGTCCTGCCCGAGCACCTGGCCGCGGAAGGCCGTGCCGTACGGAGTGACCGGCTGCTGGACTGACGGCGGCACGCAGACAGACCCCGCCCCGCACGCCTTCCCCCAAGGAGCAGGCCCCTTGCGTCTCGACGCGTCCGGAAAAGTCTCGCTGGACCACATCTACACCGCGCCCGACCCACGCACGTACTTCCAGGTGCTCCGCCCGCTCGGCTACCGCGTCCCCCAACTGGCCAAGCCCTACTTCGAGAAGCTCATCAAGGAGTACCGGGAGACCGAACAGGTCGCGGTCCCACGTGTGCTGGACATCGGCTGCTCGTACGGGATCAACGCCGCCCTGCTGAAGTACGACCTCACGATGGACGAGCTGTACGCGCGCTACGACGGCACCGGCCCCTCCTCCCGTGCCGGACTGCTGGCACGGGACCAGGACCTCTCCCGCTCCCGCAGCCCCGCGCACGGACTCCGCTTCACCGGCCTGGACGCCTCCGCCGGCGCCCTGGCCTACGCACACGAGGCCGGGTTCCTCGACGGCACCGTCAACGCCGACCTGGAAGCGAACGACCCCACCCCCGCCCAGCGGGACCTGCTCGCCGGGACGGACCTCGTGATCTCGACGGGCTGCATCGGCTACGTCACCGAGCGCACCCTCGCCCGTGTCGTCCGCGCACAGGACGGCCGCCTCCCCTGGATGGCGCACTTCGTGCTGCGGATGTTCCCCTTCGAGCCCGTCGAGGCCGCCCTGGACGAGCTGGGCTACCGGACGGTCCGGGTCGACGAGGTCTTCAAGCAGCGACGGTTCGCAGGGCCGCAGGAACAGCGAGGCGTCCTGGACAGCCTGGCCGCAGCCGGCGTGGACGCGTGCGGCCTGGAGGAGGACGGCTGGCTCTACGCTCAGCTCTACCTCTCCAGGCCGCAGCACGGATAGCCCCTCCCATCCCCACTCACCGAGAAGAGAGCCGCATTGAACGTCAGTCAGGAAGCAGCAGCCGAAGCGACCTTCGCCCGTGAAGGCAGTCTTCCGCGCGTGCCGCTGCCCACGCTCGAAGCGAGCTGCGAGAGGTTCCTCGCCTGGTGCGCACCGCTGCTGACCGCAGAGGAGCGGGCGGCGACGGAGGCCGAGGTCACCGCCTTCCTGCGGCCCGGGGGCCCCGGCCGGACCCTGCACGCGGCGCTGGAGGAGTACGACGCGACGGAGGGTGTGCACAGCTGGCTCGACACCTTCTGGCCGTACCGCTACCTCGGACGCCGGGACCGCATCGCGCTCAACGCCAACTTCTTCTTCCTGTTCCAGGACACGGGCCAGGGGCAGCTCGACCGGGCCGCCGGCCTCGTCGCGGGCGCGCTGCACTACAAGCGGCAGCTCGACGAGGGGCTGATCGCGCAGGTCGAGCAGCGCGGCGTGCCCCAGTCGATGGTGCAGAACGCGTACCTCTTCTCCACGACCCGCATCCCCGGTGTGCCGCTGGACACCGTGCGTGCCCCGTACAGCGATCAGGAGCCCGGACCGTCCACGGCCCGGCACATCGTGGTGTTCTTCCGGGGCACCATGTTCCGGCTGGACGTGGTCGGCCCCGACGGCGTCCCGCACAGCCTCGACGAGATCGAGGCCGGGCTGCGCGCCGTCACCAAGGCCGACGTCCACACGGCCGATGAGGACCGCGCCGGTCACCTCACCACCATGGCGCGGGCGGAATGGGCGGCCGCCCGTGCGTCCCTCGTCGACGGTCACCCCGGAAACGCCCGGACGCTGGACGACATCGAGACCGCTCTCTTCTGCGTCTGCCTGGAGGACTTCTCACCCGAGGACACCCAGACCGCCTGCGACGAACTTCTTCACGGAGACCGCGGCAACCGCTGGTTCGACAAGGCCGTCTCCTTCGTCGTCTACGAGGACGGCCGGGCCGGCATCAACGTCGAGCACTGCGAGCTGGACGGGACGACCATCCTCAGCTTCACCGACGCCCTGCTCGGCACCCCGCCCGAAGAGCACTCCATCCGGTCCGGAGCGCGCTCCCAGGGCGAGCCGGTGCCCCGCCCCCTGGCCTTCGAACTGGACGCACCGCTCCGGGCGCAGGTGCGCTCGGCGGCCGAGGCGTTCGCCGCGTACGGGAACGACACCGCCACCCGCACCGTGTCCTTCGGCGACTTCGGCAGCACGGCTGCCAAGGCGCTCGGAGTGTCCCCGGACGCCTTCGTCCAGGCCGCGTACCAGCTGGCGCACCAGCGGGCCAAGGGCCACCTGGGAGCCACGTACGAGTCGATCGCCACCCGCCAGTACCGTCACGGGCGCACCGAGGCGATGCGCGTCGTCACCCCGGAGACGCCGGTGTTCGTCGCGGCGATGGACGACCCCACCGCCGACCGCGACACCCGCCGCGCCGCCTTCCGGGCCGCCGCGTCCGCCCACGTGACCCGCGCGAAGGAATGCCAGGCGGGCGGGGCCCCGGAGCAGCACCTCTGGGAGCTGGAACTCATCCAGCGCCGCCGCGGCGGCGAGCTCGGCATCGACGAACAGCCCGCCCTGTACCGCTCCCCGGGCTGGCTCACCATGCGGGACGACTACCTGAGCACCAGCTCGGCCCCGTCGGAGAACATCCAGTACTTCGGCTTCGGCTCGACGAGCAGCAAGTGCATCGGCATCGCCTACGTCCTGCTGCCGGACCGCTTCAACCTCTACCTGAGCACCCCGCGCGCGGTGGCAGGCCAGATGCACGCCTTCGCGGAACACCTCCGCGAGGCGGTCGCGGAGCTGCGCGGACTGCTGGCGGACTGACCCGGGGCAAGAGGGAGGGGGAGGCCGGTGCGCCCCCTCCGGAGCCGGAACAAGCAGAGCGAGGGTCGTTACCCCGGTCATGGGGTAACGACCCTCGCTCCGCGTTTCTGGCGTCACGTCAGTGGATCGGCCGGGCGGTGCACTGCCCGGGTCACCGACCCCACGGTTTAGATGTCGAAGTACAGCTCGAACTCGTGCGGGTGCGGACGCAGCTGGATCGGGGCGATCTCGTGGGTGCGCTTGTAGTCGATCCACGTCTCGATCAGGTCGGGCGTGAAGACGCCGCCGGCCTGGAGGTACTCGTGGTCGGCCTCGAGCGCGTCGAGGACCGCCGGGAGCGAGGTCGGGACCTGCTGGACGCCCGCGTGCTCCTCGGGGGCCAGCTCGTAGAGGTCCTTGTCGATCGGCTCCGGGGGCTCGATCTTGTTCTTGACGCCGTCCAGGCCGGCCATCAGCAGGGCCGAGAACGCCAGGTACGGGTTCGAGGACGGGTCGGGAGCGCGGAACTCGACGCGCTTCGCCTTCGGGTTGGAGCCCGTGATCGGGATACGCATCGCGGCGGAGCGGTTGCGCTGCGAGTACACCATGTTGACCGGCGCCTCGAAGCCCGGGACCAGACGGTGGTAGGAGTTCACCGTCGGGTTGGTGAACGCCAGCAGCGACGGGGCGTGCTTCAGGATGCCGCCGATGTAGTAGCGCGCCATGTCCGAGAGGCCGGCGTAACCCTGCTCGTCGTAGAAGAGCGGCGTGCCGCCCTGCCACAGCGACTGGTGCACGTGCATGCCCGAGCCGTTGTCACCGAAGATCGGCTTCGGCATGAAGGTCGCGGTCTTGCCGTTGCGCCACGCGACGTTCTTCACGATGTACTTGAAGAGCATCAGGTCGTCGGCCGCGGCGAGCAGCGTGTTGAACTTGTAGTTGATCTCGGCCTGGCCCGCGGTGCCGACCTCGTGGTGCTGGCGCTCGACCTGGAGGCCGTTCTTGTCCAGCTCCATGGAGATCTCGGCGCGCAGGTCGGCGAAGTGGTCGACCGGCGGGGTCGGGAAGTAGCCGCCCTTGTAGCGGACCTTGTAACCCCGGTTGTTCTCGACCGCACCGGTGTTCCAGGCGCCGGCCTCGGAGTCGATGTGGTAGAAGCTCTCGTTCGCCGACGTCTGGAAGCGGACGTTGTCGAAGACGTAGAACTCGGCCTCGGGGCCGAAGTACGCGGTGTCGGCGACGCCGGTCGAGGCGAGGTAGGCCTCGGCCTTCTTGGCCACGTTGCGCGGGTCACGGCTGTACTGCTCGCCGGTGATCGGGTCGTGGATGAAGAAGTTGACGTTCACCGTCTTGTCACGGCGGAACGGGTCGACACGGGCCGTGGACAGGTCCGCGCGGAGGGCCATGTCGGACTCGTGGATGGCCTGGAAGCCGCGGATCGACGAGCCGTCGAATGCCAGTTCCTCGGCCGGGTCGAAGGTCGCCGCGGGGATCGTGAAGTGCTGCATCACACCCGGCAGGTCGCAGAACCGGACGTCGACGAACTTGACGTCGTTGTCGGCGATGTACTTCTGGACTTCGTCGGCGTTCTGGAACATCCAACTCCTCCTACTCCCGACCCGGGAAAGGGCGGGGTTGCAGCTCGTCTGTGTGGCCAGTGCGGTGGCACACGCTGGACCGACCATAGGCAGGCGGGATTTCTCCAGCATGACCCATTTGTTTCGCACAAGTTAACCAGCCCGGTTGCCTGCGGCACCTCGGCGACGTGTTCCGTGCCCCGCCCGGCCAGGTGCAAACGTGGGCGCAGTACCGTGGACGGGTGGACAACAGGCAAGCAATCGGATCGTGGCTCTCGGGGCCACGCGCGGCAGCCGAGGAGATGGGCGCCGACTTCGGTTACCGGGGCGAGCGCCTCGGTCTGCCCCAGGAAGGCCCGGGGTCCGTGGCCCCGCTCGGCCGGCGCTTCGGGGCCCTCTTCATCGACTGGGCCGTGTGCATGGTCATCGCATACGGACTGCTCGCTCGCGGTGACCAGCAGGCCGCCGGCAACTGGGCGCTCGGCGTCTTCCTCGTCATGAGCCTCCTCACGGTCGGAACTGTCGGTTCCACCCCGGGCAAGCGGCTTCTGGGCCTTCGGGTCATCGCCGAGGACGGCGGACGGCTCGGTGTCGTACGGGTCGTCCTGCGGAGCGTGCTGCTCCTCCTGGTGGTCCCGGCTCTCGTCTGGGACCGCGACAGCCGCGGCCTCCACGACCGGCTGGCCCGCGCCGTCCAGGTCAGGATCTGAGACACCTCCCGCAGGCGGCGGACACACGAAGAGGGCGGCCCCCGNNCCGGGGGCCGCCCTCTTCGTGCGCGTGTGGTCAGCGCATCTTTCCGCCGCGCGGCATGCGCATCCCCTTGGGCATGGGCCCCTTCGGCAGCGGCATGTTGCTCATCAGGTCGCCCATCGCCCGGAGCCGGTCGTTGGCCGCCGTCACCTGCGGGCCGGTCAGGACGCGCGGGAGCTTCAGCATCGTGGTGCGCACCTTCTTCAGCGGCACCTGGCCCTCGCCGTCGCCGACGATGATGTCGTGCACCGGCACGTCGACGACGATGCGGGCCATCCGCCTCTTCTCGGCCGCCAGCAGGCTCTTCACCCGGTTCGGGTTGCCCTCGGCCACCAGCACGATGCCCGCCTTGCCGACCGCCCGGTGGACGACGTCCTGGCTGCGGTTCATCGCGACCGCCGGGGTCGTGGTCCATCCGCGGCCCACCCGGTCCAGCACCGCCGCGGCCGCGCCGGGCTGTCCCTCCATCTGGCCGAAGGCCGCGCGCTCGGCACGTCGTCCGAAGATGATCGCCATCGCGAGGAAGGCCAGGACGAATCCCAGGATGCCCGCGTAGACCGGATGACCGATCAGGAAACCGATTGCGAGGAGGACACCGAAGGTGATGATTCCCACACCCGCGACGACGAGACCCACCTTGGGGTCCGACCGCCTGGTCATCTTGTAGGTCAGGGCGATCTGCTTGAGCCGCCCCGCGTTCTCGGCGCTGTCCGCGCCTTCAGTGTTTGCCTTCCTCGCCATGTACGGAAGTTTACGTGGCCCGGGAGTCACCTAGGAACGGTGGTCGGCCACAGCCTTCAGCACATGCTCGGCCTCGACCCGGTCCTGGGCCCGGCGGCGGTCCTCGAGGACGGCCGTCCAGGCGTTGCGGCGGGCGGTGCGCTGGCCGCTGCTCATCAACAGCGACTCGACCGCGCGGAGCGCGGTGGTGACGGTCGGGATGGCAGTGGCTCGGACCGGTGCGGCGTGCATCTTGGGTGTTCCCCCTCGGAGCGGATGCGCGCGTCCGGCGCGCACTGGGTAGCGGGAAGCAATGACGACGGGGCTGCGGGAGCCACCGCGTATGTACCTAGGGTCACTGCTCGGTGTTACCAGTGCATGACCGGTCGGTCAAACACCAATGAAACTCTGATTTCGGTGCCGCGCACGCCGACGCGGCCCATACGGGCCCCCGACCTGCGGGGGACGTACGGGCCGCGTCGCTGCGGCTACTACTGTTCAGTAATCTCTTGTGCGCCGATTCACACGGCGGATGCGGCCCCGGCGGCCGCGCCGCGCCGCTCCATCGCCTGCTGGAAGAGACGTCCCGCGCGGTACGAGGAACGCACCAGCGGTCCCGACATGACGCCGGAGTAACCGATCGCGTCGGCCTCGTCCTTCAGCTCCACGAACTCGTGCGGCTTCACCCAGCGCTCGACCGGGTGGTGCCGCGCGGAGGGCCGGAGGTACTGCGTAATCGTGATGAGCTCGCAACCCGCGTCGTGCAGGTCCTGGAGCGCCTCGCTGACTTCTTCGCGGGTCTCGCCCATGCCGAGGATCAGGTTGGACTTCGTCACCAGGCCGGCCTCACGGGCCCGGGTGATGACCTCCAGGGAGCGCTCGTACCGGAAGCCGGGCCGGATCCGCTTGAAGATCCTCGGGACCGTCTCGACGTTGTGCGCGAGCACCTGGGGACGCGAGGAGAAGACCTCGGCGAGCTGCTCGGGCTCCGCGTTGAAGTCGGGGATGAGCAGCTCCACCTTCGTGGCGCCCCCCTCCCGTCCCGCGGTCTGGGCGTGGATCTGGCGCACGGTCTCCGCGTACAACCACGCGCCGCCGTCCTCCAGGTCGTCGCGTGCGACGCCGGTGATCGTGGCGTAGTTCAGGTCCATCGTCACGACGGACTCGCCCACGCGGCGGGGCTCGTCACGGTCCAGCGCCTGCGGCTTCCCCGTGTCGATCTGGCAGAAGTCGCAGCGCCGGGTGCACTGGTCGCCGCCGATGAGGAACGTCGCCTCGCGGTCCTCCCAGCACTCGTAGATGTTCGGGCAGCCGGCCTCCTGGCACACCGTGTGCAGGCCCTCGCCCTTCACGAGCGCCTGCATCTTCGTGTACTCGGGGCCCATCTTCGCCCGGGTTTTGATCCACTCGGGCTTGCGCTCGATGGGGGTCTGGCTGTTTCGGACCTCCAGGCGCAGCATCTTGCGCCCGTCGGGTGCGACACCGGACACTCCGGCACCCCTTTGCTTTCGCTGCATTGGATTCTTCGGCGAACACCAGGGTACGCCCGTGGTTAGAACGGTCTTGCGTATGGCCAACCTGTGGCCGACAGGCCCTATTCCGAGGGGCCGTCGGGAGCCTCAGGCAGGGGCCGCCGTCTTCGGGGGCTGCTGGGCCCCGACGAGGCGGGGTGCGAGCTCCGCGTGCTCGAGGATGTCCCGCAGGTGCTTCTCGGCGACCGGGAGCACCTCGGCGATCGTGATCTCGCGGCCCAGTTCGTAC
Source organism: Streptomyces mutomycini (assembly GCF_001700505.1). Classification (GTDB taxonomy): domain Bacteria; phylum Actinomycetota; class Actinomycetes; order Streptomycetales; family Streptomycetaceae; genus Streptomyces; species Streptomyces mutomycini. The sequence continues at coordinate 77,258 of NZ_MAPV01000057.1, forward strand.
GAGAGCGAGGTCACGCCCGCGTCCCGGATGCCGCACGGCACGATCCTGTCGAACCAGGTGTTGTCCGGGTTCACGTTCAGCGCGAAGCCGTGCATGGTCACGCCCTTGGCGACCCGGATGCCGATCGCGGCCAGCTTGCGGTCCTCGCGGCGCTGGCCGGCGTTGGACGGCGCGTACTCGGGACCGTTCAGCCGGGGGTCGAACTCCTCGTCGTCCAGCCGGGGGTCGAAGTCGAGGGAGAGCCCCCCGGACGCGGGGCGGTCCTCGACCGGGTCGCCGAGGACCCAGACACCGCTGCGGCCCTCGACCCGGCTGGTCTCGACGCCGAACTCGGCGGCCGTACGGATCAGGGCGTCCTCCAGGCGGCGGACATGGGCGACCACGTCCACCGGGCGGGGCAGCTTCATGATCGGGTAGCCGACGAGCTGGCCCGGGCCGTGCCAGGTGATCTTCCCGCCGCGGTCGACGTCGACGACGGGGGTGCCGTCCAGCGGGCGTTCGCTCTCCGTGGTGCGGCGCCCCGCCGTGTATACGGGCGGGTGCTCGAGGAGCAGGCACGTGTCGGGGACGGTGTCCTCGAAGCGGGCGGCATGGACCTCGCGCTGCTTCTGCCATGCCTCCTGGTAGTCGACGGCTTCCTCGCCGAATCCCAGACGGACGAACCGCAGCTCACTCACTCGGGTGCCTCCCTACTCGCGGTGCCGGAGGGCCGGGGGGTGTCCCCTGCGCCACGTCACCATGCACTGATGTGCGCCCCCGGCCACTGTACGACCGCTCCGGGGAGCGAAGCCCGGCAGGTTGTGCGCAGGCGGATTCTGTCAGCGATCCGACAATTCTCACACGATCGGATGAATGTGGAGCGAAGCTCCTCGGCGGCGCAGCCGGGCCGGTTAAATTCGCGCCGTTCCATGACGGGCTCGCCCGCTCCCAGCCGTGGGGGAGCCCGTGAGGGCCGCCCGCCCGGCGCCGAAGGCAGGAGACCTTACAGCTGATGTCGGACCGACCTCCGCAGCGCACCCCGAACCGGCGGCTCGCTGCCCTCATCGCGGAGGCCGGGTTCTCCCATGCGGGCCTGGCCCGCCGGGTGGACCAGCTGGGCCTCGAACACGGGCTCGACCTGCGATACGACAAGACCTCGGTGACCCGCTGGCTGCGCGGTCAGCAGCCCCGCGGCACCACCCCGGCGCTGATCGCCGAGGTCTTCACCAGACGGCTCGGACGCCGGCTCTCCGCGCAGGACCTGGGCCTGGACGCGTGTGCGCCCGTCTACGCCGGTCTGGAGTTCGCGGCGACACCCGCCGAGGCCGTCGACATCGTCAGCGGGCTGTGGCGGAAGGACTCGGGCAGCCATGCGGAGCTGCGCAGGATCGCTTTCACTCCCGCCGGGCTTGTCGTTCCCAGCAGGGACTGGCTGATCGGGCGGGCCGACGAGTGGGTCGGCCGCGCCGAAGCGCCGGACCGGGTGACCGGCGCCGCCGGCCTGCCCTCCCCGCGTACGCCTGCCGAGGGCCCGGGGCCCCGGGCCCTGCAAGGGCTCCACCGTGCCGGCGGGCCAGGCACCCTGCAGGCACCCGGAGCGCCCGGCACGGCGCACGGGGCGGGCGCCCACGGTGTACGCGCCGGCGGCACCCGTGGGCCGGGCTCCTCCCGTCCGCCCGCGCCGGCGGCGCCGCCCCTGGGCGTCCCGCGCCAGCGGCAGACCGAGCGCGGCACGGGCCAGCGGGTCGGCAGCGGAGACGTCGCCGCCCTGCGCTCGGTGGGCGAGCTCTTCCGCACCCTGGACAACACCTACGGCGGCGGCCACGCAAGGCAGGCCCTCGTCCGGTATCTGGAGCACGAGGCCGAGCCCATGCTCCGCGGGAGCTACGGCGAGGCGATCGGCCGCAGGCTGTTCTCCGCCGCGGCCGATCTGACCCGGCTGGCGGGATGGACCTCGTACGACATCGCGGCGCACGGCCTCGCCCAGCGCTACTTCGTGCAGGCGCTGCGGCTCGCCCAGGCCGCCGGGGACCGGGCGTACGGCGCCTTCGTCCTGATCACGATGAGCAGGCAGGCGGTCTATCTCGGGCACGGCAGGGAAGCGGTCCAGCTCGCCCGCGTGGCCCAGCAGGGCATCGGTTCCTCCGCACCACCCGTCGTCCTGGCCCTGCTGCACTCGGTCGAGGCGCGCGGGCACGGGGTCCTCGGCGAGACCCGGGCCTGCGTCGCCGCCCTCGCCCGGGCGGAACGCGCGCTGGGGACCTCCCGGCCCGGGGACGAGGTGCCGCACTGGGCCCGCTACTTCGACGAGGCCCAGCTCGCCGACGAGTTCGGCCACTGCCACCGCGACCTGCAGCAGTATCGCGCCGCCGCCCAGCACGCCGAGCGGTCGCTCCAGCTGCGCGCTCCGGCGTACGCCCGGAGCCGGCTGTTCTGCCGGGTGGTGCTTGCCTCCGCGCGGCTCGGCCTCGGCGAGCTGGACCAGGCGTGCCTGCTGGGCGCGGAGGCGGCCCAGCAGGCGGCGGAGATGCGGTCGGTGCGCGCCACGGAGTACGTACGGGACTTCGAGCGCCGCCTGGAGCCGTACCGGGACGCCGTCGCCGTACGGGGATACCGGGACCGGGTCGCCGCGCTGGGCTGACCGGGGCCCGAAGTCCGCATCGTGCCGGGCCCCCGTGATCCGGCCCGGTCCGGACGGCAGACCCTGTGCGGCCCGGTCCGGACGGCGGCCTCACGCGGCTGCGGGCAGCTCCGTCCCGTCCGCCTGCCCAGGGCGCACCCCCAGGTCCGTGAGGATCGCCGAGGCGGCGCGCGTGCCGGAGCGCAGCGCACCCTGGACCGTGCTGGTGTCGCGGTGGTCGCCGCACACGTACAGCCCGGCGAGCAGCCGGACCGGCCGTCGCGGATCGTGCGGGGGCGGCATGGCAGGCACCGCCTCCGGGTCGTGATGGGCGGCCAGCAGCTCCCAGTCGCCGGTGGGCGTGCCGTACAGCTCGGCGAGGTGCGCGCGGACCTCGCCGTCGAGGTCCTGGGGCGGGGGGCCGAGCACCGTGGAGGTGATCAGGGTCCGGCCGCGCGGGGCCCGCGAGGGGTCGACCTCGCTCATCACGGCGGTGTGCGCGACCGGCCCCGAGTGGTCCGCGTCCAGCAGCAGACTGCCCCCGGTCGGCGGTGCCGGTGCCTCACCGGTGGTGTGGTGGAGCACGGTGACCGGGTGGAACGCGGGCATGCGCAGGCCCGGCAGCAGTTCGGCGGCGGCTCCCGCGCCGGTGGCCAGCAGGAGGGACCTGCAGCCGAGTTCGCCGTGCTCCTTGGTGCGTACGGAGGTGATGTCGGCGGCCGTCACATGCACCCCGGTGCGTATGGTGCCGGGCGGCAGGGCGGCCGCCAGGAGTTCGGGCAGCGTGGCGGAACCGCCCGAGGGCACGCAGAGCCGGCCGCGCGCGTAGTCGCGGAGGGTCAGGTCGGCCATGCGGCTCGACGTGGAGAGCCCGGGGTCGCCGAGCAGCGCCGAGAGCAGTGGGTGCAGGAATCCGCCGACGACACGGGGCGGGAGGCCACGCGCCCGCAGTCCGTCGAGCGCGGCCCTGTCGGGCCGGGCCAGGATCCGGGGCTCCGGAGTGGTGGCCAGACGGGACAGCCAGGCACCGAGCCTGGCCTGTTCGATCGTCCCGCCGAGGGGCGCGCGGGGGGCGCTCGATCGGGAGCGCACAGCCCGGAGTGCGCCCCGCGCGTTCCGTACGTCTCCGGCACGGTACCGCCGCCCCCCGCTGTGGACGAGTACGCCGGGGGCGAAGTCCCGCAGGACCAGCCCGTCGAGCCCCGGTGTACTGCTCAGCTCCGGATGCGCGGAGCTGAGCAACGGGCCCAGCCGGTCGAGCCGGAACCCGTCGATGTCGTGGGTGGCCATCCGGCCGCCCACGTGCGGGGCGGCCTCCAGGACGCTGACGTCCACTCCCGCGCTGATCAGCTGGTGGGCCGCCGTCAGGCCGGCGGTCCCGGCCCCGATGATGACCACATCCGCGTGGTCTGCTGTGTGTGCCCTGAGCACGTGCCCCTCCCCGAGTCGGTGCGACTGCTGGGGAGCTATTGCCCCCGACAGGCCCCCGGAATGCCCGAGTTCGGATCGAGGCTAGGCGTATGGCCGAGACAGGCGCAGTCGCGCGCACCCAGGGCACCGGTGCACGGGGTCGCACGGCGGCCCGGCGTGGGGCCCCGGGCAGGCCAGGCGGTGGTCAGCGCAGCGCGGCGCGGATGGCGTCGTCGATCCCGGGGAAGGCGAACGCGAAGCCGGATTCGAGAAGTTGGCCGGGCAGTACCCGCTGGCTTCCGAGGACGTCCCCGGCGAACTCGCCCAGCGCGATCTTCAGCGCGGGCGCGGGTGCGGTGACAAGGGTCGGGCGCCGCAGCACCCGTCCCATGGCTGCCGTCACCTGGCCGTTGGTGACGGGGGAGGGGCCCGTCAGATTCACCGGACCGGACAGCGTCTCCGTGTCCAGGATGTGCCGGAGCGCCGCGATGTGGTCGTGCAGCGCGATGAAGCTCCAGTACTGCCGGCCGTCCCCCATCCTCCCGCCGAGCCCCGCCTTGAACAGAGGAAAGAGCCGCCCCCAGGCCCCGCCCTGCCGGGAGACGACAAGCCCGGTCCGCGCGTGGACCGTGCGTACGCCCGCCTCCTCCGCGGGCGCCGTGGCCTCTTCCCACTCCACGCACACGGACGGCAGGAAACCCTCGCCGGGCGGCGCGCTCTCGTCGACGGCACGGTCCCCGGTGTCGCCGTAGAAACCGATGGCGGATCCGGACAGCAGCACCCTCGGCGGAGTGTCCAGGGAGGCCACCGCCTCGGCGACCGCCGCCGTGCCGAGCACCCGGCTGTCGCGGATCTCACGCTTGTACGCGTCGGTCCACCGGTGGTCCCCGACCCCGGCGCCCGCGAGGTGGACGACCGCGTCGCAGCCGACCAGCCCCGCCACGTCGACGTACTGGCGCTTCGGGTCCCACTCCACCTCGTCGCCGGTGGCGGCGGGGCGGCGCACCAGGCGCAGCACCTCGTGCCCGTCGGCACGCAGCGAGCGCACGAGCGCCGCTCCGATGAGTCCGGTCGATCCGGTGACGGCGATTCGGGAGTGGGGCATGACGTCCATCCTGCCCCATGAGCCTTCGATCACGCGGGAAGCGGTGCGGGGACAGAGGTGCGGACGCCCGCCCGGACCCCGGACCGGGAACAGGTCCGGACCTCGGACCGGATCTCAGGCCGGGCCGAAGCGTTCCCGGAGCGCCGGGTAGCGTGCCGCCAGGGCCGCGTCGTCGTCGAAGCCGAAGGGCGTACCCGCCGGCTCCGCCGCCTGCGGCGGCAGTCCCAGGTCGGGGGTGACCACCCCGGTGAGCTGCTCATAGGCCTCGTCCGCGGCGTAGCCGAGGTCCTCGCCGTCCCCGTCCAGCTCCTCGTCGAAATCGTCCAGCAGCTCGGCCAGGCTGTCCGGGTCGTGCATCGCGCCCTCGAAGACCTCCCGGCCCTGAGCGATCAGCCAGCAGCGGAAGTAGTCGAAGGTGTCGTCGCCCGCCCCGCCCAGCAGCACGGCGGCCGCGCCCCACACGTCCCAGCGGTACGCGCGGTTGTAGCGGGCCTCGAAGTGCCGGGCGAAATCCAGCACGGAGTCGGGATCGAGCTGCACCAGCCGTTCGACGAGCAGATCGGCGTGGTCCTCGGGGTCGCCCTCGGCGGCCTCGCGGGTGCTGTCGATGATCTCCCAGAACTCCGTCTCGTCCATCACGGGTCCAGCATCTGCCCCGGCGGCACGCGACGCACGCTCAGACACCGAAATGAAGCCTCCGGCATCACTTCCGGGCCACTTCAGCGATAGAGGTCGCGCAGTCGTTCGGCGGTATCGGCAAAGCGTTCGCGCAGCGCGGCGGGAGCCAGGACCTCCACCTCGGACCCCAGGGGCAGCAGTTGGTCGTACGCCACCTCAGCGGACTCGACCGGCAGGACCACCGTGCGCCGGCCTTCGGCATCCGGCGGCGCCGCGACGGACAGCGCCTCGTCGGCGGCGGCACGGTCCACCGCGTGCGGCAGCCGCCGTACGCCCTCCTCCGACAGGCGTACGGTCACCTCGGTGCGCAGGATCGACCGGGCGAACTGCGCGGCCCGCTCCGACCAGAAGCGCGGCAGGTCGAAGTCCCCGTCCCGTGCGAAACGGGTCTCCGACACGGCGACGGCCGTGAAGCGGTCGATCCGGTACACCCGGAAGTCGTCCCCGGCCCGGGCGCAGAGATACCAGACCCCGGCCTTCAGGACGAGTCCGTACGGGGCCAGCTCGCGCTCCACCTCGCCTGCCGCCCGGCCGCGGTAGCGGGCCCGGACGAGCCGGTCGTCCCAGACGGCCTCCGCGACCGCGGGCAGCAGTCCGGGGGTGGCCGGATCGTGGTACCAGCCGGGGGCGTCCAGATGGAAGCGCTGAGCGGCGGTGTGCGAGGCGTCCCGGAGCGAGGGGAGCAGAGCGGCCGAGACCTTCAGCCGGGCCGCCGAAGCGGCGTCGTCGAGTCCCATCTCGCGCAGGGCGGAGGGCAGTCCGGACAGGAAGAGGGCCTCGGCCTCGTGACGGGCCAGCCCGGTGAGCCGCGTCCGGTAGCCACCCACGAGGCGGTAGCCGCCGGCCCGGCCCCGGTCGGCGTACACGGGTACACCCGCCTCGGAGAGCGCCTGGGCGTCCCGGGTCACGGTGCGCTCCGACACCTCCAGCTCCCCGGCCAGCTCGGCGGCGGTCATGGAGGGCCGGGACTGCAGGAGCAGCACCATCTTGATCAGTCGGGCAGCACGCATCCGACCATTGTGCGGCGGCCCCGGCGAGTACGGCGGGGGCGGGTACCGGGCGACCCGGTACCCGCCCCGCGCACACTCACATCCCGTACTTCTCCCGCGCCTCCTTGACCTTCGAGGCCGGGATCTCGCCTCGGCGGGCCAGCTGGGCCAGCGCGGCGACCGCGACGGACCGGGCGTCGACGCCGAAGTGGCGCCGGGCACCCTCGCGGGTGTCGGAGAGGCCGAAGCCGTCCGTGCCCAGCGAGGACCAGTCCTGCTCCACCCACTGGCTGATCGAGTCCGGGACCGCGCGCATCCAGTCGCTGACCGCGAGGACGGGGCCCGGGGCGCCGGACAGCGCCTGCGTCACGTACGGCACGCGCTCCTCTCCGCGCAGCAGCGCCGCGTCGGACTCCAGCGCGTCGCGGCGCAGCTCGCCCCACGAGGTGGCGGACCACACGTCGGCCGTGACACCCCAGTCGGCGGCCAGCAACTCCTGGGCCTCCAGGGCCCAGTGGATCGCCGTACCGGAACCGATGAGCTGGAGGCGCGGAGCGTCCGCCGTGGCGGGCGTGCCCTCCTTGAAGCGGTACAGGCCCTTGACGATGCCGTCCTCGACGCCCTCGGGCATCGCGGGCTGCCGCTTCGGCTCGTTGTAGACCGTCAGGTAGTAGAAGACGTTCTCGGCCTCGGGGCCGTACATCCTGCGCAGACCGTCCTTGACGATCACCGCGATCTCGTACGCGAACGCCGGGTCGTAGTTGAGCGACGCCGGGTTCGTGGACGCGATCAGGTGCGAGTGGCCGTCCGCGTGCTGGAGGCCCTCGCCCGTCAGCGTCGTACGGCCCGCCGTGGCGCCGACGATGAAACCCTTGCCGAGCTGGTCGGCGAGCTGCCACATCTGGTCGCCGGTCCGCTGCCAGCCGAACATCGAGTAGAAGATGTAGAACGGGATCATCGTCTCGCCGTGCGTCGCGTACGACGTGGCGGCGGCGATGAAGTCGGCCATGGCACCGGCCTCGGTGATCCCCTCGTTGAGGATCTGGCCGTCCTTGGCTTCCTTGTAGTACATCAGCTGGTCGCGGTCGACCGGCTCGTACGTCTGGCCGAGCGGCGAGTAGATGCCGGCCGAGGGGAACAGCGACTCCATGCCGAAGGTGCGGGCCTCGTCCGGGACGATCGGAACCCAGCGCCTGCCGGTCTCCTTGTCCCGCATCAGGTCCTTCACCAGGCGGACGAACGCCATGGTCGTGGCCATCTCCTGCTTGCCGGACCCCTTGTACAGGGCCTGGAAGGCGCGCTCCTGCGGCTGCGGCAGAGCCACCGCGTGCACCCGGCGGGCGGGGGCCGGACCGCCGAGGGCGGCGCGGCGCTCCTGGAGGTAGCGGACCTCGGGGGAGTCGGCGCCCGGGTGGCCGTAGGGGACCAGACCGTCCTGGAAGGCGCTGTCCGGGATCGGGAGGCCGAGCAGCTCGCGCATGCTCTTGAACTCGTCGGTCGACAGCTTCTTCATCTGGTGGTTGGCGTTCTTGGACTCGAAGCCCTTGCCGAGCGTGTACCCCTTGACCGTCTGGGCCAGGATCACGGTCGGCGCGCCCTTGTGCTCGACGGCCGCACGGTAGGCCGCGTACACCTTGCGGGCCTCGTGGCCGCCGCGGGAGCTGTAGAAGCACTCGGCGATCTTGGCGTCGCTCAGCAGTTTCGCCAGCTCGGCGAGCGCGGGCTCGGCGCCGAAGAAGTGCTCGCGGATGTAGGCCACGTCGCGGGTCGCGTACGTCTGGAACTGCGCGTCGGGGACCTCGCGGAGGCGCCGGATCAGCGCGCCGGTGGTGTCCAGCTGGAACAGCTCGTCCCAGGCGTTGCCCCAGAGCGTCTTGACGACGTTCCAGCCGGCCCCGCGGAACGCGCCCTCCAGCTCCTGGACCACGCGGAAGTTGGCGCGGACCGGGCCGTCGAGACGCTGCAGGTTGCAGTTGATGACGAAGGTCAGGTTGTCGAGCTGCTCACGGGCCGCGAGGGCGAGGGCGGCGGTCGACTCGGGCTCGTCCATCTCGCCGTCGCCCAGGAAGGCCCAGACGTGCGAGTTCGACGTGTCCTTGATCCTGCGGTTGGTCAGATAGCGGTTGAAGCGCGCCTGGTAGATCGCCGAGAGCGGGCCGAGACCCATCGACACGGTGGGGAACTCCCACAGCCAGGGCAGCCGCCGCGGATGCGGGTAGGACGGCAGGCCGTCGCCCCCCGACTCCTGGCGGAAGTTGTCGAGCTGCTGCTCGGAGAGGCGGCCGTCGAGGAAGGCGCGGGCGTAGATGCCGGGGGAGGCGTGGCCCTGGATGTAGAGCTGGTCGCCGGAGCCGTCACCTTCCTTGCCGCGGAAGAAGTGGTTGAAGCCCGTCTCGTACAGCCAGGCCGCCGAGGCGAACGTGGCGATGTGGCCGCCGACGCCGAAGCGGGAGCCACGGGTGACCATCGCGGCCGCGTTCCAGCGGTTCCACGCGGTGATCTTCGATTCCATCTCCAGGTCGCCGTCGAACGCGGGCTCGGCGGAGGTGGGGATGGTGTTGACGTAATCGCTCTCCAGCAGCTTGGGCAGCGCGATGCCGGCGCCCTCGGCGTGCTGGAGCGAACGCCGCATCAGGTAAGCGGCGCGGTGCGGGCCCGCGGCCTTGGTGACGGCGTCCAGGGAGGCCGCCCACTCGGCGGTCTCCTCGGGGTCGCGGTCCGGGAGCTGGTCGAGCTCGCTCGGAAGCGTTGCTACGGGGTCGGTCATGATCGCCGCCTTCCGGAGTGGGAGGGGGTGGAGAAGGCCCTGACTGGCAGGACAGGGCGATCGGGCCGGTGGGCCCGCGACTGAACTGTAAGTCTCCGATCGATGATCGATCAAAGGGTGAAGGGCAAAACTTCTTGATATGAAGAAAAGTGGCATGGGGTGCCGCGAAACGGGGCACGGAGTGACGGGATCAAGGGGGTGAAACGGGCAGCGACCTGCACCGTGGAGCGGACCGCGCCGCAGATGGGCGCGGCTGTCCGAAGCGGCGTCCCGGGGTGCGGACGGGGCGGACGGGGCGGACGTGCCTCAGGCGCGCGGCGCGCACCCGAGAACGTGTTCCTTCACCAGCACCGCGATCTGCGGGTCGCGCCGCAGGAACGCCTCGATAAGTGCCTCGTGCTCCTCCGCGTACGACTTCTGCACCGTGCCCAGCCAGCGGATCGACAGGGCCGTGAACACCTCGATGCCCAGCCCCTCCCAGGTGTGCAGCAGCACGGCGTTCCCCGCCGCACGCACCAGCTCCCGGTGGAAGGCGACGGTGTGCCGCACCTGCGCCTCACCGTCGGCCAGCCGGTCCGCCTCGTACAGCGCCGCCACGTGCGGTGTCAGCGCCGAGCAGTCCTCGGCGAGCGCCGGGGCCGCCAGCTCCGCCGCGATCTGCTCCAGCCCGGCCCGTACGGGGTAGCTCTCCTCCAGGTCGGCAGCGGTCAGATTCCGGACCCGTACGCCCTTGTTGGGCGCCGACTCGATCAGCCGCAGGGTCTCCAGCTCGCGCAGCGCCTCGCGGACCGGTGTCTGGCTGACCTCCAGCTCGGTCGCGATGCGGCGCTCCACGATCCGCTCACCCGGCTTCCAGCGCCCGCTGACTATCCCTTCCACGATGTGCTCGCGGATCTGCTCGCGCAGCGAGTGGACGACGGGCGGGGTCATGACGGGCTCCTTCGGGCGAACCGGTACTGCTCTCCACCAACACGGCGTCCGAGGGCGACCGGTGGTGTCTAGACAATACGGCGGCGCCCCCGCCCGGAAGTGTTCCGGACGGGGGCGCCGCTGGTGAGGCTGGTTACAGCTGGACGGCTCAGAGACCGAGCTCGACCTCGAACTCGCCGGCCTCGAGGATCGCCTTGACCGTGGTCAGGTAGCGGGCGGCGTCCGCGCCGTCCACCAGACGGTGGTCGTAGGAGAGCGAGAGGTACGTCATGTCGCGGACGCCGATGACGGTGCCCTCGGCGGTCTCGATGACCGCCGGACGCTTGACGGTGGCGCCGATGCCCAGGATGGCCGCCTGGTTCGGCGGCACGATGACCGTGTCGAACAGCGCACCGCGCGAGCCGGTGTTGCTGACGGTGAAGGTCGCGCCGGACATGTCGTCCGGGGTGAGGCCGCCACCGCGGGCCTTGCCGGCCAGCTCGGCGGTCTTCTTCGCGATACCGGCGATGTTCAGGTCGCCCGCACCCTTGATGACCGGGGTCATCAGACCCTTCTCGGCGTCCACGGCGATGCCGATGTTCTCCGAGTCGAAGTACGTGATGGTGCCCTCGTCCTCGTTGATCCGGGCGTTGACGACCGGGTGGGCCTTCAGCGCCTGGGCCGCCGCCTTCACGAAGAACGGCATCGGGGACAGCTTGACGCCCTCACGGGCGGCGAAGGAGTCCTTCGCCTGGTTGCGCAGCTTCATCAGCCTGGTGATGTCGACCTCGAGGACCGAGGTCAGCTGGGCCTGCGAGTGCAGGGCCTTCATCATGTTGTCGCCGATGACCTTGCGCATGCGGGTCATCTTGACCGTCTGACCGCGCAGCGGGGACGCCTCGAGCTTCGGCGCGGCCTTGGCTGCCGGGGCAGCGGCGGCCGGAGCCGGAGCGGCGGCGGCCTTGGCGGCCTCCGCGGCGGCGACGACGTCCTGCTTGCGGATGCGGCCACCGACGCCGGAGCCCTTGACCGCGCCCAGGTCGACGCCGTTCTCGGCGGCGAGCTTGCGGACCAGCGGCGTGACGTACGCGCCGTCGTCACCGGCGGGCGCCGACGGAGCGGCGGGCGCTGCCGGAGCCTGTGCGGCCGGGGCGGGTGCCGGAGCAGCCGGAGCGGCGGGCGCGGCAGGAGCCGGAGCCGGAGCCGCGGCGGGGGCCGGGGCGGCCTCCGCCGGAGCGGCGGCCGGCGCGGCACCAGGAGCACCGATGACGGCGAGCTTGGCGCCCACCTCGGCGGTCTCGTCCTCGCCGACGACGATCTCCAGCAGCACACCGGCGACCGGGGCGGGGATCTCGGTGTCGACCTTGTCCGTGGAGACCTCGAGCAGGGGCTCGTCCTCCGCGACCTCCTCGCCGACCTCCTTCAGCCAGCGGGTGACGGTGCCCTCGGTGACGCTCTCGCCGAGCGCGGGGAGGGTGACGTCGGTGCCGGAGGCACCACCGGCCGGAGCGGCGGGAGCCTCGGCGGCAGGGGCCTCCGCGGCGGGGGCCTCCTCGGCCGGAGCCGGAGCGGCCTCCTCGGCCGGGGCCGGGGCGGCCTCCGGCTCGGCGGCCGGCGCGGACTCGGCGGCGGGTGCGCCCGAGCCGTCGTCGATGACGGCCAGCTCTGCGCCGACCTCGACGGTCTCGTCCTCGGCGACCTTGATGGACGACAGGACGCCGGAGGCGGGCGCGGGGATCTCGGTGTCGACCTTGTCGGTCGAGACCTCGAGCAGCGGCTCGTCGGCCTCGACGTGCTCGCCCTCGGCCTTCAGCCAGCGGGTGACGGTGCCCTCGGTGACGCTCTCGCCGAGCGCCGGAAGGGTTACGGAAACCGACATGGTTTCAGTTGCTCCTTACGAAAGTGCGGAAGTGGTCGGTCGTCCCCGGGACTGGATCAGTCGTGGGAGTGGAGAGGCTTGCCGGCCAGGGCCAGGTGGGCCTCGCCCATCGCCTCGTTCTGCGTCGGGTGGGCGTGGATGAGCTGCGCGACCTCGGACGGCAGCGCCTCCCAGTTGTAGATCAGCTGGGCTTCGCCGACCTGCTCGCCCATGCGGTCACCGACCATGTGGACGCCGACCACGGCACCGTCCTTGACCTGGACGAGCTTGATCTCGCCCGCGGTCTTCAGGATCTTGCTCTTGCCGTTGCCCGCGAGGTTGTACTTGAGGGCGACGACCTTGTCCGCACCGTAGATCTCCTTGGCCTTGGCCTCGGTGATGCCGACGGAGGCGACCTCGGGGTGGCAGTACGTCACCTTCGGCACGCCGTCGTAGTCGACCGGCACGGTCTTGAGGCCTGCGAGCCGCTCCGCCACCAGAATGCCCTCGGCGAAGCCGACGTGGGCGAGCTGGAGGGTGGGGACCAGGTCACCGACGGCCGAGACCGTCGGCACGTTGGTCTGCATGTACTCGTCGACGAGGACGTAGCCGCGGTCCATCGCGACACCGGCCTCCTCGTAGCCGAGGCCCTGCGAGACCGGGCCGCGGCCGATCGCGACCAGCAGCACCTCCGCCTCGAAGGTCTTGCCGTCGGCGAGGGAGACCTTCACGCCGTCCTGCGTGTACTCGGCCTTGTCGAAGAAGGTGCCGAGGTTGAACTTGATGCCGCGCTTGCGGAACGCGCGCTCGAGGAGCTTGGAGCTGTTCTCGTCCTCGACCGGGACCAGGTGCTTCAGACCCTCGACGATGGTGACCTCGGTGCCGAAGGACTTCCACGCCGAGGCGAACTCGACGCCGATGACGCCGCCGCCCAGGACGATGGCGGACTTCGGTACGCGGTCCAGCTTCAGGGCGTGGTCCGAGGAGATGATGCGGTTGCCGTCGATCTCCAGGCCGGGCAGCGACTTCGGCACCGAGCCGGTCGCCAGCAGCACGTGGCGGCCCTGGACGCGCTGGCCGTTGACGTCCACCGAGGTGGGCGACGAGAGCTTGCCCTCACCCTCGATGTAGTGCACCTTGCGCGAGGCGATGAGACCCTGCAGACCCTTGTAAAGGCCCGAGATCACGTCGTCCTTGTACTTGTGGACGGCCGCCATGTCGATGCCCTCGAAGGTGGCCTTCACGCCGAACTGCTCGGCCTCACGGGCCTGGTCGGCGATCTCGCCGGCGTGCAGCAGCGCCTTCGTGGGGATGCAGCCGTTGTGCAGGCAGGTGCCGCCGACCTTGCCCTTCTCGATCAGTGCGACGTCCAGGCCCAGCTGAGCTCCGCGCAGGGCCGCGGCGTAACCGCCACTACCACCGCCGAGGATCACTAGGTCGAAAACGGTGCTGGCGTCGTTCGCCACGTCACGTCCTCCATGCATGTGCGCCGTACGCCGGGCCCCGTCGCTGGGGTGTGACCGGCCGGTCGGCTGGTGTTCGGCCGTTTGCGTTATTCGGCCCTGTGGTGGGGGCCCTGTCCTGCCGAGAACCCATCTTCGCACTTGTTGCGGGCGGACGGGACGCGGGCCCCCGCTCCGAGCCGTCCGAAGATCCGGGCCGGATGGTTACCGAAGCGTACAGATTTCCGAAAAAAATGCCGGTCGGGGCCACCGGGGTGAACACCGGCGGCCCCGGACGTATGCCCGGGGCCGTCCGCGCCGCAAGCGAACCCTGCGTGCGGCGCGCGGAAGCCGTGTCCGGAACTCAGCCGAGGTCGCCGGCCGCCGTACGCTCGGCCAGCCTGACCAGGGTGCGGACCGCGGATCCGGTGCCGCCCTTGGGCGTGTAGCCGTACGGCGCGCCCTCGTGGAAGGCCGGGCCCGCGATGTCGAGGTGCGCCCAGGCGATGCCCTCGCCCACGAACTCCTGCAGGAAGAGACCGGCCACCAGGCCGCCGCCCATCTTCTCGCCCATGTTGGCGATGTCGGCGGTCGGGGAGTCCATGCCCCTGCGCAGGTCGGCGGGGAGCGGCATCGGCCAGGAGGCCTCACCGACCTCCTCGGCGATCTCGTGGATCGACGTACGGAACGCGTCGTCGTTGGACATCACGCCGAAGGTGCGGTTGCCGAGGGCCACGACCATCGCGCCCGTCAGGGTCGCCACGTCGACGATCGCGTCCGGCTTCTCCTCGGAGGCGCGGGTCAGGGCGTCGGCGAGGACCAGGCGGCCCTCCGCGTCGGTGTTGAGCACCTCGACGGTCTTGCCGCTGTACATGTGCAGCACGTCGCCGGGGCGGGTGGCGTCGCCGGACGGCATGTTCTCCGCGAGGGCCAGCCAGCCGGTGACGTTGACCCGGAGGCCGAGGCGGGCGGCGGACACGACGGCGGCGAACACGGCGGCGGCGCCGCTCATGTCGCACTTCATCGTCTCGTTGTGCCCGGGCGACTTGAGCGAGATGCCGCCCGAGTCGTAGGTGATGCCCTTGCCGACCAGGGCGAGCGTCTTCTCCGCCTTGGGGTGGGTGTAGGAGAGCTTGACCAGGCGCGGGCCGTGCGTGGAGCCCTGACCGACGCCGAGCAGGCCGCCGTAGCCGCCCTTGACGAGCGCCTTCTCGTCCAGGACCTGCACCTTGATGCCGTGCTCCTTGCCGGCGGCGGAGGCCACGGCGGCGAAGGACTCGGGGTACAGGTCGTTCGGCGGGGTGTTGATCAGGTCGCGGGCCCGGTTGATCTCCTCGGCGACCGCGACGGCGCGCTCGGCGGCCGCCTTGAAGGCCTTGTCGCGCGGCTTGGTGCCGAGCAGGATGACCTCGCCGAGCGGAAGCTTCCTGGCGTCGGCCTTGGCGCCCTTGGGCGCGAGCCTGTTCTCGCCGCCCTGGTAGGCGGTGAAGGCGTAGGCACCCAGCAGGGCGCCCTCCGCGACGGCCGACGCGTCCTCGACGGACTCCGTCGGCAGTGCGAAACCGGCCTTCTTCGAACCCTTCAGCGCACGCGCGGCGCTGCCGGCGGCCCGGCGCAGTACCTCGGAGTCGTACGCGTCGTCCTTCGCCGGGACCGGACCCAGTCCGACGGCGACGACGACCGGGACCTTCAGGCCGGACGGGGCGGGGAGCTTGGTCACTTCGCCCTCGGCACCGGAGGCGCCCAGGGTCTCCAGGACGGTGGCGAGCTTTCCGTCGAACGCCTTGTCCACGGCCTCGGCGCCGGATGCGACGACAAGGTCCGCGGACTTGGATCCGGCTCCCTTGGCGATGCCGACGACGAGTGCGTCGGCGCGCAGCGTCGCCGCACCTGAGGTGCTGAGAGTGAGAGCAGTCACGGTGGTGAATTCTCGCTTCCGTTGAGTTGTGTGCCGGTCTGTGTTGGTCGAGGGGGTGGCCGACCGTGCCCGGCGCATCGTAGACGCCGCCCGCAATGTGCCGGGAACGAGCCTACGCGCGCCCGGGACGCCGGTTCACGGGGGCGGGGCCGCCGCCCGGGGCAGGGCACACCCTCAGCCCAAGGACAGCGACAGTGCCAGCAGGGCCACGGTGCCCGCCGTCTCCTCCAGTGCGCCGAACACATCGCCCGTCACTCCGCCGAAGCGCCGCACGCAGTGACGCAGCATCACCTGTGCGGCTGCGAGCCCGGCCGCCACCGCGAGGACCTGGTGCAGACCGGCCCCGTAGCCGCCGAGCAGCGCACCGGCGGCCGCGCAGCAAGCGAGAACCGCACAGACCGCGGCCGCCGCGCCCCGGCGGGGGACGGTGCCCGCCACCGCCGCGCCGAGACCCTCCGGCCTGGCGGACGGGACGCCCCTGCGGGCGGCCAGTGTGAGCGCGAGCCGCGCGGTCACGGCGGCGACGACGGTGCCCAGAGCGCCGTCCGCCCAGCCCCTGCCGTAGAGCTCGAAGAGCGCCGCGACCTGGGCCAGCAGCACGAACAGCAGGGTGATGACACCGAACGGCCCGATGTCCGACTGCTTCATGATCCGCAGCGCGTCCCCGGCCGGCTTGGCGCTGCCGAGTCCGTCGGCGGTGTCCGCGAGCCCGTCCAGGTGGAGCCCGCGGGTCAGCGCGGCGGGAAGCGCGGCGGAGGCGACCGCGGCCACCAGGGGGCCCGACCCGCCCAGCAGGAACAGCACTCCGGGGACGGCCGCGAGCAGCCCCACGGCGAGTCCGGCGAGCGGGGCGCACAGCATGCCGGCGCGGGCGGTGCCGCGGTCCCAGCGGGATACGCGGACGGGGAGCGCGGTCAGGGTGCCGAAGGCGAATCGCAGGCCATGGCCGTTCAGGGAGGTCACCGCGCGCAGGCTAGCCGCTGCGTCCGCGCGCTAGATTGGGCGAAAGCGACCCAAAAGCCTCAAAGGCGGGTCTTCGGGCGGAGGTGGCATGGGTCACTGGTTCCATCAGAACATCGTCGAGCCGGGCAAGCTCCCGCTCCTGATCGCCCTCAGCGCCTTCGTGCTGACCTTCGCCGTGACCCGGGTGATCACCCGGATGATCAGGGCCGGGAAGGGGCCGTTCCGCAACTTCACGCCCGGCGGTGTGCACGTCCACCACGTGGTGCCCGGCGTCGTGCTCTCGGTGGTCGGAGGCTTCGGCGCGGTCGCGAGCGGCCAGCATGGCGCGGCCGCCGGTATCTTCGCGGTCGTCTTCGGCGTGGGCGCGGGGCTGGTCCTCGACGAGTTCGCGCTGATCCTGCACCTGGACGACGTCTACTGGACCGAGGAGGGCCGGCAGAGCGTGGAAATCGTCGTCCTCACGGCTTCGCTGGTCCTGCTCGTGCTCGCCGGCTTCTCGCCGCTCGGCGTGGACGAGCTGAGCGGCGAGCAGCAGCAGAACAGGCTGGGCGTCGTCCTGACCTACGTCGTCAACTTCGCCTTCGTGCTGACCGCCCTGTTCAAGGGCAAGGCCCGGATGGCGGTGATCGGCACCCTCATCCCGTTCGTCGCGCTGATCGGAGCACTACGGCTGGCCCGGCCCACCTCGCTCTGGGCGAAGCGCTTCTACCGCCGGCGGCACCGGGCCCGTGCCAGGGCGGTGCTGAGGGCGTATCACCACGACGTCCGGTGGGCGGGGCCGCGCCGCCGCTTCCAGGACCTGATCGGCGGGGCGCCGGACAGGACCCCGCTGCCGGGCCCCCGCCCCGGCGGCGGGCCCTGAGGCACTCAGGCAGTCGTGTCGGCGGGCTTCGTGTCCCGCGAGGGCTCCACGCCTGCCGCTCCCTCCGGCTCCGCTGCCTCCGCCTGCTCCGCTTCGTCCGCGGCGGGCTCCGTCGCGCGTTCGGGCAACTCCGCCGCCAGTGCCGCCGCCGCCTGGACGAGCGGCAGGGCCAGCAGCGCCCCGCTTCCACCGCCCACCGTCACCCCGTGGTCCAGCAACGGGGTCAGCGCCATCCGGTCCAGAGCCTTGAGCTGTGCCGGTTCCCCGCTGAGCTGCCCCGCCAGCCACCAGTCCGGTGCCCGGAAGGCCGCCCGCTGGGCCACCAGGGCACAGGCCGCCGAGACCACGCCGTCCAGCACCACGGGCATCCGGCGCACCGCGCTCTGCAGCAGGAACCCCGTCATCGCCGCCAGGTCCGCTCCGCCCACGGCGGCCAGCAGCTCCAGCTGGTCGCCGAGGACCGGCCGGGCCCGCCGCAGCGCGTCCCGGATCGCCGCGCACTTACGCATCCACGCCAGATCGTCGATCCCCGCACCGCCGCGCCCGGTCACCACCGAGGCGTCCGTGCCGCACAGTGCCGCGATCAGCGTCGAGGCCGCCGTCGTACCGCCGACACTCAGGTCGCCCAGCACCACGAGATCCGTGCCGGAGTCGGCCTCCTCGTCGGCGATGAGCATCCCGAGGCGTACGGCCTGCTCGGCCTCCTCCGCCGTCAGCGCGTCCTCGACGTCGATCCGGCCGCTGCCGCGCCGCACCCGGTGGCGCACGACGGCGTCGGGCAGCAGCTCCGGATCACAGTCCAGGCCGGCGTCCACGATCCGTACGGGGACGGAGAAGCGGCGGGCCAGCACGGCGACGGGGCTCGCGCCGTCCAGCGCCGCCCGCACCAGCTCGTGCGCGGTCCCCGCGCGCCTGCCGGACACCTCCAGCTCCGCGACCCCGTGGTCACCGGCGAACAGCACGACGCGCGGCCGCTCGACCGCCTTGACCGGCACCGACTGCTGGGCGGCCGACAGCCACTCACCCAGCTCGTCCAGCCGGCCGAGCGCGCCGACGGGAACGGTGAGCCGCTCCCGGCGTTCCTCGGCATCACGCCGTACGCCTCCGTCGGGGCGTTCGATCAGGTCGGAGAAGTCGTCCAGATTCACGGGGGTCTGCCTCGCGGGTCGGCGCTAGGTGGGCCGGAACCCGCCGGGGGGCTCCTGTGCGGAACAGTACCCGCCGCCCGGACGCCGTGGCC
>NZ_MAPV01000058.1:0-211 GCF_001700505.1 Streptomyces mutomycini
GCTCCGGGGGCGGTGGGCAGGAGAAGGGCGGCCGCGAGGGTGTTCGCCGGGACCGGTGTTCTCGTTCTGGTGCGCTCGGTGCGGAGGTGCGTCATTGCGACTCTCCCAAAGCGGTGCGGGGTCAGGTTCCGGTTGGTCTTCCGGTGGTACGGAAGGCGGTGAAGCCGGCGGTCCCGGACGGCCCTCGGCCGGCCGGCGCGGTCGCGAAGAG